>DULU01000044.1 GCA_012840225.1 Bacillota bacterium
ATGTATTCACCAGAAAGGTGCCTCCTTCTTAGGCTATTCGTTGGCTTTATCAACTAATGAATTCCCCATGCGGAGGCACTTTTCCTTTATCTGTCGCCATTTTTCAAGGGTAACCCTGCGAAATCCGGGATCAGAATGGATGTATAATTACATTTAACTTTTTTTAAAAATTGAGCGCAGCGCCTCTCACCCCTCCGTATCTCGCCACGCCGGACCTCGTCTCTCCACACCAGAGCTCGCCTCTTCTTGCCTCATCTTGCCTCATCTTGCCTTACCTCGCCTCACCTCGCCTCACCCCGCAGCACCCGCCCCGGTCTTCTGCCGGTCAACTCATCGCCCACGAGGACGATTTCACCGCCCACCACAACGAAATCTATCCCCCGGCAATAGGCATGGGGCTGCTCAAAGGTGGCTTGATCGGCGATTTGCTCCGGATCGAAAAGGACTAAATCGGCAACGAAACCCTCGGCAATGATACCTCTATCCCGCAGTCCCAGGCGCCGGGCCGGAAAGGAAGTCATTTTCCTAATAGCCTCCTCAAGTCTCAGCACCTTTTTCCGGCGGACATAGGTGCCGAGAACGCGGGGAAAGGTGCCGTAGCTTCTGGGGTGGGGATGACCTTCTCCCAAAGACCACAGATCGCCGTCGGAAGCCACCATGCCAGCCCAGTGCTTCATGATTCTTTCCACATCGGCTTCACACATATTAAATGAGATCAAAGTGGCTCCGCCTCTGAGCTGCATCTCAATAGCCACGTCGACAGGGGCTATCCCCCACTCTTTGCCGATGGTGCTCAAACTCAACCCATTCAGCTGCGGGTCGATGGCGTTGGCCGCTATGACAAGCGATTCCGGCCCGCCTCTCTCCTCGATGGCCGCCGCCATTTCGGAGCGTATCTTCTCTCTATCCTCGCCGGTCGAGTCCAGCCGCAGCCGGTTCCGCATAGCCGCTCCCCCGCCTTCTTGCGCCCAGCGCGGCACCAGCGCCCCGGCAATGCTGGTGCTGGAAGCGATATATGGATACTGATCAAAAGTGACATCTAAACCTTTTTCCCGTGCCGCTTCAATAACTTGCAGGATCGTGCCGGTCATATGCCAGGCTTTTTGCCCCAGGCATTTCAGGTGCGATATCTCCACGCTCACCCCGCTCCCGGCAGCTATCTCCACGGCTTCGGAGACAGCTTCCACCAGCCCGCCGTCCAGGTTGGCTTCATCACGGATATGGATGCTCAAAGGGCGCCTTTGTCCGGCTACCGGTTTGGCGAGCTCAATCACTTCCGAAGTTTCAGCATAATATCCCGGCACATAACGCAAGCCAGCCGACATACCTATGGCCCCTTCAGTCAAACCCTGCCTGACCAAGTCCACCATCTGCTGCATTTCTGCCTCTGTAGGGCGGCGTCTGGCGGCTCCCCCCATCACCCGGTTGCGTATGGTGCCGTGGCCAACCAGCATGGCATAATTTATCGCCGGTGCGCTCTGCTCGACTTCGGCCAGATGCCGGGCTACCGGCCACCGGGAACTGCCACAATTGCCGCCTACCACGGTGGTCACCCCCTGGCGCAGGTAATTTTCGCACCAGGGCATTTTGGTTATATTCCTGTCAACATGGGTGTGCACATCGATGAACCCTGGCGCCAGGACCCGACCTGCAGCTTCGATCCTCTCCCCAGCCTCCCCGGAGAGCGAACCAATAGCCTCAATCCTGCCGTCTTTGACACCGATATCGGCCGTATACCAGGGATTGCCCGTCCCGTCGACAATGCAGGCATTGTGGATCACCAAATCATACAAGGCTCTTCTCTCCTCTCGCCCTGCTTTTTCCATTGGATGGTTTTGTTACAACCGGTTATAAGTCCTTGCAAAAAGGCGGTGTTTATGCGTTACAATGTAGTCATAAATATACCTGGGCTGCAAATAAGTGGTAAGTGAGGGATGTCCTCATGTCTCGCCAACTTTTCCGCCGGCATATGCGCCAACTTTCCTGCCTTGCCTTGCTTTATTTTTACTTCTTTTTATTTATGGGATGGATTATGACCGCCGAGGCTGCCGGCGGTGATGCTCCCGCGACAGCCGGGACAGCTAAAGCTACAGCTTCAGCTACTGCTACAGCTTCAGCTACTGTTACTGCTACCACTACAGAAACCGGGCCAGCCATCACCGTCAGGCGGGTCTTCGCCGTGACGGAGGAACCGGAAAAAATTATAAGCCTCTACCTGCTGGGTGTGGCGGACCTGGCAGCCGGCCAGGGGGAACCAGGCCCGGTTCAACCCGGCACAGCCCAACCCGGCACAGCCCAACCCGGCACAGCCCAACCTGATGTAATTGCAGCATCATGGGAAGTGACCACCATCGGCTGGTTTCCCAGCTGGATCATCACTTTTCGCAGCGAGCGAGGGATAATTCCGGCCCATCATGCCCTGCAAACCGGGCTACGGGTTATGCCGGAAAAAGGTCACAGATATGAGGCGGCTCTTAGCTACGATGCCGCTGCGGGCTATCTCTCCTTCCGCCTTCTGGATCTGACCGACAACACCATCCTGGCCGACGGCTTCTGGACCGTAAATCGTTGCCCGGCAGAGAAGCTTTATGCAGTCGACGAGAACAACGCCGTCCTCCCAGCCGACCCTTGGTTTGCTCCGGTGGGCACCAAATGGGACATAGGCACCATGGAGAATACCCTTTCCGGCTTTATACCTTTGAGCAAGTTTGAACCTTCCGGGAATATGCATATCCGCCTCCTCGCCGCCGGCCCCCTGCCCGGGGAGTATAAGGTGCTCTCCTCTTCCGGCAAAAAGCTCCTCACCATCGACGGCCAAACACTCACGGCCGGCGAAAACTTTTTCACCATCCCCTTTACCGAGCTGTCGATTGGCCGCTCGCACCTGGAGTTGCAGTATATTTATCAAGGCCGGATAGGTTTTTCCGACACCAGAAGCTTTGTAGGGGGAAAAATTGTAGTGAGCCTCGATACGGTCCATGTGGAACTAAACCCGGCCACCCAAGAGCTGGTGAGCAATATCAAAATCCAGAGCCAAAGCTCACTGCGGAATGTGGCCCTCCGGCTGCACGTCGAGTTCCAATCGCTTTCCTGGGACAATGAAAAAGCCGACTATGTAGTTACGCCGCACACCTCGACCACGGTTGATCTGGGACATATTCCCGAAATTCCGGCAGGCACCATCACCCTTCCTGTGGCGGTCAAGGTGCCCGCTCAACCAGGATTATGGCAAGTCGGCTTCAGCGTTACCGCCGATCCGGAAATTACTACCCAGACAGTCAAATCAGCCGTTCGCTATTCCACACAGATATGGCAAGTGCTGGACAAAGAAAATCTGACGGTGACGGCCGACCGGAAAGATGCTTTATATAAGGTAGGTGAGACCGCCACCTTTATCATCCGCCTGACCCAGGACGGCCAGCCGCTCGACGGCGTGGGTGTGCAATGGCAATTGGTGAACGACGGCAATTTCCTTATCAGAAAAGGCAGTGCGGTCATAAAAGATGGTTATGCATATGTAACCGGTACGTTGGACCAACCCGGCTTTATACAGCTGGCGGTGACATACAAAGCGGGCGACAAGGAAATAATCGTCAGGGCCGGGGCCGGTTTCGATCCCCTGAATATCAGAGCCAGCCTGCCTCCGCCGGAAGATTTCGATGCCTTCTGGACTGCCAAAAAAGCCGAGTTGGCCAAGATACCCATGGAGCCCAAGCTCACCCAGGTAGCGAGCAGGTCTGGGATTAATATTTATGATGTACAGGTACGGGCTTGGGGTGAGAGGCCTGTTTCCGGTTATCTGGCCGTCCCCCAAGGGGCGAAGCCGGGCTCGCTCCCGGCCATTCTCCTCCTGCACGGGGCGGGCGTGACCAACTCCAACATGAGCCGGGCCATCCAGTGGGCATCCGAAGGGATGCTGGCGTTTGATATCAATGCCCACGGCTTACCCAACGGGCAGCCGGCTTCATATTACGAGGAGCTGGCGCAAGGCGAGCTGAAAGGTTACCAATTCAGAGGGCGGGAATCACGTGACGACTTCTATTTCCTCGGCATGTTCTTGCGGGTATTGCGGGCCATAGATTATCTGGCCTCCCGGCCGGAGTGGGATGGCCGCACCTTGATCCTCTATGGTACGAGCCAAGGCGGAGCGCAATCCTTTGCCGGGGCCGGCCTTGATTCCCGGGTCACCCTCTTTGTCGCCGGGGTTCCGGGTATGGCCGACCTGACGGGTCGACAGCTCCCGGAGCGGCCGGCCGGCTGGCCGGGCGTCAATCTCACCGTCAGCCCCGTGCGCTCGGTGCAGGAGAATATCGACAAAACCATCCGCTACTTCGATGCCGCCAATTTTGCCACCCGTGTCGGCGCCGAAGCAGTGCTGACAGTCGGTTTCATCGATACCACCTGCCCGCCTACCACGGTGTATGCGGCATATAACAACATCAACAGCAAAAAATCGATATTCAACGATGTGACGGCTCCTCACACCAACACCCCCGAAGCCACTGCCTTCATGCGGGAAGCCGTGCTCAGGCATGTGGCTGAGATGCGCCGGGTGAGCGAGTGAGCGAGTGAACGAGTGAGCGCACAACGAGTGTGCGAATGTGCGTGTGCGGGCGGGCGGGCGGGCGTGGACGTGCGGGCGTGCGGGCGTGTGGGCGTGGTTTAGGCTAGCCGGCAGTTTTTCGCTGCCGGTTTATTTCATATAACAACACAGTGCCGGCACAAGCCACATTCAGCGAATCTACCCGGCCCTGCATAGGTATGGCTAAGTTCCCGTCTACCATTTCGCCAAGCTTGCGGCTCATGCCGGCGGCTTCATTGCCCAGCACGATGGCGAGAGGACCTGTCAAGTCTACCTCATAAAGGTAAGTGTCCGCCTCTGCCGAGGTGCCCCAGACTCGAAAATCCGGCCGCTTCTGCTTCGCTTCAGCAAGCCAGTTTTGGATTTCCGCCGGCGAGGCGCAATGAATAACCGGTCGGGCAAAAAAGGCACCCAGGCTGGCTCTGATGACTACCGGATCGAATATGTCCACCGCATGACCGACGGTGATGACGGCTGTCGCCCCGAAAGCATCGGCGCTGCGGATAATGGAACCAAGGTTGCCGTGGTTGGTCGGCCTGTCGAAGATGAGCACCAAGGTGTGGCGTTCCAACCTGAGCTGCGCGAGATGGCGCTCTCTCCGCTCGGCGATCACTATCAGCTCTGATGGATCGCTGCGGTCGGAGAGCTTCTGCATCAACTCAGGCGCCAGCCTGATAATCTTCCCGGGACGAGCTCGTGCTATGACCTCTTGGCCCCAACCGGAAAGCGGCCGGCTGCGGTCAAAGGCTATGGTATGCGCTTTCCAGCCCGCCTCAAGCAGCGCATTTATGGCGGCAACGCCTTCAATAAACACTTCCCCATATTGCTTCCTCTTGTGGCGGTTGCGCTTCAGCACTTCGAGGTGCTGGTATTCCGTATTCTCCTTGCCGACATCTATTATCATTTGCCTGACCAAATCTGCACACTTCCACTCCGGTTCCGCTTCAATGTCACTCCGGCTGGCCAATCCCCGCCGGCCAATTCCGGCTCACTTGCCCAATATGTAAATGATAAAGTTAGGCACCCGCCGCTCATCGTCGAGCTCGGGATAGGCGGCCAAATCCTCCGGCCCTACGGTGGGTTCCACAACATCTATTATCTCAAAACCGGTGCTGATGAAGCCCCTGATATAAGTAGACAAAGTGCGATGGAAGTTGATCAACGGGCAGCCCAGCATGGTCCAGTGCCTCTCCCCTTCGTCAAAATACCTGTCCAGAATCACATGCAGTTTTTCACCGGCGGCATTCCGGCACCAGGTCCCGGCGGCCGAGCGCATCGGGTGCAGATTGGCCACCAAAAAACGGCCGCCCTTTTTCAACACTCGGTAGACTGCCCGGTTGTTGGCCAAAAAATCGGACACATCGCATTGGTTGAGGTACGAAACAGCCAGATCGAACGACTCCGGAGCGAGGAAGTCAAGATTCTCCACGTTAGCCAGGCAATATTCATCGCGCTCTCCCTTTAGCTCCCGGGCAGCGTCTATCAGCGGCCGGCATAGATCCACTCCCAGGACATAGCCGGCTCCCCGCTCCACGAGCATCCGGCAGAAACGCCCCTCTCCGCAGCCGCAGTCCAATATGCGCAGCCCGGTCACATCACCGCAGGCTGCCAGCATATAGCGATCCAGGAAACCGCGGCGCACCGGATTTCTCCCATATCTCATCTCCTCAATCCAGGCCTGGGCCATATTCTCCCATTCTCTTAGGCCAATATAATTTTGGCCGTCATCAGAAGACATATGAGAAGGCATGTTCATAAAACCTCCGAGACGAGATCGCCACAGCAATGGTTTATTGGTTTATTGACAAAACTGCTGATTCCTGCAGGGACTGTCTTTTATATATTTATTTCGTACCATACGGCAGGATTTCGTGCGTATATCGTCCAACTATACGGCAACACGGACGAAAGGCGTCCCGCACCGGTTGCCATCGCAGGTTAAGTGAAGGGCAGCTGGTTAAAGGTAAAAAGGTGACAAAGGAGATCCGGTAGTTGGAGGAGAAGGACGACGGCTTTCTGGACCAGATAGATCGCCAGATTCTGCAATTCCTGCGTCAGGACGGCCGCATGCCCTATACAAACATAGCCGAAGCTCTGAACCTGGCCGAAAGTACCGTCCGCAAGCGGGTGAACCGCCTCCTGGAAGAAGGAATACTGAAAATCGTCGGGGTGATCAACCCGCTGCGGGTGGGCCGTTTTGCTTTGGCCATTGTGGGCATCAACATTACGGGCGCCAATCTGAGCCAGGTTCTCGCCGAGCTGAACAAGCTGCCTGAAGTGCGCTATATTGCCGTCTGTGCCGGCACTTACGACCTGATTCTGGAAGTTGCCGTTCCGGACACCGAGAGTCTCTTTGTTTTCCTGACCGAGACGCTGCGCTCCATACCGGGGGTGACCGGGAGCGACACCTCACTGGTGATGAAGGTATGCAAGGAACGTTATGAGTGGGAAGCTGCCGCCAATAACGACCAATCGGCGGTTGAATAAAGAGGAGGCATCATGCATGCAAGTAGGGAGAAAGAAGATGGCCACGCTGCGTGGCAGGGCTTTTATGGCTATGGTCATGATTACTGTGGCCGGTGTGTTGTTGTTCGGGATCGCCGGGACTGGCCTGGCAGCCAGCACTCAGGTGAAGGTGGGCATTACCCAGATTGTCGAGCATCCGGCGCTTGATGCCGCCCGCCAGGGTTTCATTGACCGGCTGGCGGAGCTGGGCTATAAATCTGGGCAGAATATCACCTATTATATACAGAACGCCCAGGGCGACATGGCTACGGCGCAAACCATCGCCCAGAAGTTCGTGGCCGACCGGGTGGACCTGATCCTGGCCATCGCTACGCCGACGGCTCAGGCCGCAGCCAATGTGACCAAAACCATCCCCATTCTCATCACGGCGGTAACCGATCCGGTGGCAGCCGGTCTGGTCAAGAGTAATGACGCTCCCGGCGGCAACGTGACCGGCACGTCCGACATGAACCCGGTAGCCGCCCAATTGACCCTGGCCAAACAGATCAAGCCGGCCACCCGCCGGATAGGCGTCGTCTACAATGCCGGGGAAACCAACTCCGTTGTGCAGGTGGAAATGGCCCGCGCCGCGGCGAAAGATTTGGGAGTGACCATCGTGGAAGCGGTGGTGGCCAACAGCAGCGAAGTTATGCAAGCCGCCCAATCCCTGCAGGGCCGGGTGGACGCCATATATGTGCCTACGGACAATACCGTGGTTTCCGCTCTGGAATCGGTGATCGCCGTGGCCGAGCGAGCCAAAATCCCGCTCATCGCCGGAGAGGGAGACTGTGTGCGCCGCGGCGCTTTGATCACCTTAGGTATTGATTACTACCAGCTAGGCCGGCAGACTGCCGACATGGCTGCCCGGGTGTTGAAGGGTGAGAAACCGGCCAATATGCCCATTGAGTACCAGAAAGAGCTGCAGACGATCGTCAATTTGCAGGCAGCCTCCAGGATGGGCGTGACCATCCCCGCCGACTTGCTGGCCGCAGCCGACGAGGTTATAAAGTAATAGACAAATAAGCTATCGAACCAGTCGACAAATAAATGAACGAGCGCCGGGTCACCACCCCCTCCTGTGCCCTGTAGTTCACCTTTTGGTTGAGAAAAGGTTTCCCGGCGTTCTCGTTCTTTTGGCTTTACTTGAGGTGTGAGGTAATGACATTTCAAATCATCAGTGGTTCGCTGGAACAGGGCTTGGTCTACGGCATCATGGCGCTGGGAGTGTATCTCACCTTTCGGGTGCTCAACTTTGCGGACCTCACCGTGGACGGCTCATTTCCGTTGGGCGGAGCGGTAGCCGCAGCCCTCATCGTGAGCGGTGCCCCGCCCCTTCTGGCCACTCTGGCGGCTTTGCTCGCCGGCATGTTGGCCGGAGCGGTCACCGGACTGCTATATACCAAATTGCGCATCGCCGGCCTCTTGGCAGGCATTCTCACCATGACCGGTCTTTACTCCGTAAACCTGCGCATCATGGGTCGGGCCAATATCCCCCTTCTGCGGCAGGAGACTCTTTTCACCCAGCTGCACGACACCTTTGCCAACATTACTTACCTGGACCTCTTGTTCTTCCTGCTCTTGGCCCTCCTGATCAAGCTTCTGCTCGACGCCTTCCTCAGTACGGATTTCGGGATGGCCATGCGGGCCACGGGCGACAATCCCGACATGATCCGCAGCCTGGGCGTCGACACGCAGGCCATGGTGATCGCCGGGCTATGCCTCTCCAACGGGCTGGTGGCTCTCTCGGGAGCGCTGGTGGCCCAGTACCAAGGCTTTGCCGACGCCGGTATGGGCATCGGCACCATCGTGGTCGGTCTGGCTTCGGTGATCATCGGCACCGGCATTATCCGCCCATACACCATCTTCCGCGCCACCCTCGGAGCGCTTTTGGGCGCGGTCATCTATCGCCTGGCCATTTTCTTCGCCCTGCGCATGGGGTTGGCCCCCACCGACCTCCGCATCATGACGGCGGTCTTGGTGATCGGGGCGCTGTCCGCACCCACCATTAAAACCATCTGGGCCGAGCGGGTGCGTATGCGCCGGCAGGCGGAAGAGAATGCCGTGCTCTGTCGGAAAGGAGTTGGCGACAATGCTTGAGATCAGGCACCTCTGCAAAGCATTTCCCGCCGGCGGGCTGACGCCGAAGATCGCCCTGCAAGATGTCAACCTCACCGTCCCTACCGGTTCATTCGTCACCATCATCGGCAGCAACGGCGCCGGTAAGTCCACCCTCCTCAATGCTGTTGCCGGAGTATTCCCCGTGGACAGGGGCTGCGTCATGCTGAACGGTAAGGACATCACTTTCCTCCCTGAGCATCGCCGTGCCGCCTTCATCGGCCGCGTCTTCCAAAACCCGCTGCAGGGAACGGCCGCCTCGATGACCGTGGAGGAAAACCTGGTGATGGCCTGGCGGCGGGGAGAGCGGCGGGGACTGCGCCGCGGCATCACGGCCGGCCTGCGGCGGCAGATCCGCGACCGCCTGAGCCAGTTGGGCTTAGGGTTGGAAGATCGCCTGCATACCGCCGTCGGCTTTCTCTCCGGCGGGCAACGCCAAGCCCTCACCCTCCTCATGGCCACCATGACCCGTCCGGATCTGTTGCTTCTGGACGAGCATGTGGCCGCTTTGGATCCGAACACCGCCCAGCAGATACTGTATCTGACCGAGAAAATGGTGGCCGAAGAAGGTTTGACCACCCTCATGGTGACGCACAACATGGAGCATGCCTTGCGCATGGGCGACACCACAATCATGATGCATGAAGGAGAAATCGTCCTCAATGTAAAAGGTACAAAGAGGGCGGCGATGACAGTTCACGACCTACTTAACCAGTTTAAGCGCATCCGCGGCGAACAGCTTTTGGACGACCGTATGTTGCTGGCTGATTAGGCTATTAATCATTACATTATTGATCAAGGAAGTGATGACATGAGCGACAAAGATACCAAATGGCGCTGCACGGTATGCGGTTATATTTACGATCCCGAGAAAGGCGATCCGGAAAACGGCATCGAACCCGGCACCTCTTTTGCCGATCTCCCGGAAGATTGGGTCTGCCCGGTCTGTGGTGTCGGTAAAGAGGAATTCGAGAAGGCCTAGGACGGACATAGCAGGGAAAACTAAGCAGCCCGCCGCAAATAGCCTCGCCGACCCCCTTACATTCCTTATCATTGCCCTTTAGTTGAGCAACCGCCGGAAAGAGGGTTCGACATGGCAAAACCAAAAGTACGTATCGGCATCGTAGGATCAGGCTACGCCGCTTCGTTCCATGCCGCCGCCTACAGGCGGGTCATCGAGACCGAAGCGGTGATCACCGGGGTCTATTCTCCCACCGCGGCCAACCGGACGGCCTTCGCCGCCCGGCACCACATACCCACCGTCTATACATCCCTCGAGGAACTGCTGCATAGCCCCGAGGTGGATGTCGTTGACATCTGCACCCCCAACAGCAGCCATGCAGAGATTGCTCTCGCTGCGGCCCGTGCCGGCAAGCATATCATCGTGGAAAAAGTGCTCACCGGCTACTTCGGCCGGGGAGAAGAATCTGTCGGCGCCACTTCGAAAGCTGTGATGCTGGAGCAGGTGGCCTCCAGTGTACGCCTGTTGAAGGAAACGGTAACCTCTGCCGGGGTGCGGCTCTGCTATGCGGAAAACTGGGTCTATGCCCCCAGCATCCGCAAAGCCGACGCCCTCTTGGCGGCGAGCGACAGCACCATCTTGCGCCTGGTCGGGGAGGAGTCGCACAGCGGCTCGCATTCCGCTTTCGCCAAGGAATGGCGCACCGCCGGCGGGGGCAGCCTGGTGAACAAAGGATCGCATCCGCTGGGCGCCGTGCTTTATCTAAAGCAGCAGGAAGGCTTGCGCAAAAGCGGCCGGCCCATTCGTCCCAGGAGGGTGTTGGCTCAGGTAGCCAACCTGACCCACCTGCCCGCTTTTGCCGCCGAAGCTGTCAAATATATCAAGACCGGCTGGGTGGATGTGGAAGACTGGGGCATCATCCTCCTGGAATTTGCCGACGGCTCGGTGGCCCAGGTCACCGGCGCCGATACTGTGCTGGGCGGCATCCGCAATGTATTGAGCATCTATGCTTCCCGCTGCGCCATTGAATGCAATCTGAACCCCAACACCTCGATGTTGACCTATGCTCCGGATGCCGAAGTCTTCAAAAATGAGTATATCCGGGAAAAGGTGGAAACCACCGCCGGTTGGCAGTTCGTCAACCCGGACGAATCCTGGGGACAGGGCTATTACGACGAGATGGAGGATTTCTGCCTGGCCGTCGCCCAAGGGCAGGAACCTTTGTCAGGGTTGACCTTGGCCGGCGATGTGGCTATTGTGCTCTATGCCGCCTACCTGTCGGCAGAACGGGGCGACTGGGTCAACCTGGAGCCATATCTAAACGATTGATTGAAGCCCGGTCGACTGCCCGGCCGACTATTTATTATTATTATTCCGGCAGGCGGGCGACCACCCTGGCCGGTCCCCCGTCTGCCTTCACCTTCAGCGGTAAAACGAGAAGTTCAAAGGGATTATGGCCCTGTAATTGCCCGAGCCCGGTCAGGTTTTCCGCAATTAGCACCCCGGCGGCAAAGAGAATTCTGTGCACCTCGTACGGCTGGCGGTCGGGGCTGGGCGTATCCATGCCCACCATAGAGACGCCCGAATCCACAAGTCTCCGCGCTGTCTCCTCGCTCACCAGCGGAAAGCCGGTAAAATAATCGTCTTCGCCGAAGTGCCGGTCCCAGCCGGTCCACAGCAACACCTTGTCACCGGCGGCTAAAGGTGCGCATTGCTCTGCCGTGAGGATGATCGGATTCTGATCCCGGCAATCAAAAAGCCAGGTCCTGCCGCAGGTAGCCTGGAGCGGCAACTCAGCAACCGCCGGACCGGGAAAGAGCATGTGGCCCGGGGCATCAAGATGCGTGCCCATATGCATACCGATGGTCAGCACCTGATTGCGGAACCGGCTGTCGGACGCTGATGGCTGCTGGATTAACTGCACACAACCGTCGCCTGGATAGCCAGGCAATTGATCCACTATCGTATGGCTCAAATCAATATAGCGCAAATAACTCACCTTTCGTCTCATCAGTCGCCACTGAGCGCCTGGCGTATCTGTTCCTCCAGGTGAGCGATGATTTTCCTGACATCGCTCTCCCCTTTGCTCTTGGTGGCCTTCTCCGGAGCATTTTGCTCGGTCCAGCCATGATCCTGATAGTTCACTTCACTGATCCGGCTCATGTTGACGAGCGTATCGTCCAGGTAAAGCATAAAGGAGGTCTCGCTGATCCCGGCGTGATCTCCCTCAAGGATCAGGCATTCGCAGAAAGGGATCACCTTCGGGGTTCCTTGGGCGGCAAACCGCTCGCCGATGTTTTTAATCATCTCCACCTGGCAGCGCGGATAATGACCCGAATATAGCACCAGCACCTTAATGCCGGTCATAGCCAACTGGTCTATAACGTCAACCAGATGATCCTCGGCCGTCCGGTCGGTATAGATGTTCCCCCATTCTCCGGTATATTTGCGCAGCTGTTCGGTGGTCATATGGTGTATGCCGGCATAATAATGCGGCGGAAACACCACCCCGCCAATGGCCCTGGCGGCGGCACAGCATATTTTGTGAGCCTTCAAAACATCGAGCCCCATGGTCAGGTGATCGCCATGCCTTTCCAGGCAACCTATCGGCAGATAACCTACCGGATATGAGCGAATGGCCGCCATGGCATCTCTGCCGTACATCAGTTCATACTGCACTTCTGCCGCCGGGCGGCTCCGGCCGCCGCTCTCATTAGCCGCATTTGGCATCTCCCATCCTCCTCTTTACCCACCATTGTTGAGTGATCACAGGTCGGTTCTCCGGAAGCTGGGAGAGATCCTCTCCATCGCTAATTATATTTTCCTATAATTACCTGCCTGTTACCTCTCCCCACCTGAAATGGCGGCGCCTTCATGCGCCATGCTAATTGATATGAGCGGTGCGATATGAGCGGTGCGGAAGGGAAATCCAAGTCGACTATGTCAACAGAGGCATCACGAGCCAAGCTCACCTCCTGGAAGCTGGCCGGCATATACATAGGTACGGTGGTCGGGGCCGGTTTTGCTTCCGGTCAGGAAGTACTGCAATACTTCGGTTTCTGGGGCGGGCGCGGCATCTGGGCCATCATCCTGGCCACCATTCTCTTTGGTTTTTACGGCACCATCATCTTCCAGCTCGGGCACAGGTGGCAGGCCGGCTCGCATCGTCACTTAGTCATGAAAAGCGGCGGGCCCATCATCGGCCGCCTGGTCGATGCCGTCATCACCTTTTTCCTCTTGGGCGCCTTCACAGTTATGGCGGCCGGTGCCGGTGCCGTGTTCCGGGAACAGTTCGGTCTGCCGGCATTGCTGGGCAACATCTTCATGATCGTCATCAGCGTGGGCACGGTTCTCCTGGGCATTGAGGGAGTATTATCCGCCATAGGCTTCGTGGCGCCTATCCTGGTGGGCTCGGTGCTCCTCATCAGCTTCGCCACCATCCTCACCACCCCGATCCAGTGGCAGTGGGCCGACCCGGCGGCGGCCGCCGTGCACAACTGGCCTTTTTCGGCCATAACCTATGTATCCTACAATCTGGTCCTGGCCGTAGCCGTCCTGGCTCCCACCGGTGCTCTCGCTGAGGAAAAAGAGCTGAAGCGAGGTTCCTGGTGGGGAGGGATTGGCCTTGGGTTGAGCATCCTGGCCATACATCTGGCTATCATGACCCAGGTGCCTGAGGCTGCCCGTTTTGAGGTGCCCATGCTTTACCTGGTACGCCGGATCCTGGGTAACTGGGCGCCGCTATACAGCATTGTGCTTTTGGCCGAGGTCTACACGACAGCCGCCGGCAGCCTGTTCGGCTTCGTGGCCAGATGGACAAGGGACAACATAGAACCCCGCACCGGCGGACGGCGGCGGACGGTAATAATCACCCTGTTAAGCGGCCTGGTGGCTTTTGCCGGCAGTCGGCTCGGTTTCTCGCCGCTCGTGGCCAAACTGTTCTCGGCGGTAGGCTATGCCGGCTTTTTGCTTCTCATCATCTTAACCAAAAGCTACTTTAACCACCTTTTCCGGCCTGCAGCAAAACCGCAAGATAATTAGCAGGATATAGGCTCCCGGAGTTAAAGCTTAATCTTAATGTTGATTACACATATCACACATAACACGGAAAGCGGAGTGATGGCTTTGGGTAAAATTCACTATGCTCAAATGCTGTTGCATGAGTTTAGAGCCGCCTTGGAGAAAATGCCGCTGGCTTGGGTGCCGGTCGGCCTATTGGAATGGCATGGCGAACACCTGCCGCTCGGCACCGACCTCATCAGGGCGGAGCATGCCTGTGCGGCGGCAGCGGCAGAAATCGGCGGCATCGTCCTGCCGGGACTCTACACCAGCTGCAAAGGATACGGCTCCTATGAAGGTACCGTCATCTTCAATCACCGGACCGCTGTGACCATCGGTTTGGAACTGGCTGCTCAATTGCAGAAGATCGGCTTCAAAGCGGCCTTTTTTCTCTCCGCCCACGGAGGTCAATACCAGGAAGCTTTTCTGGAGGAACTGGAGAAGAGTTACACGGGAACAATGGTGGTGCGCACCCTCCCCCTCAGCCGGGCGGCCAAAAGAGGAGATCATGCCGGTGTTTCCGAAACCTCAGATATGTGCCTGGCGGCGCCGGAACTGGTGGACCTCTCCCGGCTCACCTACCCCGACCAGCACATCAACCGGTATGATGTCCCGCCGGAAACCCTCTGCCGGGGTGAGGAGCGTCCCTGGAGATGGAAAGAGGATTGGCGGGACCAGGCCGGGAGCACCATCGGCCGGGAAAACCTGGAAAGGGTCATTGAGCATTGCCGCCGGTGGGTGGAAGAGTTGCAGCTGGGAAAGGACAGCAATAGATAGCAATGAATTCCGGAGCTTCAGGTTATAAACTGATCGCCACAGACATCGACGGCACTCTGCTCGACGAAAAATGGCAGGTCACCCCCCGCACCAAACAGGTGATTGAAAAAGTCGTCGCTTCGGGCAGGGAATTGGTCTTATGCAGCGGTCGGCCGCCGCGCACTATCCGCCGGCTCTGGCAGGAGCTGCATTTGTCCACCCCGGTGATCGCTTATAACGGTTCCTTGATATATGATTATCAAAAAGAGAAGCCCCTGTTTTACCTGGCGCTGGATAAGCAGCTCGTGGCCCACATCATCGAACTGATTCGCCGCATGGACGACACCATCAACTTAAGCATTGAGGCGATGGATCACTGGTTCATCGACCGCCTCAACGACTCGATTACAGAAGCATATAAATCCGGTTTTCTCTATGGAGCCCTGCCGAGCGCCGGCCGGCTGGAAGGCATCCTGCCTCACCTCGACCTGGAGATCAGCAAACTGTTTTTCATCGCCCCGCCGGCTGTCCGCCGCTGCTTTGAAGACCAGCTGAAGGCGAGCGGGTTATATGAAAAGGTGACGGTGACCTCCTCAGGGTGGAATTTCGTCGAAGTTCTGCCGCCCGGTGCCGACAAAGGACGGGCTTTGCGGGAATTATGCCGCCTGCGCGGCGTCAGCCCGGAGCAAACCGTGTTTTTGGGTGATGAGGAAAACGATATCCCGGCTTTCGCCGTGGCCGGGCTCAGCATTGCCATGGGCAATGCCTCCGACCGGGTCAAAGCGGCCGCCGACCTGGTGACCGCTACCTACCTGGAAGAGGGGTGGGCTGAGGCCGTCGAACGGCATGTCCTGGCCGGGAGTCGCTTGCCCACCGCTACCGATATATAAAATTAAAAACGATTTCAGGCACTAGGAGGTATCAACTATGTTTATGCTTGACGCATGTGTCCGCCGAAAAAGCGTGCCCCGTGTGCGACCGACCATCCTGTTGCTGGTCTTGTCGGCGCTTTTCCTGGCCACCCTGACCGCCGGGACAGCTGTCGGAGCAACTGTCGGAGCAGCCGCCGGAGCAGCCGCCGACGCCGAGCAGGGGGACATCCTGATGGAATTCAAGAGACTGGATATGAGTGTGACCAGCGGGCGCGGTTTAGCCGACAGAATCATCTCCGCCGGCGCCGGCCGTACCGCCGGTTCCTATCTGGCCTGGTCCGCATCATATGTATGGGATGCTTATATCACCGCCTATGAAGTGAGCGGCGACACCCTTTGGCTGGATAAGCTGGTGCGGGATTTTGACGCCGCCTTTGCCGTGCGGGACGATGTGCTCAAACATGCCGACTATAGGGGCGAAGTGCGCCCGGTGTGGGGCACATTCGGCTATACAGGGGATGAATATCACGCCTGGGTCGTACATAACGGCTGGGCTGCCTACCAGATGCTGCGCTTTGCCAAGCTGGTCCTCCGGTCCCCGGATCTGAAGGTGAGCTACGGCGCTAAAGCGCAGGAATATGTAGCCCGCCTGGAAGAGACGGTGACGGCTTTCGACGATCAGTGGCGCGAGGGACCGCTCCCCGGGCAAGGCTTTTATATTTTCCGGGAAGATATGCCGTTTGACTATCGTGGGCGCAAGATGCCTTTGAACCAGCACAATGCCATGGGCTTGACGCTTTTCCTTTTGGCCGACATTACCGGTAATGAGAGCTATTTCCAGAAGGCGGCCGCCATGGCCAATTATTTCCGCAGCGTCATCAAGAAGCTGCCGAACGGTTCGTATGTATGGACCTATTGGGGCAACGAAAACGAAGTGGTCGCCGAAGCGCCGGCGCTCATTTCGGCAGCGGTCAATAGCACTTTTTCAGGGGAAGACATCAGCCATGCCGTGATCAACGCCCGCTTTGCCTATGAGGCTTACCTGCATGACGTGGCTTTTACCGAAGATGACATGCGAGCGATAGCCCGCACGGTAGTGGAGAATATCTGGGATGTGGACTCCCGCGGCAACTCCGGGGTTTACTGGCAGATGAACAGGCGGGGCAACCGCTATACCGACGGCAACCTGATCCACATTTCCAGAGGCTGGACCTTCCTGGCGCAATTCGATCCCCGCGTGCTCATTGCCGCCCAACAGACTTATGATGCCGCCGGCAGCAGTGCCTCCGGCGTATTGCGCCTCCTGGGTCAGGCGCAGCTGGTTCGCTGGCAGATGACCGAAGAGCAAATATATAATATTTTAAACAAGGCCCTGGAGAGCGGCGATCCATATGTCACCCCCTTCTACCTGATCAACTCCACTCCCGGGGCCGGAGAGGTGATAAGCGGTCCTACCGCTCTTAAGCTGGAATATTTATCGGTCGCTCCGATCACCGGGTTTGAGCTGAAAGTGGACGACATCCTGATCCACCGCGGCCCGTCCTTGCCGGAAGAGCTGGTGATCAACCAGGGGGAATTGGCCGACGGCGATCACCTGCTGCAATTGACCGTGACGGCCGACAAACCGCAACGACGCACCTATAAGCATACTATCTCCTTCAAGGTGGACAATCTGCATATCGTCAATCCGGTGCAAGGCCAGAAAACGAAGGGGGTTATCAGCATCGGCCTCGCCTCCGCTCTGCCGGCAGAAGCCGTGGCTAAAATCCAGGTACACCTCAATGAGCAAATCGTTTTCAGCGGTACGGAGATCCCGGCGGAGCTGCGGCTTGATACCAGAGAGGTACCGGACGGTTTTCATCACCTAAAGGTGACCCTGACCACCAAGGGCGGCACGGTCTCCGAGCGCACGGTGGGCTTCTGGGTGGAAAATATGTGGACTCTTTCCGACTTGTTCGCCGCCCCGACTAAATCCCTCTGGTTCGGAGACATCGATTTCGCCAAGACTTTGTCGACCTCTCCCGGCTGGGGGTATGCCACGGATAATCCCGATCTGTTCTCCGGCGACAACAGCCGTCGGGTGCGCACCCAGGACAGCACCGAGTACCTGATCTGGGAAGCTCCCCGCCTGTATTCCGTGGAAGCCATAGTCTATGTAAAGAACTGCTCTGCCGTCGCCGCTCTCCAATTCCACACCTCGGTGGACCAGAGCCGCTGGGAGCCTCTTTCCTACACCGTAAGCAGCGATACCTGCCCGGGAATCACAGCGGCGGCAACAGCAGAAGCGACCGGAACCGGAGCTGCGACCGATACCGGCAGCTGGTACAAGCTTCAGGTCAAAGCAGAAGTACCTGCCGGACGGCAGTCTGCCTATTTCCGGCTCACGCTGACAGGCGGAATAGCGTCGCCGGAAGCCATCCAGCTTGGAGAAGTGCTGCTTACCGGCTATCTGGATCTGGAAGAAAGCAAAAACTGAAAGCAAGCCATAACTAAGAGAAAGCTCATATGTGAGAGCCGAACCGAAGGCCTTGCAGACCACGGCAGCTGAGGCGCCAAGCCAAAAGCCGGCTAGGACTGCAAGGCCTTCACCGCTGCCAGCAAGGCGTTTATGGAGCGTTCTTTCAGGTCGCCCCAGATGATCAGATCGGCATATCGGCGTGTCGGCTCAATAAAGCGGTCGTGGCCTTCCTTGGCATCCGAAAGGTACCAGGCCGCCACCTGCGCCAGCGGCATGCCGAAGCGCTCGACGTTGCGGCAGATCCTCCTCACCACCCGCTCGTCGCTGTCCAAGTCGATGTAAACGGCCAGATCCAGGCGCTCCCGTACTTCGGGAAAGCACAACAGCAAATGTCCTTCAATGAAGATAAGCGGACGCGGCTCTATGGTATATAATTCACCGACCCGGTTTTTCACCTCAACACATATCCCGGCCTGCAGCCGATCCATATCGGCCAGGAGTTTCCCGCAATCGATGGCCTCGGGCCGGTTATGGGTCGGCGTGCCGGGGCGGAAATAATGATCCAAATGCAACAGCCCGGCCTCTTCACCTAAAGCGGCCAAAAGTTTCCCGGCCAAAGTGGTTTTGCCGGCTCCCGTACCGCCGGCGATACCTATAAAGTGCACCCGATTACCCATCCGCTCATCGCTCCTTATTAGGATCAAAACTCGCGAGTTATCAATCCGACTCCAACAGAATAAGCTGCATCTGTGAAGAGACACCCGAGGGGAGGCCAATTAATTGAAAGCCAAGCGCAAAAGCCGTCGTGCCGACAGCACGACCGGCATTATCGGTACCACCGGCTCCACACGCCCTGTCGGCACCGCCCGCACTGCTGGCTCCACACGCCCTGTCGGCACCACCTGCATTGCCGGCACGCCCCCCGGTGCGCCGGTCAGGCTGCCGTGCTGTATTCTTCTGGGGCCGGCGTCCAGCGTCTCACCTGATGCTGCAGGGGTGCTCTTGGCTCGCACGCTTGAAGCACTCCGGCCCGGACGCACGGCAGTAAGCATTCTGGCGCATGCCCTTCCTCCACCGTCCGATCTTGGCGATTTCGACAGCTACCAGGGCTTGCTTTTTATACCGGACCTGATCACCTGGACTTTTATTCTGTTTCCCACCGCTGAGACCCCACCCACCTGGGCCGGCACTTTTACCGAAATAACCGCTACCCTCACTGCCAACGCTCAAGCTCAGGTGAGGCCGGTAAACCGGACGACCGGGCAAACCGGAGCGCCTGTCCTCGCCGGTCTGTTGCGCCGTTGCTGCCCGTCTGATGGGGCTTCATAAGGCTTCCGCTCAAGAGACTTCCGCTCATGAGGGTTCCGCTAGTCATCATAGCGCCCGAAATGCTGAATGGCCGACATGATGAGCCGCATGCCCGTCAGGCGCGAGCCGTTGTTTATAGAGCCGGCGGTGCTAAACACCAAGCCGCGCTTCTCTTTGGCCTGGCGAAAATCGCGGATAAATTCAGCGACGATCTTCTCTTCCTCGTTGCGGGAAAAGGTGAACGGCGCCAGTTGGCCATGGATCACCGCTTTGGGGCAATGCTCGCGTATCTCACTCACTGAAATGGTCGGGCCAAAATTGACCCAGTTGATCCCCAGCCGGCCGAGCAGGGGCATGATATGAGCCATGGCAGAGTCCGAGTGCTGGGCGCGCCGGTCGCCGGGAAGCGGGCAATAGCGATTAAAGATCGCCTCCAGAATGGGATAGGCAAAAAACTCATACATCTCCGGCGTCAAGAGGTAGCAGTTGTCGTCGTTGAATTGAAAGCCATGCGGCGCTGTTTCCGGTGTATACCCCGCCTCTTCATCCAGAACGCGGGCGATTTCCAGCATGGCGCGCAATATGGCATCCCGGAACCTGGCTGCCAGATCCGGGTTGTCCAGGATCAGAAAGATCAGGTTCTCCACCCCGTAAATTGAGGTGGCAAAAGTGACCGGTCCACGTTGTCCGCGGTAAAGCTTCGGCTTCACCCCCAGCGCCATCAGGCGAGCCTTCTCTTCCTCCCAATTGGGAGGGAGAATAAACTCCCTGATATTCATCTCCTCGACCCGGTCCAGCACCGCCTTCAGCTCATCTTTATTGTGAGCTACCTGCTTCAGCCACCAGGAACCGCTATGCCATTCATTCACGGCGCCGAAAACGTCGTGCAGCCCCTTTACCGGCGGGTATTGCAGCAACGGATCGGGTCTTTTTTCGCTCAACAACCTCCGGCCGACTATCTTCTCGGCCTTGTCGTTATACATCTTATTCAGCATCAAAGCCCAATCGGGGTCATGCAGATAGCGCCAATAGTCTTCTTCCACCCCCAACTCATCAAAGACACATTCCCAGCTCATCCTGATTCCCAAAGGCACCTGGGGTATGTCCCGACCGAAGGGGTCCTTGATCGCCTTTTGCTGGTCTTCCCAGAAACGTTCCACATCAAGCGGCGCCAGACCATGGTTATCATGCATGGCTTTGACCAAGACCGCCGGTGCCTCTTCCAGCGAGCAGTTAAACAGACCGGCCATCCATCACTCTTCCTTTGCCTTGATTTCACCGGTTTATTTTACCGCCACCAGGTTAAGTCCTCCTCTTCTTTTATCTGACCGGGTGGGGTGGGATGGTGTCCGAATCATGCCACAGCAGGCCGGCGCCGGTCGGCTGTCTCGGCAAGGATTGGATTTCCCTAATTCGGCAGGAGATCATGGAAAGGCAATAGAAAAACCGTATGTATTTTCACATATGAAGGGAGATTAATTGGTGGGTAAAAAGATTCGCGTAATTATCATGGGCGCCGCCGGGCGCGACTTTCATAACTTCAACACCGTCTTCAGGGGTAACGAGAGCTATGAGGTGGTGGCCTTCACCGCCACCCAAATCCCCAACATCGAAGGCCGGCGTTATCCGGCCGAGTTGGCCGGGGATCTTTACCCGCAAGGCATCCCCATCTATCCGGAGAGCGAGTTGCCGGAGCTGATATGCAAATATGACGTCGACCAGGTAGTCTTTGCCTACTCCGACGTCAGCCATCAATTCATTATGGAACGGGCTTCCGCCGTCTTGGCGGCCGGCGCCGATTTCCGCCTGATGGGCGGCAAGGCCACCATGCTGACCTCCACCAAACCGGTAGTGGCGGTGTGCGCCGTGCGCACCGGGTCGGGAAAATCGCAGACCACCCGTTATATCGCTCAGGAACTGCAAAAAATGGGATATCGCGTCGTAGCCGTCCGCCATCCCATGCCTTACGGCGATCTGGTCCGCCAACGGGTGCAGCGCTTTGCCACCTATGCCGATCTCGACAAGCACGAGTGCACCATTGAAGAGCGGGAAGAATACGAACCGCACATCGACCGGGGTATCGTGGTCTATGCCGGCGTGGACTATGAAGCCATTTTACGTGAAGCCGAAAAGGAGGCCGACGTCATCCTCTGGGATGGCGGCAACAACGACCTGCCGTTTTATAAGCCCGATGTGCATTTCGTGGTCGCCGACCCACACCGGGCCGGCCATGAGCGCACTTATTATCCCGGCGCCGCCAACTTCATCAGGGCCGACATCATCGTGATAAACAAAGTGGATACCGCCGACCTGGCCAACGTCAATGCTATCAGGGACAGTGCGGCCGCCCTCAACCCCGATGCCGTCATCATCGAAGCCGCCTCCCCCATCTTCGTGCCGGATCCTTCCGCCATTCGCGGCCGGCGGGTGCTGGTCATCGAGGACGGCCCCACACTAACCCATGGCGAGATGAAGTTCGGGGCGGGCGTCGTCGCCGCCCGGCGTTTTGGCGCAGCGGAAATCATCGATCCCCGCCCCTATACCGTCGGCAGCATCACCGAGACTTTCCAGAAATACCCGGAGATCGGCACCCTGCTCCCGGCTATGGGCTATGGCGCACAGCAGGTCAAGGACCTGGAAGAGACCATCCGCCGTGTCCCTTGCGACCTGGTGCTCGCCGCTACACCTATCGACCTGACCAGGGTGGCCAAAATCGCCCAGCCGGTGCAGCGGGTCGGTTACGATCTGCAGGTCATAGGCCATCCGACTTTGACCGAAGTGCTGCGTGAGCGCCTGGCGAAAAAGTAGATCCCGCTTCAGGTGCGTCGCCAGGCCGCCGTCAGGCCATAATGAGCTCCAGCAGCCTATCGGGGTAATCGGTGCCGATGCCGTCGACTCCCATGGTCAAAAGCGGCCGCATCTGCTCCGGTTCGTTGGGATTCCAGGCTCTCACCCTGATCCCATGGCGGTGCGCTTTGGTTATGAGGGCCGGATACGCTTGACTGAGGTGGCAGTGAAGGCCGTTCCATCCCTCACGCACAGCCACATCGACAATATCGACCGCCTCATCCATATCTGACGAAGCCTTAGCCTTCTTCACGGCTAAGGCTTCATCTTTATATAACAAGGCCAAATTGGCAGCCGGCAATATCCTTTTCATCTCTTTTAGATACTCTATTTGAAAGGAAGAGATCACCGTCTGGGTGACCATGTCGTATTTCAGCAGCACATCCAATATCTTGGGAATAATACCCTGGTATAAATGGTCCGTCTTCTTCACCTCGATATTGAGCAGAATGCGCCCCTTCACCAACTCCACCACTTCTTCCAGCGTCGGCACCGGAGTGCCGGCAAATAGGGGCGAAAACCAGCTCCCGGCATCGAGCTTTTTGATTTCCGCCAAGGTCAGGGAGGCGATCTTCCCTTGGCCGTCGGTGGTGCGGGACACATCGTCATCGTGCATCACCACCAGCGCCCCATCTTTGCTGAGATGAACATCTAGCTCAGTCATATTGGCGCCGAGTTCAATAGCCTTCTCAAAAGACGGCAGCGTGTTTTCGGGAGCATAACCTTTTGCTCCCCGGTGCCCCAATACAGCAAACTGATCCACATGCCAGGGCGGCACCGGACAGTTGATCAAAGCATATTTCCGCCTGACGCCGCTGTTGTTGTTATGCAAAGTTACCCACCTCTCAAATTTGGTTACAATAAGCATTCTCTATGTAAACGCCGAATCATATTGTCATATTACCTGATATCCAGCCGCCAACCTGCAGGATCATCCGAATTATATATAGAAAAATGCGGGAAATGACGGCAGAAAAAGATGTTAAGCCGACCTCTTAATTTTGGCAAAGGAGAGATCAACGGATGGAGCCCAAAGCAGAACAGTGCAGCCAAAGGTACCTCGATTTCGGCATCAACCGGCAGGACTGGCCGGTGGTGGTGATCGGCTTCGCGGCCATGATGGCCATTGCCATCCCCGTCGGCTACCTGCTCGGAGCGATTAAGCCCCATCTGCCGACGGCGTTGGCCGGTGGTACGGGTGCCTGGGAAGCCCTGCTGAAGCTGGTCAAAGAACCGCTGGAAACTTCGTTTTTCGAGGAGCTCTTCTTCCGGGCCTTGATATTCGGCTGGATGGCCAAACGCCTGCCCCTGGAAGCCGCAGCCATCCTGTCCACGCTCATTTTCGGGTTGACGCATATACCCGCCGGCCTGGCCATGGTGGTGTTCGCCACGGTGCTGGGCTACATTTTGGCCAAAGCCTATGCCCGCACCAAGCGCATCATGGTACCTGTGATCATCCATTATCTGGTGATTTTGGCAGGCTCGTTCCTGCTTTAAATCAGCCGGTATAAAAGAGGAATTTTTTCCCTCAGGTGAGAAAAGGTATCACGTGACACATTAACACCCCAACTTATCCAAAGGAGGATTAATCGATGAGGAAAAAGTTGTCTTTGTATCTGATCGTCCTGGCTTTATTATCGCTCTTGGTGTCGCAGGCGGCTTTGGCCGAAGGGGACGGAACAGTCACCTGGGATAAATGGACAGCCAACAATGGCGGCTGGAAGATCGAAGGATATGTTAATGCCGACGGCAAAAGCAATCCGATCACCGCTTATGCCGCCGTGGATCAGAACGGTCCTTTGGTCACGGTGGAGTGGACGGTGCAATTCATCGAGCACACCTTCAGCCTGGGTCCTGCTGCCGGCGTACATATCATGGCCGATGCTTCCGATCCGACCAAAGCCAACTCCTATCTGATTTTCCAGGACAATGGTTTTATCAGACTGTATCGCGGCACCGGCTCCCAACTGGCGAAAAACGGCGACTTCCCGGCGACGGCTGCCGACGGCGACCAGTTCACCTACAAAGTGGAGTTCAACACCAAAACCGGAGCGATGAAGATATACCGTGACAATCAGCTCTTCGGTGAATGGACCGATCCCAACCCGCTTACCAGCGGCAAATACCTCATCCTGCGCACCAACGGCACCATAGCTTCCTTCAAGGAAGTCAAGGTCTCGAATCAGTAAAGCCAAATCAGCCTCCTGCAGGTGATTACCGGTAGGTACTGGTGGGCACCGACGGGAGCTGAAAAGCGACCCAGGGTGGCAGTAGCGCAAAAATCGACATTTAGCGGTTGAGCAGGGCGAAACCTACTCAACCGCTTTTTGTCCGGGTGATTATCCGGATACTGAATCAGGCTGGACAAAAAGGTGGAGACCGTGTTTATGCAACAGATGATCCTTGGCCGAACGAAGATAAAGGTATCCCGCTGTGGTTTCGGCGCCTTGCCGATCCAGCGCGTTCCCATGAATGAAGCCATCTATATATTGCACAAAGCCCTGGACAACGGCATCAACTTCTACGACACCGCCAGGAGCTACACCGACAGCGAAGAAAAGTTGGGCAGAGCCTTCGCCAAAAGGCGCCGGGAAATAATACTGGCCACCAAAAGCGGCGCCGCCGACGGGGCCACCTTGCTGAAGCAGCTGGAACAGAGCTTGCGCTGCTTGCGCACCGACTATGTGGATATCCTGCAGCTGCACAATCCCAAAGACCAACTGCCGCAGCCGGGAGGAAAAGACGGTCTGTACGATGCGCTGGTAGAAGCGCGGGATAAGGGCTTGACCCGCTTTATCGGCATCACCAACCATTGCCTGCCCATAGCCAAGGAAGCGGTATTATCCGGATGGTACGATACGGTGCAATTTCCCCTCAATTCCCTCTCCTCGCCGGCCGACCTGGAGCTGATTCCTCTTTGTGCGGAGAGGGGCATCGGCCTCATCGCCATGAAGGCTTTGTCGGGCGGCCTTATCACCAACGCTGCCGCCGCTTTCGCCTTTTTGCGGCAATATGATAATGTGCTGCCCATCTGGGGCATCCAGAGAGAAGAAGAGCTGGATGAATTCCTGGCGCTGGAACAAAATCCGCCGCCGCTGAATGATGCCATGATGGCTGTGATCGAAAAGGATCGCGCTGAGCTGGCCGGTGACTTTTGCCGGGCCTGCGGCTATTGTCAGCCTTGCCCGGTCGGCATACCGATCCCTATGGCCGCCCGCATGGAACTGTTGTTGCACCGCATGCCTTACCGGCAGTTTCTGACGGATAAATGGCGGGAGGATATGGAAAAGATCGAAGACTGCCTCGATTGCGGGCAATGCCGCTCCCGCTGCCCATACGGCTTGGAGGTCCCGGAATTGCTCAAGCGCATGCTCACGGCTTACCGCCGCTTCTGTGCAGCCATTGAAGGATGAGATGAGATGAGATGAGGAGTGACGGCCCATTTTTACCCCGAGCGACATGGACATAACCAGACACATAGAAAACCTGAACCAGCGCGGCGGGCGCATGCTGACCGCCTGCGACCTGACCGCCGCCGGCACGCTCGACATTCAGCTGCAGGCCTATCTTATGCATGCCGTGCGGCGGGGAGCCTCCATCATCACCTGCGCCGGTCCGGGCGGCACGGGCAAGACCACTTTGCTGGGTGCCTTGCTTACTTTTCTACCGCCGGCCTCCCGCCTGGTGGTGGTAGACTCCGCTGCGCCTCCGGCCTGGTACCAAAAGGAGGCAAAGGGCATCGGACCGGTCTGGTTTCTCTGTCACGAATTGGGCCGCGGCCCATATTACTCCTATCTATGGGGTCAAAACGCCAAAACCTTCCTTGAGGCCCCTGCCGGGATTCCCGGCTGTTACATAGCCACCACCGCTCATGCCGACACCCTGGAAGAACTGCAAGACTTGTTCCGGCGCCACCTCAACACAGCTATTCCTGCCGCAGGGGGACCGGACTGCCTGATCCTCTTTATGGCGGCTTTCCCTCTGCCCCGCCCACTTCCCACTGCTGGCTTGGGTCAAAGGTGGCGGCGGGTGGTGACCTCGATCTATCATCTGTCGAGTTCCGGCCGCCAAGGCGAGGACCG
>DULU01000045.1 GCA_012840225.1 Bacillota bacterium
AGTTTATGTCACCAGATTTACTGCTGAACCTGCCAAAACTCTCTCTTGATAAACCCACCGGGAGAAAAACGGCTTGGTTTTACAAAAAATGCACTGTAGTAACCGACCCTTGCGAGATCCGGGTTAAGAAGAACACCGGGCACTCACCGTATAGGTATTTGATGATGATGCGTATTGAGCAAGCGAAACAACTGCTGCGGTCCACCGACAGCACAGTATTGGAAATATCCCATAAAGTTGGCTTTAAAACGCCTTTCCACTTCAGCAATACCTTCAAACGGGTCGCCGGCATGTCACCTTCGGAATACCGGGCGGCAGCCCGTGATAAAACTCATTCGGTCGATTTACTGGCACGATAGCCTTCCATGAGCACATAGATAATTTTAATATATCTATCAGTATTCGCGTAGTTATTGGTATGGCAAAACTGTTGTCTGCTTCGTATAATAAAGGTGCAAATACCACTAGCTCAAAAAGGTGGTATTGACGTATTATGGCTCAAAAACGGTGGTTTGTTTTATTGATGGTTTTGGTATTGACGTTGGGGCTAACGGCTGCAGGAACGGCAGCGGAAAAGACCAAGCTCACTATTTGGACTTACTTTAATGTCCAGCACAATGAATTGCTGGACGAATTCTACAAAGAATTCCCCGATGTGGAACTGGAGATCATGAGCGTAGGTGGCGCGTCAACGGCCGAGAAATACCTGGTGGCATATTTAGGCGGTGCCGGGCCTGATATCGTCACCATGCGTTTAGGCCAAAGCTCCAAGTATATAGATGCCGGTGTGGTAGCACCGCTCGATCCGCGCGGCTTCGGCGCCGCTTCGATGGAAGAGTTGGAGCGGATGATGCTGCCCGGGGCTCTGTCGTTGTTCAGGTATAAGGACGGAAAGGTATATTTCCTGCCGATAGAGTTTTCCATCTTCGGTTTTTACTACAACAAGACACTGCTCGATGAAGCCGGAATAGGCGGCGTTCCCTCCACCTGGGAAGAACTGTTGGAAACAGGTCCTAAACTGTTGAAAATCGATCCTCTTGACGGCAAGACGATTCAGGTAGCGCTGTACATTTGGCGCGATTGGTTTACACCTTGGCAATTTCACATTCTGACGCAGGGATATGGTGTTACGCCTTTCAACGACAAAATGGAGCCGCAGTTTTCGCATCCGAATGCAGTGAAGGCCATCAGCATATATCCCGAGTTGTTCCGCCGGCTATCGAACAACACCGACATGGGATTAAATAACACGGTATGGCTGAGGGGCGCGGCCGCAATGCATTGGGGCGCCAATTACATGGCCGCCGAATTTAAAGAGGCGAATCTCATGTTTGAGTGGGGTTCGGCGCCTATGCCGAAGTTCGCGCAAGGTCAGCCCAGCACAGTGGCGTATGCACACGGCCATTTCGTCAACCCGCAATCGAAAAACAAGGAATTGGCCTGGAAAGTGGTCGGGTTCTTCAGCGGTCCGGAAAAAGCGGAATGGTGGTACAGACGGTCGAATCTGTGGCAGCCTTGGTCCGGAACTTGGTTAGCCCGTCTGTTCCAGATCGACCCCTCACAGAGAGCATTTCTTGAACAAATGTCCTATGCAGTACCGGAAATCAATCATCCAAGTATCGATAACGTGCAGAATTTAATCCGGAAGGCGGAGGATCGCATATTCCGCGGTCAGCAAAGCGTAGAAGCCTCGCTGATTCAGCTGGACGAAGAATTGAGAGCGCTGAATTAGACTAATAAGGCGGCAGATGAGGGCCGGTGATCTGCCGGCCTTTTATTTTTATATAGAAGGAAGTTTATCATGAAAAAGTGTTCAGTCATGAAGGAGTATCTTGTGGCTTACTGCGTCGTATTAGCGGCGTTGGTTATGGCTTCCGCTGCTTGGGCGGCGCAAACCATCGAAGTGGTGATTGAGGACACATTAGGCCCCGAGTGGACCATTGAGGAAGCCTATCTCAGCAGCGATCAAAGCATGGTGGGAATTAAGTCGCTGTATATGAGCTGAGATCGAATGATTGACATATGGCTATTCCATTACGAGGTGAAATAATAACGTTGTTGACGATCACGACTTTGATGATGGCTGCTTGTCCGGCCGCCGCATCCGCTTTGGAACCGATAACCGCGGTGGAAATCGGGCCGAATAACGAATTTCGCGTCAACGGCCAGCCGTTCCTGCCCATTATGTTATGGTTGCAGGGAGAAGCCCGGATTCCCGACGGACTGTCCATAGGCATCAACACATTTACAGGCAATGGCGGCAACAGCAGCAATCTAAACTATTTAAAGGCGTTGGCGGCCAACGGCCTCTACGGAATCATAGAGTTTGATCAAAACGCTGTCGGCCATTCTCATTTGCTGGGTTGGATACATCATGATGAACCCGATCTTCCCGCCCAGCGGATGTTTGGTCGTCCGAGACCGCGCACGAGCGTGGAGGAAGTAGCTGCGTATTATCAGCGAATCAAACAGGTGGATCCTTCTCGCCCGGTATTGGTGACCTTTACGGCGCATTTCATGAAAGAATTGACCAATAATTACGAGCCGGAGCAAAAGGCGCAGATTTATCCGCCCATGGTTAAATACGCCGATGTCGTCGGTTTCGATTATTATCCCATATTTGGCTGGAACAGACCGGAAACGCTTGATTATGTAGCCGAAGGCGTAACGCAACTGAAAGAGATCGCCGGCAAAGGCAAACCGATCTACGCCTGGATAGAGACAAACAAAGGTACCAGAGTTATCGCCCCTGAAAAACAGTTGCCGGTAACGCCGCAAGATACGCGGGCCGAAGTGTGGATGGCACTGATCCGCGGCGCCACGGCCATCGGCTACTTCACGCATAGCTGGGTGCCGGAGCCCTATACGCAGTTTGCCCCTGATGCCGAGATGAGGGCGGCATTGAAAGAGTTAAACGAACGGATCACCCGGCTGGCACCGGCCATACTGGCTGATCCGGCTTCGGAAGTCGTCTCCATGAAAATGGAGTCGGATCTGGCCTGCCACTTCAAGCAGACGAAGCTGAACGGCGAGTTGTGGATCTTTGCGCAGAACATCGATATGGGCAGACGGTCCGGCAAGGCGACGTTCAGCATACCATCTCTGCCGGCCGGAACCATAATTGAAGTGGTGGATGAGAGTCGCACTATCATCGCCGAAGAAGGAGAATTCAGCGACGACTTCCCGGCACTGGCGGAACATGTATATCGCATTCGGAAGAATCCTTAGAACCCTTCATAATCAATAAGTCGCTTGGCTCTTCACGCTCCTCTCCCCCCGCTCCTCCCGTTTACCGGCCACACGACCGGGAGGAGCACTCTTTTGGCTCTCAATATAGGTGAGGTGGTGTGGGGGATAGGATATGGGAGTGGCGTGGTCGGCAATGCGATGGAGTGGTGCGAAATTTTTCCCAAAGTACGTTCCGCTCACTCATTACCGGCGGAAGGGAGAGGGACAGCGCCACCACTCACAGCCACTAGCTGCGGTTTTCCTGCAGGCAACCCGATCTGTTGCCGGCCGCCGAAACCAGGTTTGGTAAAATTTTCGCTCCCTCCCGCATTTAGGCCCTACTTTGGTAAAAATTTCGCCCCCTCCCCTTCGCAGGTGCGCTTTGGCAATAATTACGCACCCAGCCTCTCACTGCCGCCCCTCATCTCACCACTCACCCTCCCCCTCCCTCCACCTTTTTGTACGGTGATTGCAGGTGGTTCGTGCATTTTTTGGTTGGCTGGGGATATCGCATATTGCAATGGCCGTTCGCCCCGGAAAGCGAGATGCGTGAAGAGGTACCCCGGACTCCCGGCTTATGGTTGAGCAATGGGGGGTGTGCGCTGGATGTCGACGGCGATGGCGAAAACGAGATTGTCGTGGCCCGCTCAGAGAAGGAGAAAGCCACCAGCAATGATTTGCTTTGGTATAAGGAGCTATCCCCGGATGCGCCCTGGGAGGAGCACCTGGCCTTCCATATTCCGGCACAACCCAGCCTGCCTGGCGTGTTACCTGGCGAACGCTGGAATGACGGGATGACGGCTTTATGCATAATCAGGCTTACAGAACGTAGTACACCCCAAGCAAGAGCAAGGCGACGGTGGTGCCGCGCCTTAAGGCCTTTTCGGATATGAGAGCAAGGAACCTGATTCCCAGCAAACCTCCTCCCACAGCAAAAAAGGCTCCCAGCAACCCGGTCAAAACCAGGCGAGGGGTAAAAAGCCCGGAGGCGCTTATGGATATCACCCGGAAAACAGCCATGGAACCAAGCAAAACCTGCAATGTTGCGGCATATCGATATCGATCGAACCTCTGTGAAGTCACGAACGGCACCGCCGCCGGTGCCCCGGAACCGATGGTGCCATGCAGGATCCCGGCAAATAAGCCGCATGGCACTCCAGCCCAAGCCGGCCATTTTATTTCAGCGGAGAAAGAGATCAAACCCTGAACAGCCGTCCCTATCAACCATATGCCCAAAACCAGTTTAAGGATTTCCGGACTACCGCTGGAAAGGAAGTAAACACCTATAGGTATGCCCAATACCGCGCTGATGATCAAGGGGGCCACACCCTCCCAGCGGAAATGACGATACAGCTTGATGATGAGCACCCCGTTTATGCTTAACCCGGCAATACTGACGAGAATGGATGCCTCCTTTACATCCGTCAGCAAGGAAATCAGGCCAACAGCCACTATGCCGAACCCAAACCCGGTGGATCCTTGAATCAGACCCGCCAATCCAATGGCCAGCAATATTCCCAGCAACGGCATTACTCCTCCAGGAACCGGATACTTTTCAGTTTATTGTCACTACCCGGATAAGGTGAAAAGATGTATGTCGACAGGACACGCGAGAATACGAAACATGCAAAGGGGTGGCACACACATGCGCATCTCCATGTAATTGCACCACCCCCGTCCAGTCATATCATTTCCTGATGCCGGCAGCTATCACTTAGCACCCTGGAGGATCGGGGTTAGGATCCGGTCCAGTTCCGCGGCAGTGGATTCCAGCGGCATGGAACCGTTTCTCATGGGACCGACGAGCTTGGAGTTATTGCGGACACTGTTCCAATCACCATAATAAGGCGAATAATATATGGGCAATAATTTTACCTCGCTTATGGCTGCTGCCAAGATAGGAATGCTGTCCTTGGGCCAGTCAGCAAAGAGTTCCGGCGTGATCATCGCCGGATGCGTCGGGAATCCCCGGCCGGCTTTAGTAAAGTGTCTTTGGCTTTCGGGCGATGTTATCCAGGCAATGAACAATGCTGCTTCTTCAGGATATTTTGTATGGGGATGTATCGTCCAGGCTGACGTGGCATAGGTCTGACCCCGGGTCGTGCCTTTTGGAACCCGGCCGATGCGCACATCAAACGGCAAATTCTGTAATGTATATCCATGAGCCTCGAACAGCCGGCTCAGATACCCAACATGTCCGGCCAACATGCCGCAAAGCCCTTGGGAAAACTTGGTCTTATCCCATGATGAGTTGATGGTGGATCCGTCCAAAACCATCTGTACCCATTCTCTCAGGCTCTGTATAGTCTCCGGCGAACTGTAGGTGGACACTTTGGCATCAGGTGAAGTATGGTCGCCGCCATACATGGTATACGACCAGTATTCCACGTGCAGGCCGCCGTCTTGTTCAAATCCCCACTGTCTGTATTCGTTCCCTTCTATTATCGTCAACTTCTTGGCAGCTGCCCGGATTTCGGTAATACCGGCATCTCGCGGTTCAGCTATACCGTACCGTTGGAAAAGGTCGTTGTTATAGTAAAGCATCGTCAGGCTCACGGTCTGAGGCAGTCCCTGTAGGACACCGTTCCAGGAAAAATCCTGCAAGATGCCGGGAGTGAAGTATCGGGTGTGGCCGGTCGGCAAGAGCTTCTCAATCGGCAAACTCAGCCCCTGATTCCAGAAGTTGCCCAGATTGGCATCGGGTATTCTATATACGTCCGGAGCCGTACCTGTGGCCGTCATGATAGGTATCTTCTGCACTATTGTGCCGGTATTAGGTACAGGCTGCCAATCTATTTTGATGTGAGGATAGGCTTGCTCAAACGCAGCAATGCGATCTGTAATGCTCCAATGATCTCCCCATGCTGTTACTTGTAGGATGATTTGTTCTTTGGCGGAAACGGCGATCGTTAGGAAAATGAAAGCAAGGAGAAGCAAAAGGCAAATGCGGCCCATCTTTTGCATATTCATCTTCCTTTCTTCATTTCTGTCTTCATAGCCGGCGTTTTACTTCCGTCCCGTCAACTTAAGGTCGGCACTACCAAATGGCCACCCCCTTTACGCACAGCCTGGATACGAACTCCGCTACATCCTCAACTGCAGCAAATGCGGCTACCTGCCGTTCCAACTCGACGGCCTGTTCGGCGGTGAACAGCCCTGAAAATTGGACGCTATCGTAAAATTTGGCCGCTACCCGTTCATAGGGCATGACGTGTGTATCGAGCACCTCATCTATCGGACACCAGGCGGTATATCTATTTCCGTCTATGGTGACCACGCTGACCATGTTGCCTTTTCCACCCGGAGGAATGTCGTGCGGAATTTGCGTGACCACCTGCGTTCTCGCCACCAGCTCCAGTGTCTCTTTATTCCGCCGTATGCTTTCGTCGGTCAGATCTGCCAGGCTGATCTGCCGCTTGGTCAGCGCCAAGGCCACGGCATACTCCACACTGAACTGGGCACACACTTGTGGATGTCGGCCTAAATGAAACGGCATTCCCACTGTAGGCCGGAACCTATTCCCGAGATAGATCTGAACCCGTTCAATGCTGCGAGGTTCAAGGTTATATTGGGCTACGAGTTTCAGCGCCGCTTCTATGGGTGCATGGCATTCACCGCAGAAGGGGTATTGCTTGACGATAATGCTCTCGATCTCCAGCGCATCCAAAGGTGCACAAATCTCCGCCGGCAGCGGCGGCTCACCTTTGCCGGCATAAATCCTGTAAAAGCCACCGATTCCCTCAAAGGTAAAAAGAGGACCTGTCAATCCTCGTTTGGCCAACGCGGCCGACCATATGGCGGAACGGGCTGCAAAAGCAGGTTGTATTCTTTTGGCTAATGTTTTATCGTACAAAGCTTGCCGGTTGCCGGAGGTTTGCGTGTAATATAGCCCCAAAGCATGAACTGTCTCTTCTATATCCAGCTGATATAACCGGCAGGCAGCCGCCGTGGCGCCGAATCCTCCGATGATAGTCGAAGGCAAGAAATGCTCCGAGGTCATGCGGCTGCGGTAGGCGCGGCCTAAGCGCCCGGCCACTTCCACGCCCATGATTATAGCCGCCATGACTTCTTTTCCTGAGGCATGGCTGAGTTCGCCGACGGCCAAAGCGACCGGAAACACGCTGGACATAATATGTGATTGTCCAGAGCGCAGCCAATCGTCGTAATCTAAAGCATGTACCAAAGTGCTGTTGATAAAGGCCGCATTCGGTGCTGGCAGTTTCATGCCGTAAATCAAGGCATGAGCCTCTTCTTTGCCGCCCCACTCACACATCTGTTGCACCACCGGCAGCACACCGGGAGCATTCCAGCCGGCCAGACAATTTCCCAAGGTGTCCAGGATCATCTTGCGGGTCATCGCATATGCCGATTCAGGGATCTTGTCCGGTTCGCCCAATTCGGCTATCAGTTCGGCAATGGCCCGGGATATGCTTTGGCCTGAGTTAATGTCAGGGCTTTTACCTGTGCTTTTGCAGCCTTCCACTGCTATTCCACCTCCTTTTGCGCCGTCTCCCTGAACCGGATGATATCCTGCAGCAAAGCTTCTTTAGCTCTTTCGCCTTTTTCGATGCGGTCCAGGTGCCTGGCTCGTCTCTGCTCCAGCCGACGGGTTCGTTCCCTGACCATGCGCATCACTTCCGCCGGCGCTACCCCGCCCTGACTGTTGGTGGCATTAACAAACGCCACAGGATCCAGGCACTGTTTCAAAGCTCCGGCACTCATCCCCAGGCGCCGGCCGATGATTTTCTCGGCTTTCTGCTCCAAAATTTCCAGATCGGCTTGATCGGCGGTAATACTTTTGGCTTTGGATTCCAGAACGAATTCATTGACGATTTTATGGGCGATCCGGTAATCCACGCTATGGTGTCTGGTTATGTAATTAGCCAACTCCGTAGCGCACGAGTAGTCGCGGTTGATGGTCTCAAGCATTTTGCTGCGGCAGACTTGCGTGCGCGGCAAGGCATGTTGATATCTGCGCAACTCGGTCTCCGTCAAGCGCAGCGCCACCTGTGTTCCGTCTATCATGTGCATCATTTCCATACAATCCTGCTGCGGCAGACACATGGCCATGGCCGCCACCTGGGTAAGAGCGCCTAATACCTTAGCAGCATTAATATTGGTGTGTTCGGGATTCGTGGTATGGGTGGTTTTGTTGGGCATGAAATAGCTGCGTGATTGACCTTTGCCCCCTTTCTCCTGCGGATGATCCGGTGCTTTCCATTCCAGATTCAGATAGCCGAATTCAATTGTGGACCAGACGCGGATATCAAATGCCAAACGGCTGATGACGGCCATGATATTGGTCAAGGCGGCCACAAGCAGCAGGTAGCCGTCGGTGTAGCTCACGGCGTCGTTACAATTTTCTATCAGGTCGTGAAAACCCAGATACTCCGTCACCATCTTCCGGTCTATAGGCCAACTGGTGCCGGCCAGCGCCCCGCATCCCAGCTCATTGAGGCTAAAGGCCTGATAGCTATCCTCAATGGTCTTCGAAATTCTCTCTATAGGGTCATAAATGGACAATAAATAATGCCCGAAGGTAGTGGGCTGGGCATGTTGCATATGTGTATACCCGGGCATTACGGCATCAACATGGGCTGAGGCCATATCCAGCAAGGTTTGCTGGAAGTCGATGAGTGTACAGATGAACTTGGTCAGCTCATATCGCACCGGCATGATCTGGGCCAGCGGTGGAATGGTCCGGCCCAGCGTGAGATTCCCGCCCACCTCGGTGCCGTAGTTATCCATGACATACCGGCATATGCCCCCAAAACCGTGGTAGTTGGGATCGGAACTCTGCCACAGCTCCAGAACGCTTTTGGCCACCGGATATACATGTCTGCCGTCGATTATCTTCTGCCTGATCAGCATGGCAATCCAGGCCGCATCGATCCAGATGAAATGATGCGGATCGTTATACAGTTTATCAATACGCCTGGCCTGTTCGTCTGCGAAATGCGCCAATATACAATACCTCCCTTGCTTATTTGTTTTGTTATAAACAGGATAGAAAAGGCAAGTATGCCGAGTCAACATCAAATATAAGTATGTCCGTACAAATGGAATGATAAATACCCAGGTAATATGGGCTTATGAGAAATACTGTGCTTGATTGATGGTTTTATTGGGCGCGTTGCAGACGAACTGAAAAAGAGTATAAATCGCCACGGCAGATGGCGTCTTCATAAAGCACAGGGTTGCCGGCTTCGTCGTAGACAATGCGGAAAAAGCGCAGAGCAGCCGACCTCGCTTTAACTCCCAGATATGATGCTACCTTAGCCGGCATCAGTTCTGCTCTCACAGTGTGCACAGCCTCTTGCAACACGACGCCGGCCTGTTTGGTCAGCAACTCAAACATGCAGTTACGGAAGTCGTCTCTTGTGGAAAGGCCCACTTTTGGATGAATATAGTCAACAGTGAAGGCGAGTGGTTGACCGTCGCCATAGCGGACACGTGTCACCTTTAGAACATTGGTATTCTGAGTCACATGTAAGGCGTCCGCCACGGCGGCATCGGCTTTAACCATAATTGTAGCGATCACCCGGGTGCTGGGTTGGATGTTTTGTCTTCTCAGTTCTTCGCTGAAACTGAGCAAGCAAGGTATGGCCGCCTCTTTGGTAGGTTGGGCGATAAACGTGCCTCTACCGGAAATGCTTTTCAGAAGACCTTTTTTCGTCAGCTCCTCGATGGCCCGACGCACTGTGGCTCTGCTAACCTGGTATTGTTCCTGCAATTCCTTCTCTGTGGCGAGCAACTCTCCCGGTTTGCCGCCCCGGAGACGTATTTCCATTTCGAGCCGTTTCGCCAGCTGATGATATAGAGGAATTGGTAAGTTGCGATCAATCAGCACACAAGGTTGATCTTGATTTATGGCCATAATATGCACCCTCCGATGCATTGGACAGTTTAGGTCTTAGCGGTATGGTGCTATGTTCCATTTATGCTCAAACTTATGCTATTCCTTCTATATGAACTATTATTGAGACGAATAGAGTAAAGCCGCCTTCCCCGCGCCTGATGTGACGGGAGAAGGCGGCCTTGGTTTACACAGTACCTACCAGCGCCAGCAACAAGTATCCATCAACCGACTCTCTTTAGCAATTCACCGGCATGGTGGGAGATTTTCTCCATGGCGGCCAAGATCAGGTCCATATCCTCTTTTTCCGCCAATAATACGGCATGACCGAGGGCCAGCGCTTCAGTGGCGGCAATGCGCTCGGCTTCGGGGCAATCGGCCACAATCACGTCGCTGTTGGTTTTCAGCACCGGATGATGATAGATGGGATTGCCATGGGCTCCCCGCATCACCGGCACCCCTTCCGCCTCCATCGCTTCGATGAAAACGTGACGCGGCAAATTGTCCAATTCGGCAGCGCGGTAGTGGAAGTTCCAGTAGTAGAAACTCCACCTCGTCACTTCCGGCGTGCGCCGCAGCGGCTTGACCCCGGCTATTGTTTGCATCCCTTCGGCCAGATAGGCGATATTGCGCTCACGTATCTCTATCTGTTCATCCAGGCGGGACAGCTGACCGAGCAGCACCGCCCCCTGGAATTCGGTCATGCGCAGGTTGGAGGCCACATTGTAAAAATCCGTGAAGGGGCGTCCGGCCACGCGGCCGATGTTATGGAACGAATAGGCCAGGTCGGCCAACTCCTTATCGTTGGTGAGCACGATGCCGCCCTCTCCGGCAGTCATGGTTTTCCCTTGCTGAAAACTGAAACAGCCAAAGTGACCGAGGGAACCGGCTCGCTTCCCCTTCCATTCGGAGCCGTGGGCATGAGCGCAGTCTTCAATCACTCTCAGCCCATACTTGGCCGCAATGGCGTTGATGCGGTCCATATCGGCCGGATAGCCGCCGTTGTGCACCGGTATAATCGCTTTCGTGCGCGGGGTGATAGCTGCTTCGGCAGCAGCCGGGTTCATGTTATATGTAGCGGGATCCACGTCGACTATCACCGGTTTGGCCCCTACCAGCAGCACCGCCGTTGCCGTAGCTACAAAAGTCAAGGCCGGCACGATCACCTCTTCGCCGGGTTTCACTCCCGCAGCTTTGAGAGCACATTCCAGGGCCTGTGTGCCGTTGGTGACGGCTACGGCATAAGCGGTTCCGCAATAAGCAGCGAAAGCATCCTCAAACCGGGTCACCATGGACTGGACATCTTTTTCTTTATATACCAGGCGACACCACTTGCCGCTGCGAAACGCTTCCATCAGGAGTTTTTCTTCGGCTGCGCCGAAAACCGGCCAGGTGGACCCGAGACGCTTTTTGACGATGGGTTCCCCACCTAACAAGGCTAAAGTGGACATGCTTACACCTCTTGCCAACATATATTATATTCACAGACCAAATTTAACATTAGGTAATGATAATGACCATATAACTCTGTCAGCAAAGATGGATCAAGATATCCTGACACATGGCCTGCAAGCCATGCTGCACAGCATAACGGAAGTGCAGCACACCTGTTTGTTCTGGCCTGGTTTGGATTCGCCGTCACGCCTGGACCGCGCTCCGGCTCCCTGCCCCCGGCAGCCGTTTTCCCGCAGGAGCTTCTCCGGATAGAATCTGGCGTTCAGTATCCGGCAAATGATCTCCGTGGTTTCCAGGCAGCGATGAAATGGGGAAGTGTAGATGAGGCCGTTGAATCCCAATTCCCGGAGCCGCTGTCCCAGCTTGGCAGCCTGAACCCGCCCCAGGGGCGTCAGAGGGAAATGTTCCTTTTCGCTTTCCACTGTGGGATCGACTTGACCATGACGAGTGATGTAAACGATCATATTTGCACACCCTTTTTCAATGCAGGGAGGACGCCTGGTCCCAAAACAGGCGCCCCCCTTCCCAAATGATGCCTAATACTCGACTCAACCGATGCTTAATCCGCTATGCTGTGCGGCATTAGTTGCCACGTTACCCAACTTATCAACTTACCAACTCCAGGTAACTCCGGCTTTTACCGCGTCCTGAATCTCACTGTCCACTTTGCGGGCCAAATCTTGCAGCTCCGGTCCGACCAGCGCCTTTGTACCCAGCATGAACTTCTGTTTCAGAGACTCTTGGAACCAATAATATACGGTTCTGGTCGCCGGATGCTCCACGGTGATCGGCCGGCCGTCAATCACCAGCTGGCTCAGCAGATCAGGCGACATAGCGCTGAACTGCGGCAGCCGCAGCTTGCCCAAGAGCGACTTCTGGTCGGTCGGGATCAACTCTTCCGTTCCCGCCACTTGGCGTTCCCGGCTGGTGATGATCACGGCTTTGCAATACTCCCAAGCCAGATCAGGATTCTTGGCGTAGCGGTAAATACCGACTATATCGCCGTTCAGCAAGCCCGCCCGGGATGCCGGTCCCATCGGGAAACGGGTAAGACCGACCCTCATATCTTCAGGGAACGGCGACGGGAAGGTCAAAAGCTCATTGGCGCCCCAGGTCATCGCCGCTTTGCCGATCTTGAAGAGAGAAGCATAGGAATAACCTTCAACATCAGGGGAGAGATATTTAGCGTTCGGTTGTAAAACAGGAGCCACTCCATGCTCATTGGCCAAATCGGAAATGAACTGTATAGCCTGTTGAAACTCCGGCGTGGCTACCAGGGAATGCATGTAATCATCCGACCAAAAATCGGCACCGCTCTGGTATATCCATGCCGGATAATACGAATGGTTGCCGAAATTGATATCAAGGCCGAACACATCCAGCCAGCCGTTCCCATCGGAATCATAGGTCAATTTCTTCCCGTAGGTGATGTAGCTGTCCCACGTCCAGCTGTCGTCCGGATACCTAACACCGGCTTTGTCGAAAAGGTCTTTATTATACATGAGACCCTTCACCGTCACAGTGATCGGCAGACCGGCCACTTTGCCTTGCCAACGCACCATATCCACCGTGGTGGGAATGAACTCCGCCATATTAAAAGACCTGTCGTTGGCAATATACTGATCGAGGGCCATCAGATACTTTTTACCCATGGCTGCGGGAATATTCATCGGGTCGATGGATATGACGTCCGGCACCATACCGCCGGCTATACCCACATCCATCTTGCTCATCCAACCGGTATAATACTCTACTTTTACGTCGGGAAATTTTTGGTTGAAATACTCGGTAGCCGCTTTAAAGCGGGCTTCATAATTGGCACCAGGATAATGGAAGACCAGCAGGGTTTCCGCCGCCATACCCACACCGATAGACATGATCAAAAATACTGACACTAAAAGTGTCGTCATGCCCAGAATCTTCCGGTACACTGTAAATCACTCCTTTTCATATTTACCTTCGATCGCCACAGCCATTGCTTGCAGCATAATTTATAATAAAATGCCGGTGCACGGAAATAACATATAGTTTGGTTAGTGACTGCCACCGACTTTTTTAATACCAGTTCACCCCCAAGAGTTGCACATGACCGATCTGCAGATCTGCCGGAGGCTCTGCGCCGGCCGAGAGGGTCAGGCGGAAATAGCCAACCTCGGAGGGAGCGGCGTTCTCCGCCACCAGCCGGAATTTATAATAATCGCCGGGCTGACGCTCGACTGCCTCCAGGCGATATGCCAAAGCGCGCCACTCCGTGCCGTCCTTGGAAACAGCCATGGATATGCCGGCGGTGGCGGGAGTTTTGGCATAAAGGGTCACCGTCGCTGCAGTCAAACCCGCAGCTTCCCAGATCAGATGCTCCTCTTCCCGGCCCACCCTCACCAGGCGATCGGCATCGCCGCCAAAATCTCCTGGCCGGTCGCCGGCATGCCGCCAACCGGAGGTGGCACTGGAGAGCCACCAGGAAAGACTGCTTCCCCAACCAAGCGGGAGCGGTTGCAGCGAATCTTCGATCTGCCAACGATTGACGGCTAAAAAGGTGGTCGCTGCGGTAAAGACTGTGCCGCTAATGTTGGTAAGTTGCACGGTGAGCATATGCCGGCCGTCTGTGAGCCGGGTGGTATCGAACGAGAAGCCGGTGGGAAGCTCCCGGCCGCTATATATCTCCTTGTCGTCCAGCATTATCTTGATGTTTTGTATGCTGGAGACCGGCTGGGCTACCTGAAGGAGGACGGGACAGTCGCCCTGGATTTGGGCATTGGTTACCGGCGAGGTGATTTTGACATTGGCTACACAGAGATGGAGGGACTTCTCGTCCCGCCGCGGCCCGCCACCTCTGCCTCTGCGGTCACTTTCGCCGGTGCCGCCGGCGCTTTCGGCGATCACGGTGACGATATGACAACCGTCGGCCATCTCTCCGTAGTTCAGCGGCAGCGCTTTGGGAACCATGTTGTCCCGGTATACCTCAATTCCGTCCACCAGCACTTTCAGGACATCTTCCTGCTCAGCAAATCCCGGCACGGTTATATTCAGAGACAGAGGACCCCACCAGGTCTTCTCTCTATTGTCATAAGTGCCGGCCACTTCCACCTTGTCCACATACATCCCGGCGACAGCCTGAGGCAAAATTGTCACCTCATCAAGCTCATAGCCATGACTGGACCTCACCAGTTTGGCATCAGTGGCCATAAAGCGCATACCTTCCAGAACTTGAAGCTCCGGAAACCGCTCCCGCACCAGGCGCACGTCGATGGTGATGTCATGCCACTCGCCGTCGTCTAGCAGCACCGGACCAAGAGCCGGCTCGGCCGGTCGGGAAGCGGCGGTGCCGATGGCCAACACATGCCCCGGGCCGATGACCCGGTACGGATCCCAGGTATAAAATGTTTTTAAATACAGGCCGAGAGGGGTGCCGGGGTAGATGCGATAACGGAAACGCAGGAATGGATATTGATCCACATCCCAGTTCACAGGGTGCGCCCAGGCGGGCAGTACGGCATCGCTCCCTGCCGGGGCGAGAATGCGCAGGATGCCGTTGCCGTTCTCATCGAGTATACGCTCCCATTGCACGGGTGTCGGGCGGTATATCTTCCACACCCGCCACCAATCCACATCGTCGGCATCGAAGGTGTTGGTGAGGAGCGGCGCCTCCGCCGGCTGCGGCTCCGCCACCACCACATATCCTGTCCCCCGGTAAATCTCACCGGCGGCAGTGATGGCCGTCACCCGGACGGGGTAGTCATTCTCCTCGCTGTAGCGGTGCACAACCTCCTCACCGTAGGCAAGCATACCATCCCCCAGCTGCCAGACATACTCGACAGCCGCATCCGCCAGGCCATGGGCTATCACCTGGAGGCGTACTTCTTCTCCAGGCCTCAAGAGGAAGGGCTCCGCCACCACCTGCAGAGACACCCGCCCACCTTCACCATGCTCATACACCCCGATGTCCGGCGCCACCCCGGCCCACGGCAGGCTGACCGGATCGCCATCCTCCCACCTGACCGGCCGGTCCAATAGCAGCGTGTTGGCGTCATAGTCCACGACGAGCACCCGGGCCGGTTGCCGGGCTGAGCCGACGGCGATCAGATCGCCCACCTCGCCGGCAATGCCGAAGCCGTCGTAAAAGTATGCCGCATCGGCCACCGGGAGCATATTTCCTTCGCCTGCGCCCACCGCTTTGGTGAGGGGCACCCCGGCATCGAGCAGAGCACTCTCCGCCGCCAGAGCATGATTATAGTTGGCGCTGTCCACAAAACCCGGATCAACCTCAAGATTGTCCAGAAATTGGGCATGACCCCCCTGCTGCCAAGTCCGGCTTTGTACCTGTTCCAAAGTTACGAGTTTATCGCCGGCGCCGATGGCGGCCGGACGGCCCGGCACTCCCGTGGTCAACACGTTGCGCAGAAATACCGCCCCTGGAGCGTATTTCCCGCCGCTATCCTGAAGAACAATCTGCTCATCGGCGCCCCAGGGGTTATTGCGGGAAAAGATATTATTCATCAACACCAGGTCGCTTCTCTTCCCATCGGTGCCGATCCGGAGGCCGAAATGCCCGTTGTCGTCAAAAACATTGTGATAAAACCGGGTTTTGTCCAGATATACGTCATACTCCGCATTGGCCGTCACCGGCAGCGGCCCGCCCCAGTTGCGGAAGATGCGATTAAAGCGAAAAATGGTTCGCTCCACGTGAAAGTTATTGCCGGCGTTTGACGACCGACCGCTGTTGTAGGCATTCGTGATGATATTGCCCTCAAAGAGCACATACCGCTCTTCGAACAGCTCGAAGGTGCGTCCCCAGGCACCATGGAAGACGTTGCCCCGGATCACCAGGTACTTATTCCCCCCGTAAAGCCCCAGTTGCAGCGGAGAATGGCCCGCCTTGCTGAAGGCGTTCCCTTCGAACACCACCCGTTGGCATTCATTAACCTCAATGGCATTACCGTGCGCTTTGCTGAACTCACTGTCACGCACGAACAGATCCTTGCACTGCATGACCCTCATCAAGGTGTAGGGGCCATCGGGATTGTCCGCCTTCTCCATCACCACGTCCGTCAATTCAATATTTTTCGCTCTTTCGATGAAAGCCCAGCGCCCATTAGTCTGTGCGGTGATCCTCAATCCCTCGATTTTGATATGAGCCACATCTACCAGGCTGATAGTATAATCGTCTCCTCCGGCCCCCATCAGCGTCGCCGTGCGCCGCTCCGCCGCCCGGAAGGTGATCGGTTCCTCCGGTGTGCCGCTCTGCTGGGGGGCGAGCTTACCCTCATACACGCCGGGCATGAAGAGCACCGTATCCCCGGCCTGCACCTCCCGGGACACCTTGGCCAATGTCGCCCAGGGAGCTTCTGCCGTGCCGGGGTTCCCGTCGTGGCCGGAGGGGGATACATAGAAAACCTTTGTCTTCCCTGCCTCTCCCATACTTGGCCCGGTGGTCTGCACCTGCGCCTCCGTCCCCGTCCCTTTGCCGACCAAAAGCAGAAACACAAGCAAAAGGATTATCGATATGTAACCTCTATGCAGCGGATATGCTCTCAAACCCATACCGGCAACAGACTCCTTATTTTCAATTTATAACTAGGAATGACACTTTATTTATCGTATTTATGAAACACGCGCTAAACAAGCGAGGTGATGCCCAAATGCAGATGGATCAAGATATCCTGACCCATGGCCTGCAGGCCATGCTGCACAGCGTAACGGAAGTGCAGAATACCTGTTTGCTCTGGCCCGGTTTGGATTCGCCGTCACGCCTGGATCACGTTCCGGCTCCCACTGTATATAAAAGGGAAGCTCACCCCTATTGTCAGATCGCCTATGCGAAGACCGGGAACTGCATCATGGTCCTCGACGACAGTGCCTATCCTATGCGTGAAGGCGACATCTGTATTGTGCCCCCCGGCAGGGATCATTACGAAGCACCTGCCACTAGTCGCCACGCTTATACCCTCATCTGGTTTAGACTTTATCCGACGCAGATCGTAGCTCATGAAACAGTTTACTCAGCAGACGAACACCAATTGTTTAAAACCGGTAGGAACGCTGCCTGGCTCAAAATAGAGGGAAACATAAAAATCCTGCTGGACTCCCTCTATGATGAAATCGCAACGCGGAAACCGCTGGCCTCCTTGGTGACCAGAAGCTGCTTTGTGGCTTTGCTGGCTTTGTTGGTGCGTGATTCGGTCAAATATGAACACAATTATACCGATCTGGAGCGGCATCCCAATGCGGTGGTCCGCGCCATGGCCGCCTATGTCAAGCAATACTATGCGGATCCCCGTCTCGCGGTGGGGCATATCGCCGCCGAACTGGCCTTTAATCCCAAATACTTCATCGAATATATCCACAAGCAAACCGGCATCACGCCATACAATTACGTCCTGCAATTCCGCCTGAACAAAGCCAAGGAGTTTTTGAGCGACACTGATTGGACGATAGCCCGCATCTCCGAAGAGGTGGGATTCACGTCCCCATATTATTTCAGCGTGGCTTTCAAGCGGTCTACCGGCATGTCGCCGAAGGATTACCGCCTGGCCATGCAGGCTGAACGCCGATAAGATATACACCTCCAATCCGGTTCACTCTTCAGTCGTCTTGGGCCTCTTCACCTGTCATTTGCCTTTGGTGAAATCGGGAAATTCCACCGGCTGGCTGCGTTGGACCACTGAGGCTTCCGACAAGGGCGAGATGACGCTGGATGTGACCGAATAATACACATCGAAATCCGCACAAGCGCTTAAAGTCGGTCGGGCCCGGTCCATAGAGGCGCGGCGGTGCTTGTCCGGCCTCTTCCACCCACCTTTTGGCCCGGTATAAATATCCTTCATCGGTGTCGCAAAGAGCCACCACTTCCACTCCGGGAATACCCAAAGCTACATCGAGATGATATGAACCCTGATCACCGACACCGACAAAACCCAGCCGAATTGTTCTCCCAACCGTTTTCCCGGAGGAGGCTTCCATGTCGACCATCGACCCCTTTCACCGTCTATTGTTTATTTCAGTTTAGGCCGGGGGTATGGGGAAAACCATATGTTCAGGTTGGTGCGCGGCACCGACTTTTTTACAATCGACAGCCAGGGGCCATCACATTCTGTAGCTGGAAAACTCTTCCCCTTATATTGTTTCAGTGATAAAATTAAGTCGTTGGATGACTTACGAAGTCATCTGTCGTCTGAAGAGGTGTTCTTCATTGGGACACAAAGAACGCAAGACGAGAGCAATGGAAGTGTCCGAAAACATACGCGAATACATAGTGCGCACCGGACTAAAACCGCAGGACATGCTGCCTTCCATTGAAAAGCTGGCCCAAATTTTCAATACCTCGCGAGGAACCGTGCGTGAGGCCTTGATGCATCTTTCCAGCTCCGGAATAGTCAGGATGGAACAGGGCAAGGGCACCTGGGTGGCCGAGCCGCAAATCCACAGTCTGTTATCTTCAGTGGTTTGGAAGCCATTATTGAACACCGTATCATCAGATGAGTTGGCCATGGCCCGTTGTGCTATTGAAAGTGCGGCGGTCGGTTTTGCCGCGCAAAACGCCACCGACGACGAATTAGCCAATCTGAACCACTTGTGCCTGGAAATGGACTCCGCCCGCATGAGGGCTGATGTTGACAACTATCTTGATCTTGACCGGCAATGGCATCATGCCCTGGCCAAAATGTCTCACAACAGCATCCTGGCTGAGCTCACGGCCCTCCTTCACAACCTGGCTCTGCGGGCGCTGGACCGCAACCGGACTATCAAGTGCGCGGCCGCGGAAATCCGCTATCACTTGGACATTGCCAATGCCTTGGCCGCCCGCAGGGCAGAAACGGCAAAGAGTTTGCTCGAACGGCACATTATGGAGTGGGATACCAATTACCGGCAGGGAAAAAGCCTCACCGTCTATTGCGATGTTCTGGGCACGGGATCTTTCGGCGGCTCCTTTTATACTCTTGGCCAGGTAATAACCTGCCTTTTGGGTCAATACTCCTGGATCAAACCTGTCGTCCATGCTACAGGTGGCGGAATAGAAAACATAAACCTCACCCGCGATCGGCACATCGGCCTGAGCATAGTACAAGCCGATATCGCCGAAGACGCTTATTTTGGCCGCGGAAGATACCAGACACCATATAAAGACCTGAGATACCTCTGCCGCTTGCCCGGCTTGCAATATCAAGTGGTCTGCCTGGCATCCTCCTCCATCAAAAGCCTCAGCGACCTGCGGGGGAAAAGAGTCTCTATTGGAGCCCGCGGGGGAACAAGTGCAGAAATTTCCCGGGAGATCCTCTCCAGATGTGGTCTGATGGAGAATAAAGACTACACTTCCCAGCTCAATCCGATTTCCCTGGCGGTGCATATGGTGCTCTCCGGCGCCATTGACGCCGTCTGCTTTTTGTCCATGGGTCAAAGCTCGGCGTTGCTGGAACTAGCTTGCCAAGCTCCCGTTCGCCTCCTCTCTTTGGAGAAGGAGCTTATCAACGCCATGCTGGAGGAGCATCCCTCCTGGTATGAGTGTACGGTCGATGCCGACACCTATCCGGGGCAGACTTCTCCGGCGCAGACTATCGGTGTCCCAACTATTTTGGTCAGTCACCGGGATGTGCCGGAAGCGGATGCCTATGCGGTAACGGCGGCTGTGTTGAGAAATATAGACAAGATAAGTGCACTGGTCCGTCCGAGTTCCGGTTATAGCCTGAGCGAAGCCGTGGCTGAAGTGCAGATACCCCGCCATATAGGGGCTGAAAAGTACCTGGTCGAGTCCGGACTGATTACGATGCCGCAAGCCATGGGGCAAGATTAGTTGCTGTGGAGCACGCACATGCGCATAGGTACATACAACATTTTCAGTTTCCGCGGCTTTCCCGGAGAGGAAGCCGCCAAAGAGCTGGGAGAACCAAACAGCCCTGAACGCATCAAACATTTCACCGGCGTCTTCAGGGAACTCGACTGCGATATCCTGGCGCTGCAGGAAGGCGGCGTGGCGGCAAAGACCATTCAAGCTATCGCCGACGGGCTGGGGGTGAGCGTAGCCACCTTTACCTCCCCCTGCTATTGGCCCGGGCATCTCTTATCAAGATATAAAATTGTCGAATCCCGCACATTCAGCCACTTTGTGCCCGGCGGCGTGGAGCCACCGTTCAGCCGGTGCTGCGGTGCCGCTTTAGTCGAGGCAGCCGACCGGCTGATATGGGTGGTGGTCTTGCATCTATATCCCAAATCATTGGAAATGCGTTCTAAGGAAGCCGCCATCCTCACCGATAAAATAGCCGATTTAGCCAAAGATACCCGGTACATCATCGTCCTCGGCGACTTCAACTCCAATATCACCGAGGATGTTCATGTGGCTTTGGGGGACCTTGGCTTCGTCAATGCCATGTTGGCGGTGGGAGGCGGACTGCGGCCTACCATTGATACGGCGGGGAAAAAACGAAGCATATTGGATCACATTTATGTAAGCGCCGACCTGTCGCATACCTTACGGCGCTCTTTTGTGGTTGATGCCCCGGGATTCCGCAGTGACGATGCCCAGGAAGCCGGCGGTTGGGTGCACTCCGATCACCTGCCGGTGGTAGCCGAACTGGAACTTTGACTTGTTTACGGTATTCCTGTCCGCAGATAAGAGAGGAGCTAAGCTATGGTTTTTAGACGGCCGAGTTTGAAAAGGTACGGATCATATACAAAAAGGCTGTGGCCTGCAGCACCATTCCTTTTGTGCTTAATAGTCCTGATACATGCTCACTATCCCGTCACCGCCGCCGGTACCCAATATGAAATCCATGCTTATCTGCAGGATATGTTGTGGGAAAATACGGCGGACGGCGCTTTGGATGTGTCAGGCATCCTTAGGCTCACGCTGTCGCCGACGCCTTTTCCGCCATCAACGAATTTTGGCGTGGAAGCTTCTCTTTTATTGCGCACCCCGAGCAGCTTCAGCCCGCTTCACGCCGCCTGGCGCCAGGAGAAAAAGCTGCTTTTATCGGAAGAAGTCAAATTCAGCACAAATGAAGTGCTGATCCCTTTCCGCGCCACAGTATTGGAAGCAGACGATCTCAAGAGTCAATGGTGGGCGACGGCACAAATAGCCACCGCTCCGCCTCTTGATGTGGTGGTGCATCAGCCGTGGGACGACAGTTTCAGCCTGGGCGAGCGGTTCATCCCGTTCCCGGAAGTGGCAGGTTATCAGCTTCTCCGCGGTGATTTCCACATTCATACCAACAAATCCAGAGATGCAGCGGAAGCTCCTTCACCGGAGAACCGGGCCATTGAGTCGTATCAATATGGTTACGATGTGATCAGCCTGACCGATCATTTCCATATGTACGCCTACGACCTGGCCAAAGATACAGCCGAGCAGATAGGTCTGATTATGTTGAGAGGCATGGAGACCGGAATGGTTTCATTGACCGGAGGAGAGCATTTTGTGGCGTTATGGGAAGGAGAGATGCCGACTTATCAGCCCAAAGATGAGCACGCCTGGTCCAGGGAACCATCGGGGCGAACGGCTTTCTATCAAAACCAGGTCAAGGGCATCGCGGAAAGCGGCGGCCTGCTTATCTACGCTCATCCCAATCTTGGCTCGGGGGATTTCACGGCAGCCGTGAAATGGATGCTCGAAAACCACTACTTTTCAGGCATTGAGTACCGCGGCACCTGGCGCAATTTCATTTTCGATCTGGCTCTGGAGCAAAACCTTAGTCTTATCGCCAGCTCGGATATTCACACCAAAAGAGCCAACATCGATCCCCGCCAGGCTCCCGTCACCTTGATACTGGTGGATAAAGCCGACCCGGCAGGCGTTATGGAGGCGATACGTGAAGGCCGGACCATGGCCTGGCACAACGAGGGAACCTTAGTCGGCAGCGAGAGATGGGTAAAAGCGTATGTGGAAGCAGCTGTGGAAGTGTCGTATGAAGGAGGTGAAATTATTCTCACCAACGGCGGCGGCTTACCACTGCGCGGCACCGTATATTACAACGGGGGCAGCAGACCGGTTATCCTGCCGTCGCTGAGCACCGTAGTTATAGGCCGTGCTGAAGAGGCACCGGCCGAAGTGGAGATTCGCTGGGCAAATGTTCATTATGGACCAAACCGTACACTTCACACGAAGCATCAGGTAGCACAATAACAAAACCGCACAACAACTTGAAAGGGTGTCGAGATTATGCAAGTCAAACTGGTCTGCGGATTTGTCCTCGTGGCTTTGCTTTTGGGGATGGGTATGGCCATGGCCGCCGAGATCCCGGACGACTGGTATGCCCTCAAATTCACGGATATAAACGGCAGCGTCATGGTGTCGAGCTCATTCGGTAAACTGAGCGGCAAAAGTCAATTTACGGTTGAGTTCTGGACTAAACCTATCCAGCCCCTGGGCGACGGTGTGGCTATCTTCGATTATGAACAGTATCTGGTGCAACAGAGAAAGGATAACACCTACAGAATTCGCTACCATCTCGACGGCGCCTGGCGGACCAATCATTACCTCGATGTGAGCGATGTGATCGACGACTGGCACCACATCGCCTTCAGCTGGGACGGCACGGAAACCCGGATTTACTTAAACGGCGAGCTCGTCATTTCGTCCACAGAAGACAGCCAGTATGAAGCCGTAACGCAGCGGAATCGCTTCTTTGTCATCGGCGGCCGGCAGGGCGTGGATGATTTCCACGGCTATCTGACAGAGGTGCGGGTGTGGCTGACGGTGAGGACTCCAGAAGAGATCAAGCAGATGATGAGCACCCGCCTGACGGGCAAGGAGGAGGGCTTGATCGGCTACTGGGACTTCTCCGAAGGCAGCGGCCCGTTCCTGCATGACAAAAGCGGCAACGGCAACGACGGGATCATAAGCAACGCCGAATGGGTAAAGGTGGCCGACACCAAGTGACGACGGCATGTGACGACGGCAAGTGACGACGGCAAGCAACTTAAAAGGTCGCAATAACCTGGACAGACAACCACACATCAAAGAGGGAGAGATCGACATGCAACACAGACGGCGTACTTTTGGTTTAATGGCCGCTCTGACCATCACCTTGCTGGTAGCGGTCCAAGGTTTGAGCCTGGCGCAAAACAGCCCCATCGAAGTGGAGTTTTTCCGTGAAGAGCTGACCAGCGACACCGCCGTGGCTCATCTGCGGATCGCCGCCTTGTTTATGGAGGAAAATCCCGATATCAAGATCAAATTCACCGTGGCTTCATCCAGCAACTATACCGCGGCCTTGACCACCCGCATCATTGCCGGCGAGGCGCCGGAAATCTCCAATCTGGTCGGCACATTGGTTCCTGAATTCGCCGAGAAGGGGTTGCTGCAGGATATCAATGTCTATGCCGAGAAAAACGGCGTGGTGCTGGACAGGTTACTCCTGCCGATGGCCATCGATTACGGAAAATGGCGGGGAGTGCTCTATGCTGCGCCGGTGATGGTCCAGCCATTCGCTACCTATTTCAACGTCGCTTTCTTCGAGGAAGCCGGTGTGGCCAGCCCCATTATCCAAGCGAGATCCGGTAACTGGAACTGGGATACCATGGCCAATGCGGCGAGACATCTGACCCGTGACCTGAACGGCGACGGAGCTATCGACCGCTGGGGTGTAGCCCACGGCGCTGCCGCCACCTCTCGGGTCAATGTTTTCATCAACACTGCCGGCGGCAGCTTCATACAACCTAACCCGCCGCCGTTCCGCAGCGCGCTGAACACACCGGAAGTGCTCAAGGCTTTTGAGTTCCTGAACCGGATGATCAATGAGTGGCGTGTCATGCCGCCCCCGCATGGTCGGACCAATGCCACCAGATTTGAAACCGGCAATTCCTCTATGACTTTTGAAGGACCGTGGCAGATCGGCACAAATAGGGTGAACCGCCTGGCTTACGAATGGGACGTAGCTCCTATCCCCCGTGGGCCGGACAATGACGGCAGCAACATTCATATCGGCAGCCTGCAGATGCCTCTGGGTTCCAAAAATCCCGATGCGGCCTGGAAGTATATCCATTTCGTCCTGACCGATCCGAGGGCGGCGGACATCTACATGCGGGTAACAGGCAGACCTCATGCCAATCTGGCTTTCCTGCCGCAATATTTCCGCATTCAGGAGGAAGAAGGCAATCCCAAAAACGTAAGAGTCCTGGGAGATATGCTGATGCATCCTCGGTCCGTGCCCATGATCCCCAGTTGGCCGGCGCAGACCGAACTGGCTGCCGTGCTGGAGTCGCGCCTGAAGGCGGCTTATGAAGGGAAACTGGCCATGGCTATCGCCCTGCAGCTCGCTCATGAAGAGTGGAACGTCATCTTCGACAATTTCAACAAGCAGAATTAGTTCATTAGGGCAAAAGAGGTCCGGGATGAAGTGCCCTGCCGGAAAGGCAGGGACTTCATCCCCTTTATTACCTAACAGCGAGGCGGTGGATTATCATGTCGGAAAAATTAGCTATCCCGGCCGTCATCGCTCACCGGGGAGCTTGCGACACGGCACCGGAGAATACCCTTCCCGCTTTTCGGGAAGCTATGACGATCGGCAGCGACGGCATTGAGACCGATGTGCAAATGACCAAAGACGGCCACCTGGTTCTCATTCATGATGCCAGGGTGGACCGGACCACCAACGGCGAGGGCCTGGTGAGCAATTTCACCTTGAGAGAGTTGCGGGCGCTGGATGCCGGCTCCTGGTTCAGCAAGAATTTTACCGGGACTACCATACCGCTCCTCAGCGAGCTATTGGACCTCTGCGCCGGTCAAATCCCGCTCGTCATCGAGATCAAGGCCAAAGGCATCGAGCAATTGCTCAAGGAGAATATATTACATCATCCCCGTGGCCGGGAGGCAAACATCACCTTCACCTCCTTCTCCCTCGATTACCTGGTGGCTCTAAAAGGTATCTGGCCTGAAGCGCATTGCGGCTACCTGGTGCGGGAACCGTCTTTCAATCTAGTGCCCGGGCTCAGAGCCTCCGGCATCAGGCAAATCTGCCCGCCGGCCAAATCTCTCACGAGCGAGGCAGTCGAAGCCTGGCACAAAGAAGGTTTCACAGTCAGAGCATGGGATGTAAAAACAGAAGACATGGTACGGCACTGTGCCGCCATAGGCGTAGACGGCTTTACTGTCAATTTTCCTAAAAAAGCCCTGATATTCCTTGGTAAGCAGGTGAACCGGTAATATCGGCATCAGGCACAGAGGAGGCGCCCAGTTGATTACAGCACGAGAGTTAGTGAAGAAACAGATACATCACCAAGCCACCATCCCCATACCCAGCGTGCTTCATATAGAATCCGGGCTGGCGGCTCAGCTTGATGAGTATTATGGCTCCCCGGCTTGGCGCGCCGGTGTGCCGGCCGACATCATTACAGTGGTGGCTTTTGATGATTCCGTCTACAAAAATGTCGACGACACCCACAGCATCGATGTTTTTGGGACCTTGTGGCGCACCGACCTCTTGCCGAGACACATCGAGAAGCCGGCGCTGGAGCGTCCGTCATTTGCCGGTTATAATTTCCCCGCTGCGGATATGTTTTTCAGCGACGAACTCTTCAAAAAAGCGGAAATAAAATGCCGAAACCACCAGGACAAGTTCCTCGTAGCCAAAACCGGCTGGGGCCTGTTTGAGCGCACCTGGACTATCAGAGGCTTTGAAAATGCTCTGATGGATGCCATAACAGATCAAGGCTTCTATGAAGAACTCCTCGACCGGCTTCTGGCATTGCAGCTGGAATTCGTGAAGCATGTTTTGCGCTTGCCCGTCGACGGGGTGATGTTTTCCGACGACTGGGGTGATCAACGAGGAGTGATTTTAGGTCCTGAGCTGTGGCGGAAGCTGATCAAACCCAGAGTGGCGGTTCTTTATGAAACGGTACATGCCGCCGGGAAATATACCTTAAGCCACTGCTGCGGCAATGTCACTGAAATCATGCCCGACATCATTGAAATCGGATTGGATGTTATAGAGAGCGTCCAGCCTGAAGCCATGGATCCCTTTGCCCTCAAGCGGCAGTGGGGCGACAAAATCACTTTTTGGGGCGGATTGGGCTCGCAAAGCAGCCTGGCGTTCGGGACTCCTGAGCAGATTCGCCGCGACATCAAGCAATTATGCAACACCTTAGGCCAAGGCGGAGGCTATATCCTCGCCCCGGCAAAGGCTCTCATGAGCGGCATGCCCATCGCTAATGCCGCGGCCACTGTAGAATGCTTTGCCGAGCAGCGGCAGCTTTAAGCCACCACGTTCATGTTATGCGTGACCTCCCCCTTGCCCAGATGAGCAGTGTCCGCTTCCAGCAGCACTTCCACCTTCGGCACCTCCGGGCGAAGCCTGATGGCGCTGAGCGAGGCATTGCTGTGACCCCTTAGGACATGCCTCCCGGCCAGATGATAAAACATAGCATCGGTTGTGCCGCCGTGGCCGACCAACAGCACATCCCGGGTTTCTTGGCGCAACCTTTCCGCCAGGGGAAGGACCCGCTTTATTACTTGCTCATCTGTTTCGGTAGTCAGCGGCCACCAAGGCCAGGGCAGGCGGGCATCCGCACTGCAGGAGGGGTATTTGGCGGCGATTTCCGCCACCGTCAGCCCCCTGTAGTGGGCATACCATGCAAAGCCGACTTCCCGCAGGAGCTTCTCCGGATAGAATTTGGCATTCAGTATCCGGCAAATGATCTCCGTAGTTTCCAGACAGCGATGAAATGGTGAAGTGTAAATGAGGCCGTTAAATCCCAATTCCCTGAGCCGGTGGCCCAGTTTGGTAGCCTGAATCCGTCCCAGAGGCGTCAGGGGATAATGTTCCCTTTCGCCTTCCACGGTGGGATCGATTTGTCCATGACGAGTAATATAAACGATCATTTATTTGCACCTACCATTGGCAATCTGTCGGTTTTATTATAACAGTGATGGGATGGATGCCTTTCCGCCCATCACCCATCACCACAGACCGGCATTAAGATTGGATGGTCATCATGCAGATACCTGTTATTTTGGTGAAGAGACGGCCGGCGCTTTGCGGTTATGGCCCTCCTCCACAGGATTATAAATGGCCCTGGCAAATGGCGGGACGAATCCACAGTCGTATTAACGATGAAATTGTAGAGCTTGATGCTTTTCGTATTGACCTGCCGGCACCAACAGCGGCCAAATCCGTCTTGGAAATGGCCGGCCTCGACTTTCATGATCGGCAAAGATTATTCTACCCCGGCATAGTGTACAGCGCCGACACATTTATCGATTCCCTCGGCCGGCGAGTGGATCGCGTCAGCACTCATAAATCGGCGCCCAATATGTCGGCGGACAATATATTAGCCAACCATGTTGGAGAATTGGCGGACGAAGATTTCCTTTATTGCGAAAGACGCGCACCTGTTCAACAGAAGATCAGGCAATTACACCAAAAAAGCGAGTTCTCCCATTGCCGGGCCGCTGCGATAGCTGCCGGCGCCTTGGCCGATAACCGCCTGGCTTATGATTTGTATAATGTATTGATGCTGCCCGGTATGTCTGGTCATGCGCAGCTGGACACCCTCACTGTTGTAACCTCAGCCAATAGCGTGCAAACATATGCGAACGACCTGCGAGGCCAGTTCGCCCGCCATGCCCAGGCAGTTTTGTTGCACCCCGATCCAAAGGCATTGGGGAAAATTGCTATGTAATCTGGTAATACGAGCATAGCTCCAGAGTCCGGCAGATTAATATACCGGCGATGACAGGAAAATGTTTTTAAAATAGGTATTATATTTTTAGATACCGTCGACATCTCGCATTTAATGGCAGGAGGAGGACGTTTTCATGTTTCCCGCCAGAACCACGTTCATTGTGGAAATCAGCCGGTGGCTGCTCCCTGTCTTTTCGCTTCTCATAATCAGCGCCGCCATTTTTCTCCCGACCGAAGCCGCCCAGGCCAAGACGAAGACCAACCTCCTGACGGCGGAAAAAGTGGCGGAAATCCGCCGCACGCGCCAATGGGAAGGAGTCAACGTAAGCAGTGTCCTGGCCACGGCCAACACTTGGCTGAAATACAGTCCGGAAGAGCTGAGGCGGCTGGTTCCCCCGGCCTGGGTGCCGCGGGCCTATGATGTCAATTTCAAACAAGACCCATTGCATTCGGAGGAGGTCCTGCGCACCGGCCGCTATCCGTTTATCGTCAACCCCGATCTGCCGTATAAGATCATGTGCCCGGTGGGCGGGGAGATCTACCCCACCAACGATTTCGATCCCACCCAGGTGACCACGTCTGATCAAGCCACCAGCGAACCCTATGTGGACTATGGCTGGGGCTGGATCAAGCCCGACGATCCATATAGGTACTGGTTTGTCGGCTATTACACCCACTGGCTGTGGTATAGCCACCTGCGCCCGGCCGTCCTGGCTTTAGGCCAGGCCTATATCATCACCGGCGACCAGCGCTATGCCCGCCAGGCCGCCATCCTCCTCGACCGCATCGCCGAGGAATACCCACATATGGACTACCAGTCGCAATCCAGGGAGGGGCTGGAAACCTATGCCGGCAACTACCCCGGGCGTATATTGAACCGCATCTGGGAAACCGGCATGGTGACCGACCTGGCGACAGGGTATGATTACATCTATGAAGGCATGGAAGGCGACACCCAGCTGGAAGAGGCAACGGGGAAGAGTGTGGCGGAGATCCGGAGCAATATTGAGGAAAACCTGCTGGAAAGCGCCGCCCGTTCCATCCATACCATGGATATGCGCATTGTCGGCAACTTCGGCATGCATCACAGAACCATGTCCATCCTGGCCTTCGTGCTGGATAATGAGAATTCCGCCAAATATATCGACTTCGTGCTGCACAATTCCGGAGGTCCCAGCTTGCTTTATGAAGGGGTGATTCCCGGCCTGACCAACTTGATCTTCCGGGACGGGGCACCCTATGAAAGCGCTCCCAACTATAACACCGGTTGGGTCAGCGCTTTGAATACCATAGCCGGTATGCTGCAGTCGATCGGTATCGATCTCTACAAGAGCGAGCCGAAGCTTAAGCGGTTGTCGGATTATCCGCTGCGCATCGTGATGGCGGATAAGTTTTCTCCCAACATCGGCGATTCCGGCTCGGTGAAAGCTGAGGGGATTGTGGGCTGGAACACCAATCTCTACACCAAGATTTTCCAGCAATATGGCGACCGGGCGTACCTCCTGGGGAAACCCTTGACCACCGGAAGCGACAACATGAGCGCCCATGGTCTGGCCATGCTGCGCAGCGGACAAAGCGGCAGTCAGGCAGCCGGTATAAGCCTCTATTATGGTCTCGGCGGCGGCCATGATCACTACGCCAGGCTCAATTTGGAAATGTTTGCCAAAGGCTACCGTATCCTGCCTGATTTGGGTTACCCGGAATATGCCGATGTTTATTCGAAAAAGGACCAGGCCTGGGTGCGCAATACGGTAAGCCACAATGTGGTGGTGGTAGACGAAAAGCGTCAGGCTACCAAAGACGGCGGCCACCTGCAGTCCTTTGCCGCCCTGCCGAATGTGCAGTATGTCGATGTGCGGGCTGAAGAGGCTTATCCGGGTGTGGAGCGCTACCAGAGGTCTGTGGCGCTGATCAATGCACCGGGAAGCGAGGTGTATGCGCTGGATGTCTTCCGGGTGGCCGGCGGGCGGCAGCATGATTATAGCCTCCACGGCCCCGACGGCGAGCTGACCGTGTCCGGCATTGAGCTTTCGCCGGTGCAGCCGGGCACCGTCGCCGGACCGGATGTGCCCTATGGTTACCTATATGATGCTCCCTCCATGGAAAGAGCGGGCTTCAAAGGTCCTTATAGCAGCTATATCGGAAGCGGCTTCTCTTACCTCACCAATCCGCAGCACGCCACCGCCGCCGGCATCTGGCATGCCGACTGGCAGGTCACCGGATCGAGAACCCACCTGCGCGCCACCTTCGTGCCTCAGGCCCACCAAGAGGGCGGGATCATCGTAGCCGACGGCGAGCCGCCGCGCAATCAGGTCGGTAACCCTGAACTATTGAAATATATATTGGCCCGACATCAGGCTCCCGACACTCCCGACAAAGCTTCCACCCCGCTGACCAGCACTTTCGTCACCATCCTGGAGCCGTATGAAGAGCGGCCTTTCATCACCGGAGTGCGGCCGCTGGGCGGCGAGCTGCCGGGAGGTGCCGATCAGGTGATAGGCTTGGCGATTGAACACCTGGGCGGCACGGATTACTTGTTCCAGGCCGTCGAAACTTCCGCCGCCGGCCACTGGCCCGACGCCGGAGCCGCCTTCCGGGGCTCCTTCGGGGTGATCGCTTTTGACCAGGGCGGGATGATCAGGCATGCTTCCCTGATCGGTGACGGTTACATCAAGCACGGTCCCGTCAGCCTGGAAAGCGCCGGGGCCTATAGCGGCCGCATCGTGGCCGTCGATTATCAAGACGGCCGCGTCACGGTAGAGCTTGATGAGCACTCTCTGGCCCTTCCCGAAGGCGAGGTGCTCGCCGGCTCCCGCATCGTCATCGGCAACGAGCGGCATGCCACGGAATATGAAATACAGTCAATACACCGGCTCGATGGGCGGCGTTACGCCTTGCTCTTCACCGATTCCTTCTTCCTCACCGGCCAGGGGCTGACCGGCACGGTGACGGCACAACCCGACGGGGAAACCCGCCTTACCACCCCCACCCCGATGGTGCTGAACACCTATTATAACGGGCAATGGCTGGTGAATCCCAACAACGGCCGGGGCGGACGCATCGCCTATTTCGCCGGAAACGGGCAGAACATTTTCGTCTCCGCCGCCGAACTGGGCTTAACCAACGGGGATTATTTCCACATATATGATTTCGGTCCCGGCGATCACTTCCGGATCACCATCACCATCAGCGTCAAGGCTGCCGGCACCGGCCGCTATGAAGTGCTAAGCAATGTGCCGGGTCGCCTGGTGCTCTGGGATGGTGGCGAGCACGACATAACCCCCGGTACCCAGGTGGTGACGGTGCCCGTCCTGGAGCTGCAGATGCTGAACCGGCCGGCTGCTCCCGTTTCAGGAGATTTTGCCCCCGCATTCAGCATAAAGGCTCCTGCCGGCCTGGAGTGGCGGCAGCTGGAAATCCTTCTCGACGACAAAACCATCTATACCGGCACCGGCCTGCCCGGTGAGGAGGAACTGATGATTGACACGCTCCTCTTAGCCGACGGGCTGCATCAACTGCAGCTCCGGGCCAAAGACTCCTTCGGCAAAGTGGTCGGCGTCACCGAGACCTTTGAAGTGAAAAACTGGTGGGAGATCGACACCGAACTGCAGGCACCGGTACAATCCGCCTGGTTCGGGGCCATTGACTTCACTTCAATATATGAAAAATCCGCCGGCTGGCAGTTTACCGGAGAGCGGATGGAAGACTACCTGGACGATAAAGACCGCATGGTCCGCGCCGCGCCGGGAGATCAGTATATCATCTGGCAGACCCCATACCTGCAAAGCTACGAAATAACCTTCTACAGCAAGACGGCTGCCCTGCCGGCGGAGGTGGAGCTCGCCATCTCGCCCGATGGAGAGCGCTGGGAGCAGTTGCCGGCGGCGGCGCTGGTGACGGGCCGGTCCGAAAGCGGTTGGCAGCGCCTTGTGGTGGCGGGAGAGCTGCCCCGGGAGACCACCAGCCAATACTTCCGCATATTGGTGTGCGCCGCCCTGCCTATGGCCGACATCGAAATCGGGGCGGTTAAGCTGCGGGGATTTGCCAGATAAGCCGGCCGCAAGAACAGACAGCAAATGGCGGAGCACCCAGCTGCCTGGGGCTCCGCCATTTTTGTTTCACCATAGTTCCTCATAGTTCAGGCAACTTAGCCTATTATTGCGCACTTTCCTTAAGCAGGAGGTCGATTTGGCCGGCTATCCCTTCCATGGCCGCCGCCATAGACTTGACGCCATTGTTCACTTCGTTCAGAGCGCCCTCGAAAATCGGCTGGATCTGCGGCCAGGGCTTGGTGTTTGATATTTGGGAATTCCACAAGTAATTGCCGGCACCGAGCACAACGGACAGATCGGCGTTGGGCATGAATTCCTGCATCAGATGCACCCATTGATTAAAGTAGCGCCGGTTCATCAGCGGTGATTTGGATTCGTAATTCATCCAGGATATCAGTCCGTCGCCCAAGGTGAAGAACTTCAGGAACTCCCAGGCGGCCTCCAAATTTTTGGTGGTGGAGGTGATGCCCCAGCTGTTGACGCCGCCTTGCACCGCTACCACACTTCCCCACGGCGGCGGCGCCAGACCCATATCAAGGGATTTGGGATCGACGGTCAACATCCATGTACCGGTCTGCCTTACCTCGCTGGCCAGATTAACACCGCCAAGGAAGTTCAACCCGCTTCTCTCAGCCGGCTTCGGCGCCGCGCCCTCGGTCATAAATACCGAGATCAATTTGTTATAAGCATTGATAACTTCCTGTGTCGTTCCCAGGAACTTATCCAGAGTCGGACTGACCCAGTCGACATTGAATGCACCGATCAAAAAGTATGCCGGGACGCCGATGTGTGTGCCCCAACGGGTCACCTTGCCGTCGGGATCGACGCGCACCAACTTTTTGCTCATGGCTATCCAATTGTCCCACTGCAGAGCCTGATGTCCATATTCCACCGGCGGAAAATCCACCCCGGCTTCCTGGAAATGTCCCCGATGATAAAAGAGCAGAGTTACAGCTACGTTATACGGCAATACCCAGACTTCTCCATTTTCGTTGTTCGGAGCGTACCACAGCACATTTTTGGCAATCAGGGAAATGTCTGCATTATCCCGCTTGATCAAATTGGACAGGGGATATAGCCAGCCGTTATTGGCGGCCGTGACGGCATGCCCGGAATCGCAGCGGATCAGATCCAGCTGCTGTCCGGTGGTCAGCATGAGCAACACTTTGTCGTTGAATGAACCCCAGTCGCTTATCAACACTTCCACTTCGATACCTGTTTTGGCGGTAAAATCCGCTACCGCTTTCATCGTGCCGTCCTGCGAGCCTGAATTCAAAATCACCAGTTTCTGAGCCTGGGCTGCCGCACCCAAAGAAACACAGGCAAGCATGAGAACAAATACAATACAGGCAATCTTGCTGCAAAACAACCGAGACACGAACATGCTCCTTTCCTTATTTTCTTTTGTTAACAATTACGTTGTTAGTTTATTTGCCTTACACCTCCTTATCTTCGCAGGGTTACTGCCAATTTCTTATTGTATCTACATTATACACATATACATTAAGATCATCTATACACAAAGCACTTTGGGTGGCCCAAAATTCAATCATCACAGCGGCTCCCAAATCAGTTGTCACCATCAAAAGTGATGGTCACTCTATGTTCTCCTGGAGCCAAGAGGAGTTTCAGGCTATCCCTCTCCACCTGCCGGTCAAGTAGCTGGTGTGAGGAGATCACATCTTTGATAGCTTTGCCTTTTCCGGCCGGCAATTTCAACACCACTGCAAAGGGCTCCGATCCGGGAACGGCCGGGCGATGAATGATGCCTCTGATACCTTCCTGGTCGAAGGTTAACTCGGCGCCGATGGCTGTTGAGGCGGATAGTTCTATCCCATAGGCTGAGCGCCAGAAGCTGCCTTCAGCCATAAATAGGCCATAAGTGCCGTTGCCGTCAGCTTCACCGCTCTCTCTCCAGGCGGCGGCTGCGGCATCCGATTGAGCTTGACCAAATTCCAGCACACCAGAGGCCTCGCCCCGGCGGAATAAGACCAATGCCGACTGAGGGGCGGCTCCGCCGGTATCGGTCCCACCTATCTCCAGATATACTCCTTCCCCTCCTCCTGCCGCCACTTTTCTCGCTTGCACCTGCAGTTTTTGCCCTGCATGTTCCTCCTTGTCTTGCCCCTCTCCCCTTTCTTTGTTAGTAGGAACCAACACGGCCAGGAAGGTGCCTTCCGGCTTGGCTTCTTCGGTAGTCGCCGTCAAGTGCCATTGCACCGGTTTATCCATCGGTTCGTCCAAGGGAACGGCAAACTGATTGGTCAGGTTATAGGACAGGGAGCTACTCGCCCAAAGATAAGCGTCCAGGCAGGCTTGGGTGGCCTCCAGACGGATATGCCCCCGGTGGCCTTCACTCTCGTCTTCCTCGTGCCGAACCTTCATCGGATGATAAGCATGTAGCAGCCAGCTGAAAGTACTGTCCTTGGGGGCTTTGAGGTCGTCGTATATCACGAACACATCCGGACGGATATAAACGACGTGCCGCAGGTACCGCTCCAACAGCGACGAGCCGTAGGCCGCCTGGGCGTCGCCGGCGGTGTATGCAAAACTTTCTCCGTTTATGAAACCGGTGATTCGTCCCTTGGCGGCCATCGATTGGACTTGCTGACCTTGGCCGTTAACCAGTATACCGTTGTGAGCTTGGGTGGTTTTTGTCCATTTCATATGGTGCTCGCTGCCATACCAGGGACGATATCCGGAGGAGATGGCCAGCGGCTCCCCATATGCCTCCAAGGTGAAAGTGTTTTGATCGGCCAGGCTGTGGCTAAAGGAGCCATAGGGACTGCTTTTGAACATAAACTGAAGGCGCTCGTTCTCCGGGGCTAAATAGTCCCTGTGAAAGACCACCCAACCAATATCGGAAAAATGGGCGGCGGTGGGAGCATTCTCAGGCGGCGAGCCGGTTACCCGCCCATATAAACTGGCCCGGATATAACCGCCCACCCCCATATCAAGAGTGATTCCCAGTTTATCCGCATACCATTGATATTGCTCATTTCGGTAAACGGCGGCCAGATGCGACATGGCCGAACTGGAACTTGATGTGGGACCGGTATCGGCAAAATCGCCGAAAGGACCGATTTTGCTGTAAGGAGGATGGGTCAGGAGCTTAAAGGTACCGGTGTTTTGAAAGAAAGGCTTTTGGTAGAGGTCCAGGCCGGTCACCACTTTTAAGGCATCCAAAAACCAGAGCACCCGGCTCATAGTAGTATTCCAATAGGCGTGACCTTCGGACCAACCCCCGGAGTCACCGCCCCATGGCGGGTATACGGCAAAGAAGATCTGCACCAGGTAGTCAAACCATTCCTCCGCCTCCGGAATTTCCCCGAGAAAAGCAATAGCAGCCTCTCCCAGGAGGGGTAAACCACCTGTAGCATGGCTGGCATAGGGTTTGCTTTCATAGGGCAGATTGCGCAAAATCTGGTAGGCTTCCCGACCTCTGATCTGCATCACCCGGCATATAAACTCCCTATCCTGCGGGGTTAGAGCATCATAAGCCCAGGTGTAGGCCCTGGCCATTTTTTGCAGGATGGGACGGGAGACGTCGCTGTTGATTTTAGCACTGGTAGAACCTTCAGGATCCCAGGAGGCAATATGCAGGATCCAGCGGCGGGCCGCCTCTCCATATCTGTCCTCTTTAGTGATCAGGTAGGCGAAAGAGAGCAATTCCATGGTGTTGATGCCGTTTTCCGCAATTTGGTTGGCTTGCCGCCATAAATTGATATCCAATACCCCATAGGGTCGGCAGTTGGGCGGTTCAGGGGGTAAAGGATCAAAGGTAGCCATAATCGCCCGGGTGTTTATATTACGCCATAATATCCTGCGCAAAGTGTCTATGTCACGAGCAGCCTGCCATTCCGGCAACGTTTGTTCGGTTACAAAAAGGCGGGGATGGGACCGAGGAATCTGGCGGCGCACATCAGCTAAATCCGGCAGGGGCATCTGCACGGCTTGAGAACTTATTTTAAAACTTCTGACCTGGGTGGGCGCCGTAAGGCGCCCGTTTTTGTCAACACCGTATACTCGCCAATACCAGGTCTCATCGGTCTCTAATGTCGCTGCAGGAGTATAAATGCTTAATTTGATACCCTCAATACGAGTGGTAGCTGCAGGGGGAAAAGAGGGATGAGAAGAGTATTCCAAAATGTAGCTGGACACCCCGGCGACAGGTACCCAGATAAACGAGGGCGGATTGGTCGTGACTATACTGTTTGCCGCAGGTCGATAATCCAGAGTATCTTCGGCCACTTGAAACTCCATTGCTGCGGCGATTCCTCCCACCTCCCTGTCTCCTCTGCCGCCGCCGGCTCCAGCCTCTTGCATCCAGGCGACAAGATCGGCAGTATTGATCAACGACGCCTCGTCAAACCGCACTACTCCGACATTGGCAGGCTGGCTGTATAAGATGATTGATACGGAAACAGTTTCTGGCGGAGCTTTAAAGGTCACCGTGATCTTTTCCCATTCATTTGTACGGGTAGAGGTGACATGTCTAGCCTGAATGCGCTTGCTATCTTTGTTCCAATAGTCCAGGTATAACTGGGCCTTGCTTCCTGCTTGGCAAAATACGTACACAGAGGCCGTATACTCCTCGCCGGGAGAGGCCGGCAGGGGTACACTGCGCAAGCCTACAGATGTGGCATCGGACATATCGCGAAATAGCAGGGCATTCCGGCCGGTGTAAGCCACCCCGCCGGCATCTCCGGCCCCCTCCACAAAGATCTGCTCACCCAGTTTCCCGCTGAAAACTACCCAGCCGGGGGGCAGTGCCGTCGCGGAAGGGGCTTCTTCAAAGCTATGGTTGGTGAGCAGGTTAAGATGAGAGACGGGATCGGCAGTCGATGCCCATACAAATTGAGGTCGGCCCGGAAGATGGAACATAAGACCGCCGATGAGTTGAAGTAACAGGATTACACCCAATGCCCACCGGAAAGCCCACTGTTTATGACTGCTCATATATGAAAACCTCTCCTCTCTCGCTTTAAAACAGTGCAGGAACAAACCCGTGTCTATTGCTGCTCACGAATCAGAGCATTCAGCTTCTCTTCCATTTGCATAAGGGCCGCTTGAGCCGGCCGACTTCCCTGAAAGACCGGCTTTATGTCCTCGTTAAACGTACGGGTGATGACATCGGAATAAAGATGATAGGGATAGCTCTGACCATGCTCCAGGGAGAAGATGAACCCGTAGAGGAAGTCTCGCATCCAAGCATCAGGCAGTTGATGAATGGCCACATCCCGGCGAATGGGTACCCGTCCGCGCTCGGCTACATACCACTGGCTTTTGGCGGTCGTCAGCCATTTCAAAAATTCCCACGCCGCTTCTTTATTGCGCACCGAAGTCGTCATGGCAAAGCTGGTTACATAAGCAACCTCGCTCCTTTCCCGGTAGAAACCGCCGGCCGTCACCCGTACCGGGGTCTTGTTGGCCGCAATAGCCAAGGCCTGCGTGCTGCCGAGGCGAGCTGAAGCAATTTTACCTTGATTAAACTGGGTAATTGAGGCACCGAGCGGCGGATGCACTTTGTAAACATGAATCAACTCCAAAAACCAGTTCATGGCCTCGTTCATCTCGGGAGTATTGAGGCGAATCAGCATCCTTTCATCATAAAGCCGACCTCCTGCCTGGAACAGCAAAGGCAAGACGCTATCAAAGGTAAAGCCCTGGAAATAGCCCCATATATCGACGACACCGTCGCCGGAATTATCATATGTAGTCTTCCGGGCAATATCCCTGATCTGATCCCAGGAGATCCAACTGCCGGCTGCCGGTGCATGCACGCCGCGTTGCATTAATATATCCGCATTGTAAGCATAGGCATATGTATTGACAAAAGCCGGCACCCCGAAGACTATCCTCTGATAGGTGACCGCATCCAGCATACCCGGCAACCAATTGGTGGTGGCGAATCCGCTATCGGCATTCATGAACGGCCGGAGATCCAGGAGAATACCGGCATTTACCAGAGGCGCCACCTGCTCGGGCGGCACTTGGAGAATATCGGGCAAATCTCCTGTGGCGGCCAATAGAGTCAGATGAGCGGCATAATCACTATGTGCGGCAATCCGGAAGACATCCAGTTCGATATGGGGTAAAGCTTCTTTCATGGCATTCATTTGCGGATCATACTGAGCCCAGCTATCCGGAGTCAACCAGGTACCGACCGTTAAGGTTGTCTTTCCATAAACAGGCACCGTCGATGCCGAGAGAAGGAAAATCAAAATGAGGCAACTGATAAGTCCTGTGTTTCTTGCCGGCCGATACTTATTCCCGCTCATTGTTCTGCTCAACCCGGTTCTTGATCTGCTGTCAATAATCATAAACCATCTCCCTTTCTGTTAACTGTCCTCAAATAAAGGAGCATAGAGCTCAACACGTTGTAGCAGGTTTGGAAATTACCCATCAATGTATCTGTAATTTATAAATAAATATGTATGGCATAAACACCTCCTCTTTCTCTCTTTAAAAATAGCATGGACGATTAAGGACGGTAAAGTGTTTCTGCATAACTTGTACAATGTTATGTCTTTAGCGCGGAACGGTCTGGATGGTTACATTTGCTCCGCCGCCTCCACAGTGTATAATTAAGTAGATTATGCTGATGAATGGCGGTGCCGGGCATCCGGGAAACACTACCAGCGACCGGCTGGTGAGAAGGATACGGATATGAGTTTGATTATTGTTCACGATATTTGGAAAAGTTTTGGAGCTCACGAGGTGCTGAAGGGCGTCTCTTTCACCGTCTCGCCGGGGGAGCGGGTCGCTCTCCTGGGAATGAACGGCAGCGGCAAAACCACTTTATTGCACATCATCATGGGAAAGGAACCGGCGGACAAAGGTACGGTGCAGATGGCCAAGCGGGCCCGGGTAGCCTATCTGAGCCAGCATATGGAAGAGATCGGCAATCTGGACGCCTTCTCCGAAACCGCCCAGGGTTTGGCCGATCTGCTGCGCATGGAGAAAAGGCTGGAGGAGCTGACTCTGGCTTTGACCGAGCGCGGGGATGATCCGGAACTCCTCAGGCAATATGGCAACCTGGCAGCCGAATTTGAGCGGCGGGACGGTTATACCTGGCAGCAGCGGGTGAGGGCCATCCTCCTCGGTCTCGGCTTACGCCAGGATGCCCTGCACCGCCCGGCCGAATTGCTGAGCGGCGGCGAAAAAATGCGGGTGGCGCTGGCTCGCCTCCTCCTGCAGGAGCCCGACATCCTTCTCCTCGACGAGCCGACCAACCACCTCGACCTGCCGGCCATCGAGTGGCTGGAAGGCTACCTGCGCTCCTCCAAGGGCGCCTGCCTGGTGGTCTCCCACGACCGGTTCTTTCTGGATGCCGTGGCCCAGCGCGTGCTTGAACTGGACAACGGCGTGGTGAAGGCCTATCCGGGCAACTTCAGCCACTATAGCCGGCTGAAGAAGGAGCGGGTGGAAGAGAGTATACGCAGTGCCAAGCGGCTCGAAAGCAAAATCAAGAAAGAAGAAGAAGTGGTGGCCCGGCTGAAAAGCATGCGCCGTTTTGATACCGCCAACAGCCGCATCAAAGCCCTGGAGCGCCTGGAAGAAGCTTATCAGCCTCCCGAGCAACTGGAGCAGACCATCAATATCTCCTTCACCCAGCCGGAGTGGGTGAGCAAAATTATCGCCGAGGCGAATGACCTGGTCAAAGAGTTTGACGGCCGGAGGGTGCTCGACGGCATTTCCTTTATCATTTTCGGCGGAGAACATATCGGCATCATCGGCCCCAACGGCGACGGGAAGACCACTCTTTTGCGCCTCCTTTTGGGCGAAGAGAAGCCTACCGGCGGCTCCATCCGCCTGGGAAGCTGGGTGCGCTTCGCCTACCTGGGGCAGGAAATAGCTTTCGCCGATCCCACGCGGAGCGTGCTGGAGGAGTTGCTATATGCCGTTCCCTCCCTCAAAGAGGGGGAGGCTCGGCGCCTTTTGGCCGGCTTTCTCTTCAAAGGTGACAAGGTATTCCAGCAAATCGGCTCGCTGAGCGGCGGTGAGCAGACGAGGCTCAAGCTCTTGTGTTTGATCCAGTCCCAGCCGCATTGTCTGATTCTGGACGAGCCCACCAACCACCTTGATGTCCAGAGCCGGGAGTGCCTGGAAGAAGCCTTGGGCACCTTCCGCGGTACCGTCATCGCCGTCTCGCACGACCGCTTCTTTCTGAACCGGGTGGCCACCCGCATCCTGGAACTGAAGAACGGCAAGATAAAAAGCTATGAAGGGAATTATAACTCCTACCTCAAGGCCTTGGCCCTGGGAGCGATGGCGGGGGCGGGAGCGGATGCGGGAGGGAGCGGAAAAGCCGCCATGCGCCACACCACCACCACAGGCAAGCAGGTTTCCCGGTCCGGAAAAAGTTTTGCCGCTCAGGTGAGACAGCGGCAGAAAGAACGGCCGGTGGACCTGGAAAAGCGGATTATGGAAGTGGAAGAGCGCATCGCCGAGCTGGAAGCGGCTTTCCAGAACCCGGACTACTACCGCAGTCGCGATTCTCACCAGGGGCTGCAGGAGCATCAAAGGCTCGTCGAAGAACTGGCAGTGTTGTATGAAGCGTTAAGCGAGGCTTGATCCAGCCGGATCCAGCTTGATCCGGCCTGATCTAGCTCGATCCTAAACCCGCCCTGGTCGGTGCGCTCCCGAGGCCTGCTCCGATGACGGCCCGGTTATAAGCGCGAATGATGTCGCTCCGGGTGATCATGCCCACAAGCCTTCCGGGGTGCCGGCTATCCACCACCGGCAGGCGGCCCACATCGCGATAGCTGAAGCGGCCGATGACCGCATCCAAAGTTTCTTCCGGATAGGCGACCAGCAAATCCGTGCTCATCACCTCTTTCACCAGCGTCTCCAGCCTGTGGGCCAGAGGTGTGTTGCGAATGTCTTGCAAGGTGATCATACCGACCAGGCCTCCCTCTTCATCCACGACGGGGAAGCCGTTGTGCCGGCTTGCCTGCATTTGCTTGATCACCTCGCCTATGGTCTCATTGACCGTAACCGTCTCCACCGGTGAGCTCATCGCCTCGGCCACAGTTACGGAACGCATAATGTTTACATCTTTACCGGCTTGCAGGTTAATCCCCCGGCGTTGCAGTTTCAAAGTATAGATCGAACCCGGCGAGAGGCGGGCATATATCATGCTGCTGATGACACAGCTGACCATGAGCGGTAGGATAATGCGGTAGTCATGGGTTAACTCAAACAGCATGACGATGGCGGTCATCGGTGCCTGAGCCGATCCGGCAAAGAAGGCGCCCATACCCACCAAGGCGTAGGCACCGGGAAGGGCGGTGCTTTCCGGCGCCAGAGCATGCACCAAGGTGCCGAAGGCCCCGCCCAGCATGGCACCGACATAGAGTGAAGGAGCAAAGACCCCGCCCGAGCCGCCTGAGCCAAGGGTGAGCGAGGTGGAGAACATTTTCATCAGCGCCAGGATGAGCAGCATCTGCCACCAGAGGCGGTTGTGGAGGACGGCTTCCATCGCCGGGAAATCCCCTATGCTTAAAATCCGGGGGCAAAAAAGGCCGATCAGCCCGAGCAACAAGCCGCCGGCCGCCGGGTTGAGATAGGCCGGCCAAAAATTCACTTTGCTCCAGGCATCATGCATGGTGTAAAAAAAGCGGACGAAGAATACGGCGGCCAAAGCGGCGATCATACCAAGGATCACGTAAAATACCAGCTCATGGTAGCTCACCAGGGAGTATTCCGGCACCTGAAAAGTGACTTTGTCGCCGAAGCATACCTGACCAACTACGGACGACACCACGGCCGCCATGACGATCAGTGAAAAAGTGCCGGCGGTATATTCCCCCAGGATCAGCTCCTGGGCGAAGAAAACCCCTGCCACCGGGGCGTTGAATATGGCGGCGATGCCGGCGGCCGCCCCACAAGCCGTCAGGGTGCGGGTCATTGCTTCCGAGAGGCGAAAGAGTTGCCCCAAAACCGAGCCTACACCGGCCCCGATTTGCACCACCGGACCGACCCGCCCGGCTGAACCGCCGGTGCCGATGCAGAGGGCGGAAGCCAAAGTTTTGACCACAATGTAGCGGGGACGAATGATGCCGCCTCTGAGGGCTACGGCTTCCATCACTTCCGGGATACCGTGTCCGGCCGCTTCCCTGGCAGCAAAATGGACCAGCAAACCTACACCCAGCCCGCCGGCAGCCGGGATGAAGAGGTAAATAAATGGAAGAGTTCCTCCCTCCATCCCCATCACCGGCCGCACCCCGCCAAAAACGAGGTACTGCAACCACTGTATGGCCAAAAGGAAGAGCATGGTAAAGAGGCCGCTCCCCAGCCCCACCAATAAGGCGAGGAGGACATGAAAAGTCTCGGTCGGCATATTGAGGGCGGGAGCGATTCGCCTGCGGGCCTGGCGGAGGCGGGCGCCGCTTTGCCCGTGAGCCTGGCGGAGAGGGGTGTCGGCGGCTGCGTTGCTCATCTATTCATATTTCTCTCCATATCAATTCATATATTTTTCCATGTTGTGTTATATAATCATACTACCCCATCGGCAACTGTAACGCCCAGCCGCCCGGAGGGGCGAGAAGGGCGAAAGGAGTTCTCACTTGTATTTTAATACGAATACAGATGAACAGATCCCCCGAATAAATGCCCGGCCGATAGCGCCGCGTCCCGCCATCGCCCCCATCACCGGCGGCGATCCCCAAACCACGATGGTGGTGGCCGCCAACGGCCGTCCCGGATGCTTCGGCGGCTGGGAACTGCTTTACCCTCCCGGCAAGCCCGGGATGTGGTATGCCTTCCAGGTGAAAGTGCGCTGGCGGCAACTGGAGCATGGCTTTTGCTCCCTGGGCGCTGAAGCCCACTGGCTTTACAGCGATCCGGAAAAATTCGAATGGTCGCCCATCAGCAATGTGATCGACATAGCCGACAGCGGAGCCACAGAAGACGGTTGGCTCTTGTGCCGGGCGCAATTCCCGGCTTCACCAGGGGCCGATCTGCTCTCCATACGTTTAATAATCAAGTGGTCGGCCACCGGTATCATCGAGTGGAAAGAGCCCCGGCTGACCCGGGTGGCGCCCCCTTCTCCCCGCCCGCTGCGCCTCGGCGTAGCCACCTGGCAGCCGCCGGTTCCCACTACGATGGAGCAAAACCGCGACGGCTTCCTGCAAGTGGCCAAGGAGGCCGCGGCCTGCGGTATCAACCTTCTCTGTCTGCCGGAAGTGATCTTTACCTATCGCCTGCCTGCTCATCATCCTTCCTCTCTGCCGGAGAGGGGCATCAGCATTCCCGGCCCGTTCATCGAGCCCTTCTGCCGCCTCGCCGCCGACACGGGAATGGCCATCGGTTTTTCGGCGAACGAAACCGACGGTGATCTGGTATATAACACCGGCGTGCTGATCGACGAAGAAGGACGGATTGCCTTAAAATACCGGAAAGTTCATCTGGCCTATCCTGAGGGCTGGCGCGGCATCACGCCGGGCAGTGAATTTCCGGTCGCTACCATAAAGACAGCCGGAGCCAGAGTCGGCCTGAACATCTGCAAGGATTCCTCCACGTTCGAATCTGCCCGGGCCTTGGGGCGCCTAGGAGCGGATATCATCCTCCTCCCGATCATGGGCGACAACCGCTCGACCATCACGGGCAAGAATTTCGACATGGAGATATGGAAGCTGATCCAGCGGGCCAAAGCCCTGGAAAACCAGGTATATCTGGTGATAGCCCGCAATGCCGGCCGGGGGAGCGGCATCTTCGCTCCGGACAGCACGGTGCTGGCTCTGGATGAAGGGCAAAGCCCGATAATCTACGCCGATATCGACCTCAGCAGGCGGCTTTGCACCAACACCGGCGCTCCATATAAGGATGTCTGCTGGTATGACCGCAGGGAGCCGCTTTATACCATGCTCACGGGGAGCCGGCTACCCCTTTCCCCTTGGGAGAGGCCTACTGCCCCGCAGAACTAGCTGCCTGAGCCCTTTCCTTCCAGCGATAGTAGTTGGGAGAAAGCCTGATGGCCCCCTCCGGCTGGGGCACGAGCCTACCTCCCTGGCCGCGGGGATCGCCCCTCCGCTCGTTGATCTCGGCGAGGAGTCGCCGCCACTCCTCCACCCTCGGCCGCCATTTGGGATCGGCGTGCAGGTCATGGCACTCGCCGGGATCTTCCGCCAGGTTGAAGAAGAGTTCCCTGCCGGTATGGTGAAACCATACATATTTTTCCCGGCCGTCGGTGATCCACTGATTGCCCCACTTCAGTCCGTAGGACAAGCTGTGCTCACCCTGGATAAACCGGCGCCATGCCACCTGCCCCGTACCTTGATCCTGGTCCCGACCGGACCCGCGCTCCTCCCCGGCGGGGCTCGCCGGGCGACCGCACAGCGGCAACACGCTCATGCCGTCCACCGATGGCGGTATCTCCACGCCGGCGGCATCCAGCAGGGTGGGCATGATATCCCGCAACTCCACCACCTGATCCAGCACCTGGCCGCGGGGCAGGCGCCAGTGTTTCGGGAAACGGATGAGGAACGGCACCCTGGAGGACCCTTCATAAGCATAGGTCTTACGCCAGTGATGATGATCGCCCAGCATGTCGCCATGGTCGGAAGTGAAGAGGATCAAGGTGTTGTCATATTCCGCCGGTGCCATCTTGCGCAGCTCATATAACACCCGACCGATCTGATGATCGATAAAGGTGATATTCCCGTAATAGCCGGCTCTGGCCTTGTGGATATCCCTGTCCGGACGCCTGCCGAACGGGGCGTTGACATCGGCGGTGGGAAAATCGAACTCCGCCGCCCAGTCGCCAATATATGGTTTGGGGATGTCGGGATGGTTGATATACATATCCCAATAAACCTTCGGCGGGTCGTATGGCGAATGCGGCCTGGCGAAAGAGAGCCACAAGAAGAAGGGCTTGGTGGGATCGCGGTGCTTAAGGAATTTAATACCCTCCGAAGCCGTCCAGTAGGTGGGGTGGAGGTGCTCGGGCAGGTGAGTGGGTCTCGCCATCCAGCTGTTCCAGTCGATGCTGTGGTCGCGGTAGTCATATGCCCCTTCTTTGTGCTCGGCAAACCACTCATGATAGTCGCTGACAAAACCGCCGAAGCGCCGGCCGCTTTCATCAAGCACCATATGATGGAAGCCATAGAGGCGGCGCTGCGGGAAAAAGTGCATCTTGCCGACACCCTGGGTGTGATAGCCGGCCTTGGCCAGCTCCGCCATCAATGTGGTCGGGTATTCCAGGGCATCCTCCCCCTCCATGGTCAACCTGCCATGATGCCACTGGTCCATACCGGTGATGATAGCCGAGCGGGCGGGGGTGCATGAGGGCACCGATGAATAGGCATGGCGAAAGCGCACCCCCTCGGCCGCCAACTGGTCAAGATAAGGGGTCTCCACCGCCGGATGTCCGGCGCCACCCAGGCAATCTCCCCTGTGCTGATCGGTCATAATAAATAGGATATTCGGTCGCCGTTCATGGTCCGGCATGTATGATCACCCGCTTCTGCAGACTTTTCACCAAGCATAAGTTGCATAAATAATCACATATGTTCAACCCAACCGCGAAGCATATAGCTCGGGATCGAACGGCGCCCGCCGCCCGGGACAGTTCTCGCGGCGGCAGAGCCGGCAGTTGTTGTAATCGGTTTTGGTCGGAAAGATGATGCCCGAAACGCTTTTGAGCGGGATCATCAGATAGTCTTCAGTCAGGCGCACCCCGACGGTTCTATCCGCATCGCCCAGCAAAGAGAAGAGCTGCTTTTGCTCGGAGAGCGGCCAGTCCGGCAGGGAACCGGGATTCATGGTGGCCGTCTTGCCGGGGCTGAACCTCGCCTGCACGTCTTGCTCCAGGGCACGCGTCGCCTCCCGCAGGGCGCTTTCCATGATCACGTCGGCCCAATATTGCTGCAAGGGGTCCTCGTTAAAGCTCTTGGCCCATTCCATCAGCTCCAGGCCGCAGGTGGCCACATAGGGAAAGACGCGGTAGGTCTGCTCCAAATTGGTCTTGAGCAGCCTGCTATTAAACCCGATGCCGTCCACCACCACCAGGGCCTCTTCCCGCTTTTCTATAAAAGACTCACGATAAAACGCTTTGGGACAAGCCACCGCCGCCGCCTGCTCCACCATCTTCTCCAACTCGGGACGCTGCTCGGGGGCCAGATGCACCCTGGCAGCCAACTTGGCCATGTCCGGAACGAAAGGAACGGCCTTTACCACATAACCTTCAGCCAAAAGCATTCACCCTTTTTTCGGCTCGCAAAGCTCGCCCGGCAATCATCAGGCTATCAATCCGCCAATAATCATTTCTAAATGCCCTTTTATTCCTCCTGCATGTTGGCATTTTATGCCTTTGAATGTTAGAATAAATAAAGAATATATGAAAGGAAGGCGATCCGAATGAGTGCATTTGTGGACATGTTGGCATCAATATGGGCAACTTTCATCAATCAATTGCCAACAATTCTGGTTGCAATCATCGTTCTATTCGTCGGGTGGATCATCGCCAAAGTTTTATCGTCTCTGGTCGGCAGGTTAACCGCCAAGTTGACGGTCCCGGGGAAAAAGTTGGTGGATGTGGATGAGAAGGAAACCAGGCTGGTCGTCAACATGACCTCCCGCATCACCTATTGGGTCGTGATGCTGTTTGTCCTGGTGCAATTCTTCGATATCCTCGGCATCACCATCTTCCGCGGTCCGTTCATGTCGATGGCCGGCGAGCTGGCCATGGCTATTCCGAACTTTATCAAAGCTATCCTGATTCTCCTGTTGGCTTTCGTGACCGCTACCTTGCTGAGGAGCCTGACGTACAAAGCCATATCTCATGAAAAAGTCGCCGGAGTGCTTCGCAAAATCGGGGTCATCTCGGAACTCGATTCCGGCAAGCTGGCCTCCTCCACCGCCACGACCGCTTATTATCTGATCCTCTTGCTGTTCCTCCCGGCCGTCTTGAGCGCGCTGCAGCTCGAGGGCTTAAGAGAGCCGTTTCAGCAACTGACGGCCTCAGCCATTGCCTTGCTGCCCCGCCTGGCTGCCGCTGCCGTCACTTTGTTCATCGGTTATGTGGCCGCCAGAGTGGTGCAGAGGATCACCACCCATTTCCTGGCCAATGTCGGCACCGACAAGCTGCCGGAGAAAGTCGGCATGGCCCAGATCTTCGAAAAGACACCTCTCTCCCAGTCGCTGGGCACCATCGTCTTCATCTTAATCCTCCTGCCGGTAGTCATTTCGGCTTTGGAATCGCTGGGTATCACCGCCATCTCCCAGCCGGCGGTGGCTATGCTGACGGCGATCCTGAACATGGTACCGAACGTGGCCGTAGCTTTGCTCCTGGTGGCGGTAGGCATCGCCCTCTTCCGCTGGATTGCCGGCATCGTCACTCTGCTATTGGATAAAACCAATGTGATCAATATAGTCACCCGCTGGGGTGTCCTGCCCGACAAGGAAAAGGCCCCGCAGGTGGCCGAGATCGTCGGCAAGATTTCCGGCGGCATCGTGCTGCTCCTGATCCTGGTGGAAGCCTTCAACGTCGTCCATCTCTATCAGATCAGCATCATCCTGCAAAACATCCTCGCCTATGTGCCGAGGGTGATTGTGGCGGCCGCTCTCCTGATCGCCGGCAACGCTTTGGCCCAGTTTGCTTTCCGGAGCATGCAAGTGGTGGTGGCCGATACGGCCTATCCCGCCTGGCTGGCTCTGGCCGTCAAATATGGCGTGCTGGTCGTCGCCGGCGCCATGGCCCTGATCCAGGCCGGCATCTCCGAAGTGATCGTCAGCTATGCATTTGCCATCCTCTTCGGCTCCCTGGGACTGGCGGCAGCCATATCCTTCGGGTTGGGGAGCAAGGATGTGATACAGCGCTGGCTGGATAAAAAATGCCAGGCCGGCCAGGATGAATCGACCGATAAATCGGCGTGACGAAGTGAGCTATAGCGCCATATGAGTTAAAGCGTTCATAAGTAAATTAAACGGCCGCAGGACAGCCAGGTCCACCCTGCCTTGCCCTGCGGCCTTTTGTTTGCCTTTACGTCTGCCTTTGCATTTTTAGGAAAGCGCACCCGTTACACAAAAGGTCACCTCTCATTATATTAATGCGAGGGAGGTGACGGAACATGTACGACGCGGATTGGTATGATTACGGCTATGATTGCGATCCCTGCAAAAAGAAGAAGAGAAAGAAGCCCCGCCCGCCGCATAAGGACTGTCGCCGGTGGGGATGCCCCTGCATTTGCATCTGCTTCCCCATGTGCTGTTGTTGCCCGCCCGCCCCACCGTGGTATCCGGATCATTGCTAAGATCCTCTTGAGGCTGCCTTTTGCAAGACAGCCTCATCTTTTTGCCCTCTTGTAGGGACCGCTGTACTAGCTCCTGCATACTCTGAGTGTAGTGAAAATCCAGGAGGGGTAAACAGTGAGCGAGCAAAATCTTGCCCAGCCGGTCCTTACTCTCCAAGAAGAGATTAAGGTGCCGCAAGTCATCTGTCGCCAAAAAGTGCAGGAATTCGGCGATCTGCAGATTCCGGCGCCTTATGGTGTAACCATGGATCCCTGCACCGGAAAACTGAAGCAGAAAATCGTATTGGAACCCAAAGGAGAACCGCAGATCAGGGTAGTCCAAATCATCCCCGATAAGATCATCGTGATCGGCGTCGTCCCCGTCCTCCTTTTGGTCGACGGAAAGCTGGTCATCCAAAAATTGGAAGTGCCTTTCCAGGGCATTTTAAAATGTCCTGGCGCGCTGCCCGGGGATCTGGTGCAATTACATGACTTTCAGGTGGAAGGCTTCGCCGTGGCGCCCATTCAGATACCCGAAGATGACTGCGACAGCTTGCGCCTGCACCTGATCCTCAAGGTGATTGTACATTATTGCATCGTAGTGGCCAAAGAGAGCATCTTGCGGGTGCAAGCCGCAAAACCGTGCTAGTGACCGGCAACTTAAGGAGGTGTACGAAATGACCTGGGGTTGGAGCGCCTACCCGACAACCTGTTTCAGGTATCAGATGAATGTATCCGGTTTCACTCCGAAGCCGCCGGTCATAGTCCGGCCGCCGGTGAACCGGTGCCCCGACCGCTATATGGAAGACGACGACGAGCGTCCCGATATGATCGATCTTGATGAGATCGGGGGGGGTACGTTTCCGGACAATGAAGGCAAGCAGCCGTTCAATAAAGCCTATCCGGAAAATAGTCTAAGACCGCCGCAGTTCAACAAAGCTTATCCCGAAAACAGCGCCAACAGCGCCAATACCGTGAACAGCAGCCGCCGCCCTTACGGCAAGCTCAGACCACCGGACAAGCGCCCGCTCAAGATCAAAACCCAGATCCTGGTGGCCGATGAGTCCTTCCAGAAGATAGGCGACGTGGAGATCACCGCCCCGCCGGGAGTAGGTTTCGACCACGAGAAAGGCGAGCTGAACCGGAACATCATCGCCGAAGCCGTGGGGGCGCCTGTGCTCACTCCCACCATCCTCAAGGATAAGCTGGTGAATGAGGGGTTCGTCAAGGTCAGGCTGCTGGTGGAAGACTGCGATCCCAATCCATGTCCCGACCCGCGCAAGACCATCACGCAGACGGTGGTTGTCCCCTTCCAGTCGGTGCATGATATTTGCGGAATAAAACCAGGCGATCACATCCAGGAATTCCCCTCGGTCGAAGCCTTGCTGGTCTCCGCCGTACCCGGAGTGTCTTCCGGCGACGGCTGCACCACCAGGCTGAGACTGAAGGCCATCTTGTGCATCAGGGTGATTGTGACCAGGGAATGCATTGTCTCGGTCCCTGCCGAAGTCGTCTGCTGCCTGCCGGGTAAAAATACCTGCAAGTGAAGGGATCCCACAGTCAGGCCAAGACGGATGATGGCGCATAAAGGTGGAAGGTGGCGATGCCGGGCGGCTGATAGCCCGGCATCGCTGTTTTGCAGGCACAAGTGCGGGCGCCCACCCGGTACTTCATACCCAATTTTTCAATTCACTTTCAATTCCTATACCGTGGGCCATGCAAAAACATACCTTATGATTGCTGGGAGCAATCCTGGACAACACCATTACGGAGGGATTTACTTTGGGATTTGTCTCACCTCAGTTTGACCTGATCGACAACAGGTTCATCGCCCATCGCATCAAAGCGCTTGATGTGATCTGCTCGGAGGATGCTCAGGGGTTTGAATCGGTTACGGCGAGCGATGCAGTGGCCGATGCCTTGAGAGACCCCGACACCGGCGAGCTGATCCCCAACCGCGCTCTGCTGGCCGTGGTGAGCGACGTTGTCGGCAGCGTGGGCATTGGCAAGGTGTTCGACACCTACACCGTCACGGTCACCGTGATCGACACCACCACCAA
>DULU01000046.1 GCA_012840225.1 Bacillota bacterium
ATCACCATCCACACCAGCTTATCGCAGGTGGTAATGAGCGGCTCCCACAACAGAGCGATAGGAACTTCGATACTGTCGATCAATGGGCTCCCCTCCATTCACCAACAACGTTAGTATTACTATCTTAACAGATTCCTCCTCATCTGCAAACATGCGTTTCATCTCTTTTCCCCTTACTTTCGGCATATTCTTTTGGGGAAATGTGGACGAACGAATGCAGAAAACAGGGGTGCAAGAAAGAAAAGCCGAAAGATCAGAATTATGTTGAGCGAAAGGATGTGTCTTCATGACTTCATACGAACGAGTGATGGCGGCTTTTTCCTTTCAAAAACCGGATCGCCTTCCCCGTTTCGATTCTTTTTGGCCGGAAACGGTGCATATATATCGCCAAAAATTGAACCTGCCGCCCAATACCGACCTTGCAGACTATTTCGGCAACGATCTTTACGTGGCGGTTCCTGAGGAAACGCCTTTCAAAAAAGTTATGCTGGCACAGAATGGCGATGAGGTAATTTACCAGGACGGATGGGGATCTATTGTACGGGAACGGCACGATGCAAAATTCCGGGAAATGCTGGAACCGGCGATCAAGACCTATGATGATCTGGAGATTGATAACGAAAATGGCAAATTATGGCTCCCTGCAAGTGATCCGCAGCGATACATATCTTTTTGCCGGGTGGTAAATGCGCAAAAGGAAAAAAGCAAAGCTGTCTTTGCCAAGATCGGCGGCCTCTTCATCCGCAGCACATTTATGCGGGGTGAGGTGAATTTCCTAACCGACCTGGTTGCCGATACCGGTTTTGCCACCGCACTCGTCCGGCGCCTGGCCGAACATCTCCTGCAGATAGCTCTACATGCGCTATCTATAGGCAACCTTTACGATACCGGCATATGGATATACGACGATATGGCCTACAATACTACCACCTTCATCTCTCCCCGCATCTTCGCCCAAATCTTTCAGCCCACATATGCCTGGATGATCGAAAAACTCAAAAAGGCTGGGGCCCGCTACGTGATCCTCCATTCAGACGGCAACATCCTGCCTCTATTGGACTTGCTGATAGATACGGGTTTTGACGGCATCCATCCGGTAGAACCGAAAGCAGGGATGTGGCTGCCTGAACTGCGGCGAAAATATTGGGAAAAATATGGCAGCCGCCTGATTCTGATCGGCGGCATGTGTAATGCCCATACTTTACCGAACGGACCTATATCTGCCATTCAAGCTCAGGCTAAAGCCATTATATCTGCAGGGCGAGAGGGCGGGGTCGTCATCGGCTCGCATTCTATCGGTCCGGACATTCCTCCGGAACACTATTTGGCGTATGACTTGGTACTGCAATCCCATCAGCCGGATCACCACGAAATATCCAGTGGTTATCACCAGCACCTTCAGTGAGGATCGCCGTGTGGTGCAATGTCAGTGGGCCTCTGCTTCCAGGATGCTTGAATACATTGGTCAAATCAACCGGTTGCGGCCAACTTTTCAGCCACACAGCCTCACGTCCACTGCTGAGGCGAATCCATCCATCTATATATGACCAGGCCAGGTGGGCTCCGCCATGCCAATAGGTCTCGATTTTGGTGCCTGGCGGCAGGCCGGAGAACCGGTCCTGCACCCTCACCAGCGGCTCCTCGCCCGGAAACAACCAAATGATGCGCTGTACGGAGGCTGAGGGAGGTAAACCTTCATAGTTTCGGCTAAGGTCCACCGTAACTTGCAACCCTCCATCCGGACATCTGAGCAATTGCTGTAGTATAGGAGCCCGGCGGGTCTGAGCGATGCCGTTTATAACCGGAGCATTATGAGCACTTATTCCCAAAGTATACTGCCGCTCATCTCCGGCCCGGTACTGCTGGTATCCGGGATCGGTGATCCAGAACCTACCCCGCCAGCCAAAGATAAGGTTACCGCCGTCGTGATGCAGGTGGCCCATGGGAGCACGGCTTAATCCGACCACTACCAGGGCGTCATCCAATTGCCAGCCTGTTCTCATCGTCACGGCACCGGCATGCTCACTGATCATCAAGCCGTCGTCCGGAGAAGCTGCCAACTTTATGCCCAGCTTCATGTCCAGCTCTTTATCCAGCTCTTTGTCCAGAGCCTCAATAATGGCAGCTGAGGGCAGGCGGCTGACCGGTATATGGCGTAGCAGCCGGCCGGCTTCCTTCCAGCCATAATGCCATGTCATCCTCAGCAAAGCGGTCATCCAGAAAGGCATTTCCTGTTCCGTATCGCCCAACGGGGCCTGGATATGTAATCGCCCAGGTAAGGAGAGGTGTAACCATTGCCGGCATAACTGTTCGAATGCTGGCCGGCATTCCTGCCATAAATCCAGCCTGTGCGGGAGGGAGATCGGAGGGGAGCCGGGAGCAGAGCCGGGTGAGGAACTGCAAGGAAAGCTGGGAGTTGAGCCGGGAGCGGAAATAGGAAGAGAGGAGGTGTCGAGCCATTCAGTTATGCTGTCAAATAGATAACCGTCATATGAGGCGCCTTCGGTGTGATGCTGAGCCAGGCGCCGCCTGCACCAGACTTGCAAAACCCGGCAAGCTTCATTCTGTAATGCGCCGGCCTCAGCAACGCCCAACGTCTCCGCCAGCTGAGCACCGCGGAAAAGTGTGATCAACGGGATGTTGTGGAGACTGGCTAAAGTCTGCGGCTTCTCCGTCACCACCCTTCGATACCAGGGCAGGATGTCATTGTTCAGCAATTTCCTTGCGGCTTTTTCCACTTTTTGATAAAGCCCGCTGTCCCAACTTTCCCAGCTTTCCGGCCGGCGCAATACCATAGCCAAAACAGCAGCCAAGTGCGCTGTCACCAGGCCGGCCTCACCGGACACCTCCCGGTAATTATCCCATTCGCTCAGTGCCGCCAGTTCCTCCTGCAAAAGCCGGCTGGCCTCCATATCCTGTAAATGGCGCCAGGCTGCATAAAGCAATCGCCAGCGGTTCTCCAGTTCCCATGACAGCCAGGTCATCCACGGATATGATTTGATGCTGCCCACTTCAGCAGGCAGACCTGCAGGCCGGGACTTGACCGGCAGGGGGAAGGCGAATCGGTATCCGATACGATAATAATTTACCTCAACACAATTCGCCTCTTTAGCTCGCTGAATTCTGGCCTTCAGCTCAGCAACAAGTTCCGCCTTTCCCCATGGACGCATCTCTTCGGATAAAGCGCTGAACTCATAAGGCCAGGTATCATAGGGCAGCGGATATAATGGATAAAGCGGGTGTTGCGGATATTGCGGATATAGAGGATATAACGGACATAGCGAATCGGGCAAAGAAAACGACTCATTCTTTGTCTTTTTCATTTTCATTCTCTTTTTATTTGGTGCCAAATAAACGGTCCCCGGCATCACCTAAACCGGGAACGATGTATCCATGATCATTCAGGCACTCATCCAGGGCGGCTGTGTAAATGTCCACATCGGGATGGGCTTTTTTCAGAGCGGCCACACCTTCGGGAGAGGCAATCAGGCACATGAAGCGGATGTTGGTACCGCCTTTTTGTTTGATGAAATTGATCGAGGCAATCGCCGATCCACCGGTAGCCAGCATGGGATCGACAACGATCAGATCCCGCTCGGCAATGTCGGGAGGCAACTTGCAGTAATATTCCACCGGCTGCAGAGTTTCGGGATCCCGGTACACGCCGATATGTCCCACACGGGCGGTGGGAATAAGCCGCAGCATTCCGGAAACCATACCCAAACCGGCCCGTAAAATAGGAATCAACCCGATCTTCTTCCCCGATATGACGCTGCACTGCGCCATCCCTACCGGCGTCTGGACCTGGATGTCGGTCAACGGCAGGTTCCGCGTCACCTCATAGGCCATCAGCATGGCCACTTCATCCACCAGTTCTCTGAATTCCTTCGCCCCGGTGTTTACATCACGGATTATCGCCAGCTTATGCTGTATCAAAGGATGATCAATTACATATAAACGACCCAACCTAGGTTGCCCCCTACCCCTACAATACTAATATTATCCATACTATACTATCTACTGCTCCAGCTACTGCTCCAGCTTCGCCACCCGGAGGGCATGCCGGCCGCCATCAAATTCGGTAGTCAAAAAGGTGCGAATAATATCCCTCGCCAGGCCGGGGCCTATCACCCGGCTCCCCATGGCCAGGACATTGGCGTTATTGTGAGCCCTGCTCATCCTGGCAGAAAAAGTGTCGTGACATAAAGCCGCCCTGATCCCGGGCACTTTATTGGCGGCAATAGATATACCGATACCCGTGCCGCACATCACTATGCCGAAATCCACCTGCTCCTTGACCACTTGTTCAGCCACCGCTCGCCCAAAATCCGGATAATCAACAGACTTGTCCGACCAGGTACCGCAATCGACAATTTCATGGCCCAGCTCCTGCAGGACCTCCAGCACATCTTTCTTCAGCATGAATCCGGCGTGATCGCATCCTACTGCTACTTTCACTTTTCCTAGACCTCCCGGCTCGCTTCTTTCTTCAGCTTCTCGACGAGTTTTTTGATCAAGGCATCCAGTTCTGCAGCACTAGCTTTATACACTTCATCATCGCCGCCGAAAGGATCCTGGACATCCGAGTTTTGGTTCCTGGACTCTCCAACAAATTCTTTTAAGGTAAATACCCGACCTGCCAATTGGGGATATTCTTTCAATATATGCTGGCGATGCCTGGCGGTCATAGTTAAGTACAGGTCATAGCTGCTACTGTCGGAGCTGCGCCAACGGCGAGCCTTGTGTGTTTCGAGATTGATATTATAGGCTTTCATAGCATTCCGAGCGCCGCTTGATGCCGGCTGACCGTCAAATGCTCCCACCCCGGCGGAGGATACCGTTATATCAAGGCCGGCCTCCTTTGCCTGGCGGGCGAAAAGAGCTGCCGCCATGGGACTGCGGCAGGTATTGCCTGTACAGATGAAGATGATGCGTTCAATCCGCTCGGCCATCGACCATTTCCATTCTTTTTATATTATTTTATTGCCTCCGCCCCCGGCGGGCTTAGCGGCTGCAGATTTATTACCTTTTTTCTCCTTTGGTGCTAACTCTCCTGCTGGTCATCATACAGGTGACAATTTACAAAGCCTGCAAGGTAAAGCTGATGGCCAGCACCACCAGGACCAAGCCGCCAATCGATTCCGCCCGGCAGCCAATGGCCGAGCCTACCCGCCTGCCGGCCCGCATCCCGAAAAACGACATCAAAGCGGTAATCACCGCCACCCCAAGTGCCACGGAGGTGATACTCAAACCTTTGAGCATGCCCAGCCCCAACCCGGCGGAAAAGGCATCGATGCTCACGCTCACCGCCAGCATCAACAGAGCCCAACGGCCTTTGAAGAAGACCGGTTCTTTCTTATCTTTTTTTGACAGGCAATTCCATATCATCCTGATGCCGACATATGCCAGGATGACCGCCCCGATCAGCGAAAAAATTCTCTGCACCGGCTCCTCATAACACAGGAGTTCGCCTCCTGAAGAAGCAGCCGACCATTTTAAAATAAAATGGAGCGTCAAAGCTGTAATGCCCCCGCCCAATAGCAATATCCCCTGCATCCCGCCGAACAGAAACGATAGCTTCAGTGCCCTTCTTAATTGTATGCCGCCCAATCCTATGCCAATGGAGACAGAACAAGCATCGGCACCGAGAGCTGCTCCCAAGGCAGCGATTTCTAATAAATTCAACCACAAACTCCTTATCGCTTAATCGCTTAATCACTTATGTATGTTCGCGATACCTGATACATGCCTGGTGCCTTTTGGGCACCGGGTTAATTAAACCATTCATCGCGCCGGTTGTCCATAACCTGCATGTGCAGATGGAAGTCGTTTTGGCATACCGTGCAGCGTAGCAATGACTGCCCCTGAGATGCATCTACCTGCTCAAACATAATGTTATTGCCGCATTCCGCACAGCAGGTGACATATACCTGCGCACACTCCTCGCACCGGCCGCCGGTTACCACACCGCCACAGCGGGCACAGGCAAACTCCACAAGAGCCACCTCCCGGCATAGTCTGCCACCGGTTGTGGGTAGGCTATGCTCAAGGAGGCGACAGGTACTGCCCCAGGTCTATTGCTGTCCGGCTTGTCGCCGGAATAAAAAAGAATTTGCGCTGGTATATAAGCTTGCTCAGGATATTATAAAAGATCCGGCTGACGGCCGCACCCTCTATCTCTCCGATGAGTTGGAGACATTGGTGCGGGCAGACGGGAAACTCGACCTGGATGTACGCTGCGGCTGCTGCGGCTATCTGGCACCTGAGGATAAATTCATTATATGACCATTGTATGACCAGATCACCCACGGCACGGCGGACCGGCAGCTCGGCGGACCGGCAGCTCGGCGGACCGGCAGCTCGGCGGACCGGTGGCCCGGCAGCGCGGCGGCCACCACTTCAGTCGCCCTCATGGCGCAAATTTTTCACCATCACCAGCCATTCTCCCCTGGTATCTCCTATCACCTTCTTCACGGTAAATCCTGCCTTCCGATATAGATGCAAAGCGGGTTTGTTATCCGGCCTCACCTCAAGGCGCACCTGCTCCGCCCCGAGAGTCCGGAAGCGTTCCAGAGCATGCCTCACCAGCTCCTGCGCCACGCCCTGGCCGCGCCTCTCCGGCAGCACGCCCAAGGACAAAATGCGCTGATCGATTTCAATATCATCCTTAAGGGCATGGTGCACAAAATATAACTTGTCCATAAGTATGGTCCTCAGAGCATGAAAACTGAACCTATACCTGCCGATCAGCCAATAGCCCACCCAGCGCAAGATATATCCCCGCAAAAACGCCGTCTTCCACAAGTGCCGGAGCGATGCGGGGGCATATATATAACCGATCACCTGCCCGTCTGCTTTAGCCACCAGGAGTGCACCCGGCTCGGCGGTATACAAAAACTCAAACAGGCTGGTCAACATGGGCAGCGACGGCTCACGGCCATCCAGCACCCTCCGTATTTCCGGGAGAAAAGCCCGGCAGAACACCGTGGCCACCTCCGGTATCTCCTTCCGGTGGGCGGTGGCATATACCGGCACGGTACTATCTCCGGCAGAAGACGGCAGGAACAACACATACCAAGCCGTTCTGTCGACCATCAGCCGGCCTCGCCCCGTTTCGGCATATATAAACACGCAACCGGCCCCGGCCAGGTGGCGGCGGGGTACAGCCATTTCCAGGTATTTGCCCCTGACCTTGAAGACTATTTCTTTGGTGGCATACCACAGATGACCTGATTTCATATAGACTTTATCCGGCACGATAAAGCGCAGCTGCAAGCTGCGACGGGGTTTGCTGCAGGAAACGAGCTGGATGGTGAAGACGAAATCCCCGGCTATACGCCCGTTGGTCTCAAGCTGCAGGTAAATATATCCCATATCGGCATGCACCGAAATGGTGCGCACATCGGCGCCCTGCTCCACATTGCGGGTTATGGTATCCTTGACAGGTTCCGGGAAGGACAGCGCTTGCTTTTCGGACCAATCGGCCGTATTCCCGCCGATCAGAATGCTTTTATGCTCCGGTCCCACCAAGCCGCTGATCCGCTGGGGCGTATAAAGGCAGAACAGTTCGTTTTTCCGGACAAAACTGAGCAGGAATCTGGATTGCAAGCTCATCTGGCTTTTATATTGTTGCAGGGCCCGGTATTTAGCCGTTATGGCGTTGTTTTGCGGGTAAAGCGAGAGCCAGTTTTCGTTCAGGCGATAAAAAGAAAGCGGCGGTGCCAAGGTCCGTCCCGGATGTAAACCGCGGGGATATGGCCAGGTGCCCCTGTGCACCAGATAGGCAAGTATCTTCATTTCGTGCCGATAGCCCTGGCGGCGCAGCTCCTGCCAGGCATATATGGCAAAGCAAAAGGTGGCCACATGGTCTCCATGGGCGTCCCTGGGGTGGGGCACTACCAGATAGCTTGGCTTGAGGGAGACTATCAGCTTTTGGATATCATCAACCACGCTGCGCCCGCAATAGGGTGCCCGGCTGGTATAGCTGTTATGGTAGGGAGAGTGGTCGGCCCGGGTGAACGGGGAGCGGTAAAGGTGGTCGGGTTCCCAAGCTTCCCGCCACATCGCCATGAGCCCCCGGTCGGGATAGCCTAGGAATACCACATCCTCCCGGCTGCATTTCAGCTGCTGCAGGGCGGCCAGTGATTCTTTCTGACGCAGGTAGGCAAATTCAATATGCTTCTCCGGAGGCAAGCGGAGCCTTTTGTAGCGTGTGCCGGCGGCATAGACATAGGCATCGCCGTTGGTGACGACGGCCACCCGAAACCGGCATCCGCAGCGCACCGCTTCCGATATAAGAAAACCAGTACCTATAGTTTCATCATCGCAATGAGGAGCCAAGATCAGAAAGGAATCCCGGTGGGATACCTGCAACCTGGCACCGGCTTCCACCGCTTTGGGCATCATACCGACCCAATGGCGTCTAGGCAGTTTAAAACGAACCTTGACTCCGGGAAGCAGGCGCCGCAACTATTATCTACCCTTCCTGGCCATAAATATGGACATGTTCTTGTCCTAGTTCTTCACCGGCTTTTATGATATTACCTCCCGCCGCCCGCCGCAGGCGGTTCATCACCGCCAGGCCCACGCCGCTCGCCGGGATCCCTTCGGCTAATATTAAGCTTACCCCCGCTTCATCCATAGCCCGCAAACCGGTGAACAAATTGCGGGCAATCGTCTCAGGATGCTCTCTCGTCCCCAAAATAAAAAAGAAGATACGGGCATCTTTTTCTGAGATCCCGGCTTTGGCCAGCCAATCGTACCCTTCCCGGCTGATCAGGAGACCTATGCGCCCCCCCAGGCCTATCTGCCATGCCTGGCCCGGCGGACAGGCTGGAAGTCCCGCCCGGCTCTCAATCCAGCGGCGCATGAACTCCCAAATCACCTCCGGATGGCCTTCTTTATTTCCTTCTTCAAAAAGATACATCGGGGCCATCGGAGCGTAATGGGTGTATTTCATCCCCGGCGACTTAACCGGCTCATCCTTCTCAGCCTCCTCGCCGTCGCTGCCGCTCCCCGCCGTCTCCGGCCTCGCCCGCCGCAGAGCAAGCGCCGCCGGATGCAGTTCTACGGTGCCCAGGACTTCCTTTAGTTCCTCCAAACCGACCCCGCCGGGCCGCAGCACAGTGGGTACCGGTGCGGTCAGATCGAGCACAGTGGATTCCACACCTATGCGGCATGGACCGGCATCCAAAACGACGGCCACCTCGCCCGCCAAATCAGCCAGCACATGGTCGGCCGTGGTCGGGCTCGGCCGCCCCGAGCGGTTGGCACTGGGACCGGCTACCGGCAATTTCGCTTGGCGCAGCAAGGCTAAGGTGACCGGATGGTTGGGAATGCGGATGGCTACCGTCGGTAAGCCGGCCGAGGTAACCTCGGGCACCAAGCTGGAGCGCGGCATAATCACAGTCAAGGGTCCAGGCCAGAAGCGCGCCGCCAACTCCGGCAACCTGGAGGGAATGGCAGAAACCAGAGGTTTCAGATCCTCCGGCTCAGCCACATGCACGATCAACGGATTATCCGCCGGGCGCCCTTTAGCTTGAAAAATGCGCTTTACAGCTTCTGCATCAAGAGCATTGGCTCCCAGGCCATAGACGGTTTCGGTGGGAAAACCTACCAACTTCCCCTGTTGCAAAGCCAGTGCCGCCGCCTCTATTCCGCTGGCCACGGTTTCCGGCTCTTTCATTGTAAATACCGCCGTCCCGTTCACCAGGCGGTATAATTCGACAGAAGCCCCGCTCATATTGCCCATGTCTATTGATACCTACTATCTATCTGCCTATCTATCTGCTATCTACTATCCCGCCGGCGCATCAGGGCATATCGATCAAAGCCGGCGTAATCTTTACCAATGATGACGGATGTGAATCCATATTGCTGAGCCAGGCGGCGCACCGCCTCACCTTGAGCGGCACCGATTTCTATCGCCAACAGGCCATCATCTGCCAATCTCGCCGGAGCCCCGGCAATCACCTGCCTGATCACTGCCAACCCGTCTTCCCCCGCCAGCAATGCGGCCTGCGGCTCCCGCCGTACTTCCAGAGATAAGGTGGAATATTCGGGGACGGCAATATATGGCGGGTTGGAGACGATCACCTCAAACATCTCTCCGGGAGGCAAGGGCTCATATAGATCTCCGGCCAGAAAAGTGATTCTATCTTCCACCTCGTGTCGGACTGCATTGCTGCGGGCCACTGCCAGCGCTTCTCCGGAAATATCCACCGCCGCCACACGAGCCCGGGGCACCAGCAGGGCCAGCATAACGGCAATAACGCCGCTGCCGGTACCCAGATCCAATATGCGCAGCCTCTCCGGCTCATCGCCCGGCCCCGGCCCGGCTCCATCCCCATCTCCACCATCCAATTCCTTCACTACCGCCTCGATCAGGAGTTCCGTCTCCGGCCGGGGGATCAGGACATCCGGGGTCACCCGGAAGTTTTTACCCATAAATTCCTTTTCTCCGATGATGTAAGCCAGCGGCTCCCGCCGTCCTCGCCTGGCCACCATTTCCCGGTAGGCAGCCACTTCCCCGGGTACGAGCGGCCTTTCAAAATTGACATAGAGACCCACCCGGTCCAGATGCAGCACGTGCGCCAGCATCACCTCTGCATCCAGGCGCGGCGAACTCACGCCTTTGCCGGCCAGGTAGTTCGTGGTCAGCTTGATGAGTTCCAATACGGTGTGCTGAAGACGGGTGGCGGCATTCAATCTGCAGTATCGACCTCCTTCAGCTTTTCAGCCTGGTCGTTGGCAAATAAAGCATCCATTAATTGGTCCAACTCGCCCAGGAGAATGCCAGGTAGGTTGTGACTGGTATAGCCGATGCGATGATCCGTACAACGATTTTGCGGAAAATTGTAGGTGCGGATGCGTTCGGAGCGGTCGCCTGAGCCCACCTGACTGCGTCTTTCCTGAGCTCTGGCTGTGGCCAGCTCCTCCTCAGCCTTGGCCAGCAATCTGGCTCTCAGCACTTTCAGAGCCTTTTCCCGGTTTTTCAGCTGGGACTTTTCATCCTGGCAGGTGACCACCATGCCTGTCGGCAGGTGGGTGATTCTCACAGCGGAGTCGGTGGTGTTCACGCTTTGCCCACCGTGCCCCTGAGAGCGGAAAACATCGATGCGCAGATCGGACGGGGAGATCTCAAAATCCACCTCTTCGGCCTCAGGTAACACCGCCACGGTCACCGTCGAAGTATGAATGCGGCCGCTGGCCTCAGTCTCGGGCACCCGCTGGACGCGGTGCACCCCGCTTTCATATTTAAGCCGGCTATAGGCGCCCCGGCCGTGGATCATAAAGATCACTTCTTTGAAGCCGCCCAATTCGGTCTCGCTGGCCGACATAATCTCCGTGCGCCAGCCTTTGCTCTCGGCATAGCGGGCATACATGCGGAAAAGATCCGCCGCAAACAGCGCCGCTTCCTCGCCTCCCGCCCCGGCCCGAATCTCCATGATGACATTCTTCTCATCTCTCGGATCCTTGGGCAGGAGGAGTATTTTCAACCGGTGTTCCAACTTTTCCAGATTTTCGCTCTGCGTCTCTATCTCATGTTCGGCCAGCTCCCGCATCTCCTCGTCGCCGGCCTCCGCCAACACCTCACGGGCTTCAGCCAAGTATTGGCCGATCTTTTTATATTCCTCATATGTCAAGGCGATTTCCTCGATAGCCGAGCAGGCCTTCGCTACCTGTTGATAGCGCACCGCATCGGCAGCCACCTCGGGATCGCTCATCTTTTGCGTCAACTGGTGATACTTCTGCACCAGTTCCTCCAGCTTCTCAAACACGTCTATATCTCACCTCGGAAAAAATGGGAAACTGTCTTTACTATACCTATATTATGGCCGACGGAATAGCTCCGGCAGGCTCAGGCTAAAGGTTATGGAACACTCCAGACTGTGAAGTGCACTCCAGCTCCATACTCAGGAACACTGCAGGCCGGCTAAGGCACAGTCAGCTCTTCGGCTTTGGCAGAGCGCCGGCGGGCGGCGGCGATGGAGGGAACGGAGGCCTCATCCCGGGACACCACCATCTCCAGGGAACGGATGGCCACTTCGATTTGCTCGTCGTCGGGTTCCCTGGTGGTGATATGCTGTGTCCAAATTCCCGGTTGTGAGAGGACCGAAAGAATCGCCGGGGCATTTTTCTTGCCTGCCAGGCGAATGAATTCATAGGAAATGCCGGCTACCACGGGCAACAAAGCCAAGTGCAAGAGCACCCGCTGCAAAAACGGCGGCCGGCCGAAAAAGGAAAACACAATGATGCTGGTAAAAAGGACAATAATGATAAAACTCGTGCCGCAGCGCTTGTGAAACCGGGTGTGCCGGCGCACATTGGCCACCGACAACTCTTCCCCCGCTTCATAGCAGTTGATCGTCTTGTGCTCGGCACCGTGATATTCAAACACCCGGCGGATATCCGGCATCAGTGCGATGGCGGCAATATAGGCCAAAAAGAAACCCACCTTTACCAGCCCTTCGGTCAGGTTCAGCAGGATGTTGCTGGCGAAGTTATTCTGTATCAGCCGCACCACATAAGCCGGCAGGACAATGAAGAGGCCTACAGTCAAAGCCACGGCCATCACGATGGTCAAGGCAATCTCTTTGGGACCGAGTTGCTCCTCTTCTTCCTCGGCAAACACCGAAGCGGAATAACTGAGAGCCCGCATGCCGATGACCAGGGAGTCGATCAAAGCCACCACCCCTCTGATCAAGGGTTTCTTCAGGATGGGGAAGCGCTTGGTCAAATAGCCTAAATCCTGCTGCTTGACTTCGATGTCGCCACCCGGTTTGCGCACGGCAACGGCCATACTGTCGCGGCCTCTCATCATCACTCCTTCGATGACGGCCTGGCCTCCATAGTTGAAATCGTTTTTCACCCACTACACCCTTTCTGCAGCCATCTCATATCCCTCGACCATCAAAGCCATACGCCGGTTCAATTCCACCCGTATCTTCACGGCATCCGCTTCATATGACTCGTCAAGCACTCTCCCGTTTTGATGCAGCCAAGCCACTACCTGTCCTTCAGTATAAGGTACCAAATAAGTGCGCACCACATGCTGCCGCGGCAGCGTTTCACTAATCATCCATAATAAATCGGAGCAACCCTCTCCTGTCAAGGCCGAGATAATACAAGCCTTCGGCCATCGGGCCTTGGCGGCGTCCATATATGACTTGGCGGGAATCAAATCGGCTTTGTTTAAAGCCATGATCACCGGCTTGTCCCCGGCGCCGATCTCCGCCAACACCTGGTCCACAGTTGCCGCCTGCTCCAACATCAGCGGATGAGAAGCGTCCACCACATGTATTAATATATCAGCATGATTCACTTCTTCCAATGTGGCCCGGAAAGCCGCCACCAGATCGTGCGGCAATTTGTTTATAAAACCGACGGTATCTACCAGGTAGGCCATATCGCCCTGCGGCAATGTCATCATCCTGATCGTCGGATCCAGGGTGGCGAAGAGTTTGTCTTCCACCGCCACCTCGGCCCCGCACAGGCGGTTCATCAGAGACGACTTGCCGGCATTGGTGTAACCCACCAGGGCAGCGGTGCACATATCTCCTGCGTTCCTCGCCTCACGATGCAGCGCCCGCCGCTCGCTCACCTTATGCAATTCCCGGCGTAAAACCGCCATGCGTCGGCGGATACGGCTCCGTTCCCGTTCCAGTTTGGTTTCACCGGGGCCGCGGGTGGCTCCTTCCGCCGCCGCCATGCCCCCGATTCTGGACATCTCGACGCCTTTTCCCGTCAATCTGGGCAACAAATACCGCCAGCGGGCCATCTCCACTTGCACCTTGCCTTCTTTGCTCCTGGCCCTCTCTGCGAAAATGTCCAGAATCAGCTGGGTGCGGTCCAGCACATCGCTTTGCAGCTGTTCTTCCAGGTGATATGCCTGCACCGGCGTTAGCTCATCATCGCATATAGCAGCTTCTGCGCCGAGGGAGGTGATCAACTCCCTCAACTCTTCCACCTTACCCTCACCGAGATAAGTCTGCAACGCCGGACTGGGACGCTTCTGAATCAGCGTCCCCACCGTTTCCCAGCCCATAGTCCAGGCCAGACTCTTCAGCTCGGTGATGCTGTCCTCTGCGGTATACCGCCCGTCGCCCGTATCGACGGCAAAAAGAACCACTTTTTTGCTCTCCGGCAAAAGGCTCCCCCTTCCAGGCCGCCCAACTCGCACCTAACTCATTTCTGCCAAACAACCAACATTCACGTCAAACAATCCCGTTTGGCCGCCTGGTGTTCTCGCCATCATATATGATATAATTCATTTACGAACACCAGTGCGACATGCATAGCCAGCAAAAGAAGGTGGGGAAAGATGGGCCGGCGCACCATAGTTCATGTCGACATGGATGCCTTTTTCTGCGCCGTGGAACTCTTGCGCCACCCGGAATATGCCGGAAAACCTCTGGTCGTCGGCGGGCGGCGTGATTCCACCCGGGCAGTGGTCTCCTCCTGCTCCTATGAAGCCCGTGCTTATGGTATTCATTCGGCTATGCCCATCCAGAAGGCCGTCAGGCTTTGCCCCCACGCTATTTTCATACCTCCCGACCACGCCGCATATGTCGAAGTATCCAGCCGCATCCATGCCCTTTTTGAAACCATGGCTCCCGTTGTGGAACCAGTCTCCATTGACGAAGCTTTTTTGGATATGTCGGGTTGTGAGCATTTCTATGATGATCTTACAACAATGGGCGCAGTAATAAAACAGCGTGTCTATGAAACTGTCCGCTGCAAGGCCACCGTCGGCATAGCGGAGAATAAGCTGTTGGCCAAACTGGCTACCGACCTGAGCAAACCCGACGGCCTGATGGTGATTGACCGGCACAATATGGATGAAATCCTGTTGCCTCTGCCGGTAAGGAAATTGTGGGGTGTGGGCGAAAAAACCGCCGAACAATTGGCCAGTCTGAACATCCACACCGTTGCCGATATCCGGAAGTGCGGCCCCGATCGCCTGAAAAATCTGCTGGGCAGTTGGGGTTCGGCGATATATCAAATGGCTCTGGGGCAGGACGAACGCCCCGTCGAAACGCCGAAGCCGGCCAAATCCATCGGGCATGAGGTCACCTTCGCCGAAGATATTCCATTCGGACCCGCGTTGTTTGACGCCTTGAGCGCCGTCTCCCACCAGACGGCCAAAAGACTGCAAAAAGACGGCCGCTATGGCCGCACCGTACACCTGAAAGTGCGTTTCAGCGATTTCAAAACCATCACCCGCAGCCAAACTCACTCGGAAGGATTCAACAGAGCTTCGTTTATATATAACACCGCATTGTCGTTGCTGAAGAAAATACCGCCCCGGCCGGTCCGCCTTCTAGGGGTATCGGTCTCGGATCTACAAACCTGCAGGCAGACGAGCCTCTTCTCCACCACCGACGAAGGACGGGTGGACGAATTGCTCAACAAACTGAACAGCGGGCTTAAGAACCCGCTGATCACCACGGCGGCGGATCTGGCCGTAAAAACCGGCCGCTTCGCCGACCAGGTGACCGGCCCGGAGCCGCCCCACCCCGCCCGCCGAACCACTTACCCGCCGTCTCAAAAGCCCTGAATAAAAAGCCTGCCGGCAGGAATCCTCCAGGGCAAAGTTTGCCCTCAACATTTTGAGGATTCCCGCCGGCTTATCGGTGCCGACGCATATGCAATGTGAAATCGCTTAGCTTATTGGTTGCCTTGCTTATACGTCGCGCTTCGTGCCGCTGGTAATGTAAGGATAGCGCTGCCGCTCAAGCTCGTTCCTGATCTCGCGGTTCAGGATACGGAGGTAGGTGCCCTTCATACCCAGCGAACGGGACTCGATGACATTGGCCGAAGCCAGCTTGCGCAGAGCATTGACGATAACGCTTCTGGTGATGCCGGCCTGATCGGCCACCCGGGACGCCACCAACAGGCCCTCGTCCCCATCCAGCTCGTCAAAGATGTGCTGCATAGCCATAATCTCCGAATAAGAGAGGCTGCGGATGGCAGAGCGGGCCATGCGCTTCTCCTCGGCCTCATTCTCTTCCTCTTCGTCGATCTCGTAGCTGATCACCAGACCGACGGCGGTGGAAGCATACTCGGCCAGCACCAGATCATCATCGGTGAAATCGCCGGTCTCCCTCACCATCAGCAGAGTGCCGACGCGCCGGCCTGTCCCCACGATAGGCACAATGACCGAATTCCAGTTGTTGGTGATCTTCGCCGAATCATTACCGGTGGACATGGCGCCGACCTTCAGGAAAGCGGTAGCCAGATCTTCCGGCAGCGTGCCCTCGTCGATCCATTCCGCATCAAATGCGGTGCTCTCCGCATCGCCCACCAAGGCGTAGCCGAGCAATTTCCCTCTGCGGCTGACGATATACACGCTGCAATCGCCGACGCAATCCCGCAGCGTAGCCGACAGATCGGAGAAGTCGACAGCCCCACCTTCGTTTTGCAGTATTTGAGTTAGTTTGTTCATTTTCTTGAGCAACATTATTGTTACCACCTTTCTTTAATTTATTTGCCTACTACACCATCACCGACAGAAGACTTCCGCTTTGTTCCTTTCCCGGTTATTCACCCATATTATATCCACAGGATAACTGCGTTTTAGGTGTAGTTGCGCAAACCACTTTAGTAGAAATTATCTTCTCTATCCATATTATAACTATCATTCCACACTTGTCAACCTGATATGCTCGTAGTTTAGCCGAAATTGTCTGGTCTATTCCACAGCCGCAATCAATTTTACGCAGTTACCTGGTGGACCGCAAGGACAAAATCAGCTTAAAAACCGCATTTATCGATTTTTTTCTTAGTTAAGCGAGCATATCCTTTACCACGAATTGCTATCTTTAGGTCTCGTCTATCGTAACAGTTATCTTAAATGATTGATACAGAGCTATGAAAAAAGCCCGCTCAAGTCGGCAATTCCTGCAATACCATCGTGTTTATATATATCCAGCCGTCACCGGAAATATCGTCGCAGACCGGCCGGCCACCAATAGCCAACAGCTTGGCATAACTTATATTTTACAGGCTTGACAGCAGGCAGTGGCGATGCTATCATTTCTTTGTCACGCCGAAGTGGTGGAATTGGCAGACGCGCTGCGTTCAGGGCGCAGTGGGCAACCAGCCCGTGTGGGTTCAAATCCCACCTTCGGCACCA
>DULU01000047.1 GCA_012840225.1 Bacillota bacterium
CTAGAGCGCCTAACCCTTCCTTCGGCGCATCACTTCGGCGGGCAATAATTGTGACCATACCTTTTTCCGTCGGCTCTTCCGTTCCCGCTCCAATCAGCTTGGTCTGCCCACATCCGGCAGATATCAGGACAAGTGACAGCAATACGATCCCCAAGACAAATTTGCGCACCTTGTGTCCTCCTCTTACCTATTGGTCTTTTATTGTATGTATTACCTTCCATACCTGGTATTATATTTTATATGCTAATTATCCTTCCATCTAACATATTATTTCGCTTAAATTAGTATATCACTCAATCAACCCTACACTAACGGCTACTTCACGCAACATGGCAGCCGAGCGCTGAAAGGCCTCTTTTTCCTGCGTATTGAGGGGAAGTATGATGACACGGTCGATGCCGTCCCTGGTGAGCACACAAGGTACTCCCAGACAGATGTCGTTCACCCCGTGGTAGTCGGTTAATAAAGTAGACACTGAAAGCACGGAATGCTCATCCCGCAAAATGGCCTCCACAATGCGTTGCAATCCCAGGGCGATGGCGTAGTAGGTGGCTCCCTTTTTTTCAATGATGTGATAGGCGGCATCACGCACACCGTTGAAAATCTCTTTGGCAGTTTTGGGGGAATAGTGATAGCCGGAAAGGGTGGCAAATTTCCTGATCGACATGGTGCCTACCCTGGCCTGGCTCCACACGGCGAGCTCGCTGTCCCCATGCTCCCCAATGATATAGGCATGTACCGACCTGGGATCGACATCCAGATGGCGGCCGAGGAGGTAGCGGAATCTGGCAGTATCGAGAATGGTGCCGGAGCCGATCACCCGCCCTTTGGGCAGGCCGGAAAACTTAAGAGCCGCCAGGGTCAGGATGTCCACCGGATTGGTGGCCACCAGGATAACCCCCCGCGGCTCCTGCATCATGATGTTTTCGATTATATCGCGAAAGATCTCCGTGTTTTTCCGCACCAGGTCGATGCGGGTCTCGCCGGGCTTTTGTGCCGCTCCGGCGGCGATGACGATCACATCGGCCGCCGCCGTGTCTTTGTAGTCCCCCGCCCAGATGCGTACCGGTTTGACAAAGGCGAGGCCATGATTGAGATCCATGGCATCGCCTTCGGCTTTATCGCGGTTTTTATCGATCAGCACCAGCTCGGATACCAAACCGCTCTGCATCAGAGTGTAGGCAAAAGTGGACCCGACATTGCCTGTGCCTACCACCGCCACCCGGGGACCGCTGTTTCTGGGTTCCATACCGTCCGTCCTTCCAATCCAACAGCATTTCAGTGCTGTTAGATTTCCCCGGACGGCGGTTTTTTATCTCCCGGGACAGGAGCGGTGGCTCATCCGGCAGGCGGCGCATGGCGACGGAAGCGAGCTCAGGCAGCGTGGGCAGCGATGGGTGAGCTCCGTCACCGTCAATCCGCAGCGGGGACAAACCCTGGCAGGGCAGGTCCCTTCAAGTTGGCGGTTGTTTTTGGCGGCAGTGTTTCCTGCGGCAGTTATCCCTGCATTCATGGTCATGGCAGATTCCATCCTATCAGATAGATTAAGCGACTCACCAAACCACCGGTTCCTATTGCCACAAATATGGAGCCTAAGAAGATGGCCAGGGCATCTCTGACGCCCCTTTCCTTAAACAGGACCAGCATGGAAGCGATGCATGGCACAAACAACGTGATGGTGATGGAGGCTACCAGTTTCTGGTGAGCAGTCATGGCCAGGGAATACAAGCCGGCCGCCCCGAAGTCCCGCCGCACCAAGCCCATGACAAATGCCTGGGCCGATTCGGGAGGCAGCTGCAGCCAGCCGGCGGTGAGCGGGCCGACCGCCCGCTGGATGGCCTCCAGAATGCCGGTTTCCTGCAATACGGCCACGAGGAGTACGCCGACAGCAAAGATAGGCGCCGCTTCGGCAAGGAAGGCGCTCACTCGGGAAGCGGTTTTTTTCAATATATTAGCCGGCTGCGGCAGGCGCAGGGGCGGCAGATCCAGCAAGAGGTCCGAAGAGCGACCCGGTAGCATCCGGTTTAAAGTGACGCCGATCAAGCCGTATATCAGCAATATGATGGCGACATAGAAGGCCACGGCAGCCAGTCCCAGCGGGGTGACCAAAACAGCGATCACGCCCAGCTGGGCCGAACAGGGTATGGCAATCCCCAGCAAGGCCAGGGCAATGGTTCGTTCCCGCTTGGAAGCCAACACCCTGGTGGTGAAGGTGGCCATGGTAACACAGCCCAAGCCGAGAATCATGGGGATCACCGCCCGGCCGTTGAGACCCAGCCTGTTGAGGATCTTGTCGGTCAGCAAGGCCACCCTGGGCAGGTAGCCGGAATCCTCCATGATGGAAAGGACCAGGTAAAAGCCGGCTACCAACGGCAGAAGCAAGCCGAACAGGTAGGTAACCGTCATGGTGAGCAAGCCGAATTCTCCGGCTAATAATTTATAAACGAAATTCTCGGCAGATAAAAATGTGGCCATCAGTTGCCTGACGAACGGCTCGTAATATTCGGTGAACAATATGCCTTCGGTGTATTCCACCACTATCTGGGCTACCACCACGCCGATAAACCAGTATAATCCCCAGAGCACGAGGAGAAGAACCGGGATGCCCACTATGGGTCGCGCCGTCCACTCACCCAATATTTGCCCCAGTTTTTGCTCGCCTCCGCCTTTTATCACTTTGGCGGCCAGGCGGTCGGCACGGCGGCGGCGCTGGGTGTAGATCAGCTCCCTGTGCTCTCCGGGGGGCACGCCCAGCCGCTGGGCTATCTCCTCATCCCCCTCAGCCAGGAGGAGCAGCATTCCCTGGGATATGCGCCCCGGATCCGCAATGCGCCCCGGATCCGCAATGCGACCTGTCTCCTGCGCCTCGGCCGCCAGGCGGCGGCGCTCTTCCTGCACGGCTTTGATGGCCTGGGCGTCGGAAATGCCGATTTTCGGACTGGCCACAGCTTTAGTCAATTCATCTATGCCTCGTCCCGCTATAGCCACAATCGGCACCACCGGCACCCCGGTAAGATGCGCCAGCATGGGGATGTCCAGCTTTATACCCAGATGCTCGGCCTCATCCATCATGTTCAGGGCGATCACCATAGGGACGCCCATATCCAGCAACTGCAAGGTGAGGAATAAGTCCCGCTCCAGGGTGGTGGCATTCACCACATTGATCACCACGTCGGCCTGCAGGAGACTGTCGCGGGCAATCCGTTCTTCGTCGCTGTAGCTCCCCACCCCATATACGCCGGGTGTATCGATCAGCTCGGCGCCGAGCCAGGAGCCCTTGCTGATGTCGACGGTGGTGCCGGGGAAGTTCGATACATTTACATATAAGCCGGTCAGCCTGTTGAACAAGGCCGACTTGCCGCAGTTGGGATTGCCGGCCAAGGCAATAAGGCGGGTGGAGCCGGGGGCGGAGGTGATGGTGGGAGGGGAGGTGGTGGATTTTGTGGCAGAGGCGGGCGCAACTCCCGCAGGAACGGCGGCTGAGGTGCTTTTCTTACCGGTCTCTGCGGCCGAAACGGTGGCGGTTTCTTTGGGCAAAACCATCAAACCATCTTCCTTCCCCGACGCCGACCGGCCGGCCGACGCCGCTCGCCATTTTTTCAACTTTTTTAACCATTATCTGCCGGGCCAAACCCCACCCGATGGCGATGTTGGTCCTGCCGCTGCGCACCGCCACCGGGCCGTGGCCGAAGGCGGTGATGCAGTACACCTCCGAACCTTCCACCAAACCCATCCTCAGCAATTGCTCCCGGCCATCCCAGGGAGAGATGCTGATAATCCGGTAGGTCTCCCCCGGTCGGGCATCCGCCAAGGTCAAGGTTTGCGCTTCGGTTTCTGTCGCCGTCTTCACTGACTGGGAGAACATGTTGCCGTACCTCCAGCGTTACGTAATGGACTGTTATTGATCGGCATCGTTCGGCATTGTTCGATATTGATATTGATAATCATTATCACTTACCATATTCTACCCCAGCAAATCCCACCCGTAAAGACCCATACGCCAAAAATTTGTTTTTAGACATAAAAAATGATGGGCGGCGCCCACCATCAATGGCCGGGCAAGGTGAGGTTCATGTTTTGGAAGGGGAGGTTGGGCCGGATATCCGGCAGAGGGTTAATGCGCACCTCTTTGGCTTTGGCCGGGTAGAGATTTCTGGACACTATCTCCTGCCGCTTTTCGCCTGTATCCAGATAGGTGACGGTTTTGCTGACCACGACCAGCATCCCTTTGGCGCCCTCCGCCGTCACCACTTCAGTTCCCGGCGGCAAGGTCAGGTCGGTGTGCCTTTTGACAGGTATGGGCAGTTCCTTCACTTCACTGTGCAGCTCCACCTGATAATCCAGTGGTTTTTGTCCATACAGGCTCACAGCCACCTGACCACCCCGGAGGAAAGTGCGGATCACTATGGTAAAAGGCAGATTATTGCGGAAGCGCAGATCCATTTGCCCATAGGTGACGGTGGCGTCCCGCCCGGGCGGCACATAACCGGTGACGGCGGAGTGTTTGTATCGTTCTATCACCTCCACATCAGCCAGCAACAAGGCATTATACAAGGTGGAAGAAACCTGGCAGATGCCGCCGCCCACCCCGGTGACCAGGTTGCCGTCCAACAGTTCCGGCGCTTCTTTGAAGCCGAAGACTTTTTCCCTCGGACCCAGGGTGTCGTTATATGAAAAGACGGCGCCCGGCTCGACTATTATGCCGTTGAGCAACAGGGCCGCCAGCTCGATGTTTTTGCTCCTGTTCACTTCGTCCGGATCAAAACGGGTGGCATAGCGGCTGATGCGATAGGGGGCCTCAACGGCAGCGGCCTCCCGGGCGGTGACAGCCGGCGGCAGCAGCTGCATTGGCAAGTGGACCTCAGGCTGCAGATAAACCAATGCTTCTGTAATTTTGGCGACGGACTCCTCTACCGCCAGCCTCCTGCCCGGCACTTCGGCAACGACTGTCCCGCTCTCCAGATCTCGATAGGCATGCCTGGGTGGGGTGTAGGTCTCTTCCTCCAATTTCAGCACCCTATCCCTCACGGCAGCCGCCAGGCTTTCCCGGAAGGAGGTGATTTCCCCGCCGTCTCTAAAGAGCCGCCATAATTCTCTAATGCGCCGGATCGGGGGACCCCGGCGACCGACTTGCATGGCGGCGGCCACTATCTCCCGGCTGCTGAAAGCGACCATCTCCCTGCTGCCGGCGGCACCGTCCCCTCCGATTCCGAGCTCGCTGCCGGAGAGCCGGTAGATTAAATCACCGGCATGAATTTCCAGAACATGACCGGCCCGTTGCTCAATCCAGGCCTCAACGGCCGCAGCCGCCTCTTCCCTGCTAAGACCGCCCAGGGCCAATCCTCCCGGCAGGTGCACGCCGGGCGGCACCAGCTCACCTCGCCATACAGCCAAGAGAAAGCTCCCGCCCCTATACACCGGATAAACCAATATAAGCAGGATAAGGAGGCCCAAAATGACTCCCGGCCACAGGCGCCGGAACAGGCTCCCCGACCTGCCGCCGGGCCTCCGCCCATCACCGGCGTCATCCGTCTGCGTGTTATCCGGCCGTTTCTCCGGCAAGTAGCGATAGCACCTCCCTCAACCGTTCATTATGGCAAAAAATAAAGTGAATTTATGCTTACCTGCTTTATCCAGAAGGAAGGCTGCCAGGCTTTGTTAAAATTAATACATGATGGAAGCCTTTTGGATGTGAATAGCCTCAGCGGAAATTATTGCTTTTGACCTGGAGACTGGCTGTTCATAATGAACAAAATCTCTTTTTCATCTTCTTTTCATATATATGTGATGAGGGGGGTGTTATAATCGCTTTGGATTCATAGTGTTATATTGGCTGAATAACTACATAATATCAGAGGAGGAGAATGGCGTGAATCTGTCCCTCAGGAAATTAAGCACATCGTTGGGTGTAACTTTGGTCTTATGCTTGATGGTGGTCGGTGTGGTAGCAGCCGAATCCAGCGTACTGACCTTGCCTCAAGCGACGGAACTCGCGTTGACTAACAGCATCAGCCTGCAGATTGCCAAACTGAACTACGACAACAGCAAAATTGCCTACGATAAAGCCATCCTTGCCGATCCTACTCCGCTGCAAAAAAGGAACGCCGATATTACGTGGGAATCAGCGCAAGCCACCTTCCGTTCAGCGAAAAACGACGTTATCATCTCAGTTTTCACCGCCTATATGAGCGTACTCAGCGCCATGGCCGACGTGGAGATCAAAGAGAAACAGGCACAGCAGGCTTTGAATAACTGGGAAAGAACAAAAATCCTGGTTGCCAAAGGCAATGCCAGCCCCACGAATGAGCTTCAGGCGGAAATGTCCAACATGACCGCACAAAACAACCTGGACAGGAGCCGCGACAGCCTGGCCAGCGCGCTGTATAAGCTTCAGCACCTATTAGGACTGGATAAGCTTCCCGACCAGCTGGCCGATGTGGAGTTGATTGCTCCTCCTTTGGATGTCGATCTTGAGTCCGCCATCGCTGCCGGCTTGGCCGCCAACACGCAGCTGAAGAGCTTGAGAACCAATTATGAGCTGCTGCTGCTGCAGCGTGAGCAGGATCTGGCCACCGGATTGGCGCCGTTGGACGATCGTAAGTCCCAGAACGATCTGAAAGTGGCCGAGCTGAACCTGGCTGAAGCCGAAGCCAACAGTATCGACTCCATCACTACGCAATATAATTCTCTGCTGCAGGCTCTAAAGGGAATAGCCGTCTCAGAAGCCAGCCTGATACTCTCCCAGAAGCAATACGACATCACCAAGAAACAGGTCGATGCCGGCATGAAGACCCCCAATGATCTTCTGGCGGATGAGATCAACCTGCTGTCGGCCAAGAACTCCCTGCATGAAGCTTACCGCAGCTACGTATCATCCTGGATGAGCTTCCAGAAGACCTTGGGCCGGGATATCAATATTAGTGAGGTTGTGAAGAGCGATGGGAGCAAGTAGGGTCACCTACAGAGCTCAGAGTATCAAGTTCAGCATGGCCGCCGCGATCATGGCGGCCGTGCTCATTATCATACCGACAACTGTCCGGGTCGAAGCCCAAGCTCAAACCCTAGCCCAAGCCCAGACTGAGGCCCAAGCTCCTCTGGAGCTTACCCTGGAGAATGCCCTGCAGTTGGCCCTGGAAAACCATCCCTCGATTGTGGCCGGACGTGATGCGGTGGCGGCTGCGGAGCGAGCTTTAAAAAAAGCATCCGCGGCCTACTCCATCAAAGTGGATGCCGTCAGCCGGCCCTTGGCGACCATCGGTAAATCATATAATGAGGAAACCGGGAAAATCCTGGACATCAAAAGAGGCGAAGCCCGGCTCAACACCAGCCTGAGCACGATTTACGGTGTATCGGGAAGTGTGTCCTTGAGCCATTCCCTCTTCGGTCAGCAAAACGCCCCTACCAGTTCTCTACAGGCATCGGTCAGCGCCGGCCTGGATCCAAGTTCCATCCTGTACAACCAAGGTCGTCTTAGTCTCGCCACCCAGACCGCCCAGCTGTCCAAAGCGATTTGGGATCAGGATGCGCTGATTAAAAAAGTGCTCATCGAAACCATTTCCACCTATTGGCAGCTGGAACTGGAAGCCATGAACCTGGAGATCACCAGAGAGCAAGCGGCAGAAAAGGAAGCGGCATACCGCTCCGTGATGGAACTCATGGATAAAGGGGTAGCCACCAATCTCGAAGTGTTGACCGCCCAGATCGAAATGCGTGATGCTCAACTGGCTTTGCGCAAAAGTGAAACCAGCTATGTGAACAAGCTTGCCAATTTCCTTTCCAATCTCGGATGGAAAGTCGATATGAACAACCTGCCGACACCGGTGCCGTCAGGTGGAGCACGGCTTGAGAACCTGGCCTCCAGTTTCGATGCTGCTGTTTTAGCCGAAGCTATGGTGAATTCCAGCCTGGATCTGAAAAAGAAGCAGCTGGATCTGGAGCTGACCCGCCTGAGAGTCTCGGCAGCTAAAGCCGATCTGTCCCCCAGCATATCGCTCAGTGCGAGCTACAGCATACCGAATCTGTATAAATCCGACTCCAGCAAAAATAGCTGGGCGGTCAGTGTCAATGTAGAGTACCCGATATTGGATGGTGGGACCCGCCGGCTGACCATGGAAGAGCGAGAGCTCGATCTGGATAATGCTGTCGCGGCTTTGCAGAAGGCGGAAGAGACCGTCATCGAAAGCGTTAAGACTATGCTGGAAAACTGGGAGCAGGCGGTGGAGAATCTGGCTATTGCCCAGCTGAAACTGGAAAAAGCCCGCCTGGAAGAATCCATCAAAACAGAGCACCACCGCTTGGGCATCGTCTCCCAAACAGCTTTGGCAGCCACCAAAAGAGCCACCCGCTTAGCGGAAATAAACCTGCAGGCCGCCATTAACGCCTGCTACATTATTGAGTTGGAGATCGCCGCCGCCACAGGGGATGCTCTGCTGCTAAACGGCCGGCGCCTGCTGCCTTGATGGTTTGCTGTGTTGGTTTAGTCTTTAGTCCGGCGCCCTGAACAACAATTTATATTGATCAATTTTGCAGATTAAAAGCGGCTCCTCAAAGCCTGAAAACAGGCGGAGCCGCTTTTGCTTGCCATGTATCCGGCATGGCATGTAACCTGGTGCCTTAAACCAACCCTTCGCTAGAAGCTCAAAGTTACTCCAAGAAGCAAGGTGTTGATGGTCTCCACGGACCGATCCATCGGGCTTTCATATTCCTTGCGAGACCACGGAGTGATCTTGACCACCTGCACTCGGGTACTATTATCGACAGTGACCATGGACCCTATGTATCCGACCTTGAAGTGAAGCCACGAGAATGGGGCCAGTTCGAGATTCACCCGCCATTCCGCAGCTGATTTGGGAGTAAATTGCCACTCTATCTCATCGTAGGGATATGTGGACGTTTCCTGCAGGTAATCAAACCGCTGGTGAATCTGCATTTCCAGATTGGGATAAGCCCGGAATTCTCCGCTCAAACAAGCCCTTGCCGAAGGACGCAGGGCCAACTCGCCGCCGAAGAAAAGTCCGCTGCGCATTTTGGTCTCCGTAAATTCGGAATTGACCCTCTTGCCGTCCCAAATGCGCTCATTGGGAGCATGGATGGTATAACTCAATTCATCGCCGCTGCCGCCGATCAAACCGGCGATCTCCACGCCCGGCAATAAAGAGATGATCAGTTTTCCACCCAGGGAAGCGCCGACAACCTGGCTACTTATGACACTTGATTTCAGGGTCCAACCCGGAATACGTTCTTCATAGTGGCCCACTTGCCCGCCCTTTATATCCAAAAAGCCGGCGATGGGTCCCAAACGCAACTCGGCCAAGCCGTAGGCGCCGCTCACTTCCTGAGTATATTCATGCTGCGTATCGCTAAACTTCCAGGTACGCATCTCACCCCACACACCGCCGCCCAGGTTGAACCACCCCACCGAAGGATAACGTTCCTTCTTTTTCACCTGCTCCTGTGGTGCCTGGTAAATGGGGGCCTGATATACCGGTGCCTGATAAACAGGAGCCTGGTAAACCGGCTGTTGTGGTTGAGTCTGAGGTTGCGTCGGCTGTGGCGTCGGCGTGGGCGTCTGGGCCGTCTCCAGCGGCATCAACACCACATCGACGGTCTGGGAGCCGGCGAAAACCTCCAGATTCTGCACATAATCTCTATACCCCGTAGCGGTGGCGATCAATGTGGTGGAACCTACCGGAACACCGGTGAAAGCGTATACGCCCAAGTCGTCGGCCACAGCGGTCATACCATAGGCTGTCAGACGTAACCGGGCCCGGGGAATGGCCTCGCCGGTCAGACCATCGACCACCCGGCCCCGCAATGTGCCGCGCTCCTCCGCTGCCGCTGCCAACCCGAAATCTGCGACCACAGTTAACACGGATAACAGTATTATCACTATAGTGAGGAAAGTCCAAGGCTGCCGATGGGTATACAGTTTGGAATGCTCGGCTAAGTTCACGTTTTAACCTCCGCTTCCACAAAATTACCTTTGGAAATATACACCCCACAGGAGTAAAATACCTGCCAAAAAAAGGATAAATAAGCGAAAAACAAGACCTGGTAAACAGGGCCCGGGACCCAGACCGGATCCGGGATCCTGGATCCGGCCTGGATCAGACCTGGATCAGACCTGGACTGGGAACCCGCCCACGGAGTTAAAACCGCAGCTTTTCTTCCAGCCAACCCCTCACTTCGCCGATGGGCAGGCGCACCTGGGTCATGGAGTCCCGTTCCCTGATTGTAACCGCCCCGTCCTCAGGGGACTGGAAATCATAAGTGATGCAATACGGCGTACCGATCTCGTCCTGCCGCCGGTAGCGTTTGCCGATGCTGGCCGTCTCGTCATAATCCACCGGGAAAAAGCTCCTCAGCTGGTTCCAGATATCCAGGGCACCGTCGGCCAGCTTGCGGGAGAGGGGCAGCACGGCTGCTTTATATGGCGCCAAAAACGGATGCAGCCGCAACACCACCCTGGTCTCGCCGTCTTCCAGCTTCTCCTCATCATAGGCGTTTACCAGAAAGGCCAGGAACAAGCGTTCCACACCCACCGAGGGCTCGATGGTATAGGGTATGTAACGCTCGCCGCCGTGCGGATCCAGATAGGTGAAATCCTCATTGGAGGCCTCGGCGTGGCTCTTGAGGTCAAAATCGGTGCGATCGGCGATGCCCCACAACTCGTCCCAGCCGAACGGCCAGTTGAACTCGATATCCGTCGTAGCATTGCTGTAATGGGAGAGCTGCTCGGGGGCATGATCACGCAGGCGGATATTCTCCGGCGACATGCCCAGGGAGAGCAACCAATTGTGGCAAAACTTCTTCCAGTAGTCAAACCACTCCAGGTCCGTCCCCGGCCGGCAGAAGAATTCCAGCTCCATCTGCTCAAACTCCCTGGTGCGGAAGACGAAGTTGCCCGGGGTTATCTCATTGCGGAAAGCTTTGCCGATCTGGGCTATGCCGAAAGGTATTTTGCGGCGGGAGGTGCGCAGCACATTGCGGAAATTGACAAAGATGCCCTGAGCCGTCTCCGGCCGGAGATAGACCACCGCCTGGGAATCCTCGGTCACCCCCTGAAAAGTCTTAAACATCATATTGAACATGCGCACTTCGGTAAAATTGCTGGCCCCGCAGGCAGGACAGGGGATCTTCTCATCCCGCACATATGCCCCAAGCTTTTCGTTGCTCCAGCCTTCGGCCGATATCTCCCGCCCCTGCTCTTTGTGATACTCCAACACAAGCTTATCGGCCCGAAAGCGGGACTTGCACTGCCGGCAGTCGATCAGTGGATCGTTGAAGTTCGCCAAGTGTCCGGATACTTCCCAGGTGCGCGGGTTCATCAGAATCGCCGCATCCATCCCCACATTATATGGTGATTCCTGGACAAATTTTTGCCACCAGGCTTTTTTGATGTTGTTTTTCAGCTCGACACCCAGAGGGCCATAATCCCAGGCATTGGCCAAGCCGCCATATATCTCCGATCCCGGGAAGACAAAGCCGCGATTTTTACAAAGCGCCACCAATTTGTCCATGTTCTTTTCCATTACGTCATCCATACTCCTTCGAATGCAGTTTTATCCATCCCTAACTTTGGCATGCACATGGCCGCTTTTTTCTTCTCAGGGCAAATGAACTCCTCTCGCTCCGGCGGCTTTCCCGGCAGCTTTCTCGGCGGCTCTTACAGTATTCCTGATCAAATTGGCGATAGTCACCGGCCCCACTCCACCGGGCACCGGAGTTATGGCTGAGGCCAAAGAAGCGCATGAGGCAAAATCCACATCCCCGATGTTTCCTGGATTATAACCGGCATCAACGACTACGGCAAGAGGTTTCAACCACTCGCCCTGGACAAAACGCGGCTTACCCAAGGCCGCCACCACGATATCCGCCGTCTGCACCACTGCCGGGAGATTCACGGTATGACTGTGACAGATGGTCACCGTGGCGTTACGCTGCAGGAGCATCATGGCTACCGGCCGGCCCAAAATGGGGCTGCGACCGATCACCACGGCGTGCCGGCCCTCGATCGGCAACCGGTAATAATCAAGAATATCGATTATAGCCGCCGGCGTGGCCGTGGCATAGGCGGTCAAACCCATGGAAAGGTGCCCGAAATTGGCGGCGCCGACCCCATCCACATCCTTCTCCGGAGCAATCCGGGCAAAAGCCGCCACGCTGTCGATGTGGCGGGGCAGCGGATGCTGCAGGAGAATGCCGTGGACCAGCGGATCTTGATTGAGAAGGTTGATCTTCTCCGCCAACTCCTCAGATGTGGTCACCTCGCTCAGGTGGAATAGGCTGAATCCCAACCCCAAACGGCTGCAGGCATTCCTTTTCATCCTGACATAGGTGATGGAGGAAGGATTATCGCCCACCAGGATGACAGCCAGATGAGGTGTGACGCCTCTCTCTTTCAGACGCCGGACTCCGGCCGCCACCTCCTCCCCTATCTTCTCAGCCAAAGGCCGGCCATATAACATCAAAGGCCGGCCGTCACCCTGGCGCCGGGTGCACCTGTCGCATCCCTCGCTGAAGTTATGCCCCCCGCCGAAATCCGGTCCTTCGCCAAAACACATTTGCATGTCGGTCACCTCAACAAATAAGGAGGTAAGGAATATCCCTACCTCCGCCCAGGCGATCGGCATAATAACCTGCAGCTCCCCTGTGGTAAACCCACCAATCGCCAGTCACTGCAGGCTGCTGTGTTTTTTGCTCACATAATACCTTGCTATAGGCTTATGCCACTCACTACTTGCCCATTTTCTTCAGATTCTTGATGCATATCTCCACGCATTCGATTGGCGGCCGGGCGTAGCGCTCGTGCTCCACGATATACCACTCGGTGCCGCCGACAGCGGACTCGCATACAGCGAACACATCCGCCCAAGGCACGATGCCCTCGCCCACTTCTTTGGTTTCGTCGGCCGGATCAAATTCCTTGACATGCACGGTTTTCGCCCGGCCCGGAAAGCGCTTCAGCATAGCTATCGGATCGGCTCCGCCCCTCATGCAGTGACCGATGTCGAGCTGCCCGACCACTTCCGGCTTGGTGTTGCCCATGATCACTTCCCAGGGGGTCAGCGGCCCGCCGACTTCCGGAGGCATGGGTTTCATCTCGGCATGATGGTTGTGATAACCCGTATACATGCCGAAGGGCTGCAGCTTTTCCGCCACCCCATTCAGGAACTCCGCCAGCTTCAGGCAAGCTTCTTTGGTGTTGCGCATGGCCTCGGGGACTCCGGGCAGGATGATGTATTTATTCCCTATCGCCTGATTATACTCTATGGTTTCATTGAGCTTATCAGGCTGCAGGAGGGCCCAACCCGTATGGCTGCCCGCCACTTTCAACCCCTGATCATCGAGCATCTTTTTGATCTCGGCAGCCGGATAATCATAAAAACCGGCGAACTCCACCCCTTCATATCCCATGGCCTTCACCTTGGCCAAGGTACCGGGCAAATCTTGCTTGCAATCCTCTCTCACCGAATATAACTGCAAAGCGATGGGAATGCGTGCCATTGTGCCATCTTCTCCTTTCAAATAAAACCGCTGCTGCTGACCGGAATTCTCCTCCGGCCCAGATTCCTTAAACCCTCAAACCTTGTTCGGCAAAAGGTGCCTTCGTCCTGCCGCCGCCGGATAATGCTCATTAAAGCTCTTCCGGCTTTTCTCTCACTCCCAGACCGCCCCGGTGTTCAGGCGGTCAGGCGCCTCCGGCGCATAGTGAATCAGTTTTTCCACCGACACCCAATTGGTCTTTTTCGCCCAAGGCGCCGGCAGGTCCGAAGGTAGCTTACCACTTTCCGCGCCGCTGTGGAACACCTTTCCAAGGTCGCTGATCCGGGTGGCCATTGTGTCTTTTTCCGCCACCCGCTCGACCCATTCCGGCGGGATGGGGTGTATGGCGCCGCTGGAATAATAGGCGCCGTTTTGCACTCTGACGAGCTTGACCGACTCCTCGACAGGTGCGGACACCCCTTTGGCCCGTCCCTCCAGCACGGCGATGAATTGGCTGTACACAGCCGTGGTATCGCTGTTATTTTTATCTGTCTCCTGGGCATTGATTTGCAGAGGTTCCTCCGGAGCGCCCGGAGCGCCGCCGCTCCCGGCCGCCGGTATCAAAGTGATATTGGGGCCGCGGACCACGGCAGTGGCTTTGGTACCCTCCAGGCGATAAAAATGCGGCTCGCTGACATGATTACAATAGGTGGCGAAATAAAAAAGCTCCACGCCCTCTGCCGTTTTCACCTGCACCGTAGCGGTGTCTTCCATCTCCGGCAGCGGCTGAGCCCTATACATCTCCGCCCGAACCTCAAGCGGGGTGGCCAGTTTATTCCAGACCTCGTCGTCCCCGTCCCCGACCCCGGACCCCGCCTTATCTCCGGCGGGCACCCCCGCCAGGTACATCATATTATTCAGCATATGAGACAGGGCGTTGTCCATCGGGCCGTCCAGGGCATAATTGCCGCCCGGCTTGAATTTGCCCGCCCAGCCGGCACGGCTATAATAAGCATCGGTACGCTTCCACAAGCCGACGCCCGCAATGCGGCGCAGCTCGCCCAGCCTTCCTTCCCGGATCAAAGCGGTCAGCTTCTTTATCACCCGGGAAACGAGCAGCTGATAATCAATAGCGCAAGGCAAACCGGTCCTCCCGGCCGCCTCAGCCATCGTTATGACATCCTGCACCACAGCGGCGGCAGGTTTTTCGCACAGCACCGGGTAGCCTTTTTCCATAGCCGTTGTGGCCATCTCCCGGTGCAGGTGCATCGGGGCGGCAATAGCGACGGCATCGATGTGGCCGTCATCCAGCATCTTTCGCCAGTCGGTGTAAATCCCCACTCCTTCCGCCTTGAGCTTCTGCAGCTCATCGACATATGGTGCCTGATTCACTTCGGCCACAGCCGCCAGCACCGCCTGGCCCTGAGCGCTTTGGTATGCCAAGGCGCGGCAGTGGGCTTTACCATATCCGCCGAAGCCGATCAGGCCGAAACGTATCGGCTTTTTCATTGCTCACCTTACTCCTTCAACGCCCTATTCTTAAACTGGGCATACTCTCTTTATTTCTCCTCCCCCATCATAATCCTCCATATTAAATAAATGAATAAATGGAGGAATGAAGAGCAAAGGGCACAGCGCCGGAGCACTGTGCCTTCCGTCCAGAGCAAGGGGTAAAGTTTAATAAGTAAAGGGCTGAGGGCTATTGTCGGAAAGATCTCCCCCGCCACCGGTCTCACGTTACCGTTAAGGTCAAAAAGAGTTGAGCAACATGATGGTTAATGTAATAAAGGAGATAGAGAGAAAAACGGTGGCCGTGAGCGAGGCTTTCACCAAGGTTTGCCTCTCATTGATGGTGATGAAGCGCATGGCCCGCCGCTTGGCGCTGATGTGCCAGGCGACATAAGCATAAAGACCGACGGATAATATGAAGAGAACGGCGATGTATAGTATCAATTCCACTGCTGCTTTCCCTTCTGAGGCTTTATTTTCGGGGATTTCACCCTTCAGTTATTAACATCGGCTAACCACCTCCAGGAATAAATAGTGAAATCGTCTTATTTTTATGGGACGATAGTCCCGATTGTCCCATGCCGGCGCCCGACCAAACATCTGCCAAAGATGGATGCCTACGTTATTTTTCGCGTTTTTCGCCACAATCCCATACATGCTTCCGCCTATATCTGGTATATTGATAAGAAGGACAAAATGTCGGCAAAGGAGCATGGAGCTCGTGAATGAGACCTCTACCCCAATTAAACAGACCAATTTCATACAGGATATAATCGACGAGGACATGCGCACCAACCGCTTCGACCGGCCGGTGCACACACGTTTCCCGCCCGAACCCAACGGCTACCTACATATCGGCCACGCCAAGGCCATCTGCGTCAACTTCGGCACCGCCGCCGCCAACGGAGGCTTGTGCAACCTGCGTTTCGACGATACCAATCCCACGAAGGAAGACGAAGAGTATGTCGAAGCCATCATGGAGGATATCCGCTGGCTGGGATTTGACTGGGAAGATCGGCTCTATTTTGCTTCCGACTATTTCGAGCAACTCTATCAATATGCCGTAGAGCTGATCAAGAGGGGAAAGGCCTATGTCTGCGACCTCACTCCCGAACAGATCAAGGAATACCGGGGCACCCTGACCGAGCCCGGTCGGGAGAGTCCGTACCGCAACCGCTCGGTGGAGGAGAATCTGGATCTCTTCCAGCGCATGAGAAACGGCGAGTTTCCCGACGGCTCGCGGGTGTTGCGGGCCCGCATCGATATGGCCTCGCCCAACATGAACATGCGCGATCCGGTCCTCTATCGCATCATGCGGGCCACCCACCACCGCACGGGCGACAAATGGTGCATATATCCCATGTATGATTATGCCCATCCCCTCTCCGACGCCATCGAGGGGATCACCCATTCCCTCTGCTCGCTGGAGTTTGAGGATCACAGACCCTTATATAACTGGATCCTGGAGGCTCTGGAAATTCCCTATCCGCCCAAGCAGATCGAGTTCGCCCGCCTCAATCTCAACTACACCATCGCCAGCAAACGCAAGCTGCGCCGGCTTATCGACCAGGGCATCCTGGCCGGATGGGATGATCCGCGGCTCGTCACGCTCCGCGGCCTGAGGCGCCGGGGCTATACGCCGGAATCCATCGTGGAATTCTGCCGCCTGGTCGGCGTCTCCAAGACCAACAGCGTACATGATCTAGCCATGCTGGAGCATTGCGTGCGCGAAGATCTGAACAAAAGAGCCCAGCGGGTGATGGCCGTCCTGCGCCCGCTCAAAGTGACCATCGAGACCTATCCGGAGGATCTGGTGGAAGAGTTCGAAATCGAAAACAATCCGGAAGATCCGGCCGCCGGCGGGCGCAAGGTGCCGTTCAGCCGCGTCGTTTATATTGAACAGGACGACTTTATGGAAAACCCGCCCAAGAAGTTCCACCGGCTGGCTCCGGGGCGCGAGATCCGGCTGAAAGGGGCTTATTACATCACCTGCCGTGAAGTGATCAAAGATCCGGTCACAGGTGAAGTGACCGAGTTGATCTGCACTCACGACCCGGCGAGCCGGGGCGGCTATACCAGCGACGGACGCCGGGTGCTGGGCACCTCGCACTGGGTGTCGGCCGCCCATGCCATTCCGGCCGAAGTGCGCCTGTATGACAAGCTCTTCACCGTACCCGATCCGGACAGAGACGGCGACCCCGGGGCCTACCTAAACCCGGAATCGATGGTGGTGCTGCAAAACTGCCTGGTGGAGCCTTCGCTGGCTGCGGCGGCCGTGGGTGACCGCTTCCAGTTCCTGCGGCAGGGCTATTTCTGCCTCGATCCGGACACCACCAAGGAAAAGCTGGTCTTCAACCGCATCGTCTCCCTGAAGGACACCTGGAGCAAGATCCAAAAAAGCGGGGGTTGAGTGCGAGATGAACATCGCCGCCATCAAAACCTACCGTACCTTTCTGCCTTTCAGGCAGGCCTGGGAAGTGGGGGCGCGCCGCACTCCCGGCAAAGAGCATATCGTGGTGGCTGTAAGTTCAGGGGATGGGGCGACTGGTTATGGCACCATGTCTCCCCTCCCTTCTTTTTCCAGCGAAACCGGGGCCGGCGCCGAAGCGGTCATCAACCAACTCCTTGCCCCGGCGCTCGTCGGCCACGATCCATTCGACCTGGAAGGCATTCATCTTATCATGGACGAGGTGATTTCCGGCAACCACCTGGCTAAATCTGCCGTGGACATGGCCCTCTTCGACCTGCAAGGGCAGGTCTTGAACCGGCCGGTCTCCGCTCTCCTCGGGGGCGGCCTGCGCGCCGAAATCGCCCTCTGCTGGGCGATTGCCGTGAGCGACAACGAAAGCGTCGTCGCCGAAGCCCGGGCCAAGGTGGAGGAAGGCTATACCGCCCTGAAGCTGAAAGTGGGCCGGGACGCCGCCGATTCTCTCCACCGGCTGAAACTGGTGCGGGAAGCTGTGGGACCGAAAGCGGCTTTGCGGCTGGATATCAACCAGCATTACACCGCAGACGAAAGCATCCGCCTGATCAACAAGGCAGCCGAGATGCACCTCGATCTGGAATATGTGGAACAACCGGTGCCCAAGTGGGATCTGGACGGCCTGGCCAAGGTGAATCGTGCTGTGGAGACGCCCATCATGGTAGATGAAGGCGTCTTCTCCATTCATGATGTCGTCGAAATAATAAAGCGCGATGCCGCCTCCATTGTCAATTTGAAGGTAGGCAAATTCGGCGGTTTATATAAAGCCCGCAAAGCGGCGGCTATCTGCGAGGCGGCCGGTCTGCGCTGCATGATCGGCTGCATGCTGGAAAGCGGCCTGGCCATGCTCGCCGGCGCCCACCTGGCCAAAGCCTTGCAGCCGATCGATCTGGCTTGCGAATTGATCGGGAATCAGTTATATGACTCCGATTTTATAGATATGGAACCTTTCTACACCTCCGGCCGCCTGAAGGTGCCGGAAGGACCGGGACTGGGGTATCCCGCTCCCCCACAGTGCTTCTAATAAAAAACATATGATAAAAACAAGCGAGGAGTGAGCGCCATGATCATGCCGTTTCGTCAGATTCATCTGGACTTTCATACCTCGGAAGCCATCGCCGGCATCGGTTCCCGCTTCAATCCGGAAAAATTCGCCGCCCAACTGGCTGAGGCAGGAGTGAATTCCGTCACCTGTTTTGCCCGCTGTCACCACGGCTGGATGTATTACGACTCCAAATTATTCCCGGAACGGATGCATCCCCACCTCGTGCGTCCCCTCCTGGAAGAACAGATAGCCGCCTGCCATGCCCGGGGCATCCGGGTGCCGGTCTACACGACCATACAATGGGACCACTACACGGCGGAGCAGCATCCGGAGTGGCTGGTGATGGATGAGCAGGGAACGGTGGTGGGCACCAAGCCCTATGCCCCCGGCTTTACCCGCCGCCTGTGCCTCAACACGCCATATGTGGACTTCATCTTCGAACATGTGCGGGAGCTTCTCACCAGCATGCCTGTGGACGGCTTCTTCTTCGATATTGTCCTCCCGCAAAATTGCTCCTGTGCCACCTGCCGCCGCCACATGAGAGCCATCGGCATAGATCCGAGCGACGAAACAGCCAGACGCCGCTTCGGCCGGGAGGTCACCGAACGCTTCCAGGAACACCTGACGGCGCTGGTAACAAGCATTAAGCCCGATTGTACTATTTTCTATAACAGCGGCCACATCTCGCCCTGGCACCGCAACGCCGGCGGCGCTTTCACCCATTTCGAGCTGGAGTCGCTGCCTGGCGGCGGCTGGGGCTACCTGCACTTCCCCATCACCGCCCGTTACGCCCGCACCCTGGGGAAACCCTGCCTGGGCATGACGGGGAAGTTCCACACCTCCTGGGGCGACTTCCACTCTTTCAAAAACCAGGCGGCGCTGGAATATGAGTGTTTCCGCATGCTGGCCCTCGGCGCCGCCTGCAGCATCGGCGACCAGCTGCACCCCTCAGGGGAGCTCAGCCGCCCGGTGTATGATCTGATCGGCCGGGTGTATCGGACCGTGGCCGCCAAGGAACCCTGGTGTGCGGGAGCCAAACCGGTGGCGGATATCGGCGTCCTGCACCCGCAGGCCTTCCCCGCTCCAGCCCCCGGCGCCGGCAGCGGCAGCCCGGCGGCCCGCAACGCCGTAAAGGATATCACCCAGGGCCATGGCGACGGTCCCCGGGTCCATGCCACCCTCGGCGGAGTCAACCGCATGCTGGAGGAGAGCCGACATCAGTTCGACATCATCGATGCCGAGGCCGATTGGGAGCGTTATGCCCTCTTGATCCTGCCCGACACCATCGCCCTCACGCCGGAGCTGGCCGGCCGCCTCCGGGATTATCTCGCTAAGGGCGGCGCCGTGATCGCCAGCTACCAGGCGGGGCTCACGCCGGACGGGACGGACTTTGCCCTTCGGGAATTCGGCGTGCGCTATCTGGGCGAAGCCCCCTATAGCCCGGACTTTATCGTCCCCAGACCGGAATTTGCCGCCGGGCTACCGATCACCGAGCATGTGATGTACCGCCGCGGCACCAAGGTGGCGCCGGGACCGGGAGCCAAGGTGCTCGCCGATGTGGCCGTGCCCTATTTCAACCGGGATTACCGCCATTTCTGCTCGCACCGCCACACCCCGTCCACGGGAGCCGTCTGCTATCCCGGAGTGGTGCAGCATGACCGGGTCATCTATTTTGCCCATCCCATCTTCTCCCAATATGCCGACATTGCTCCGCAGTGGTGCCGCACACTTCTGCTCTCGGCCATCGAGCGGCTTTTGCCCTCGCCCACCATCCGCGTCGCCGGGCCGTCCACCCTCATGGCGACGGTAAACGATCTGGACGATGGCCGGCGGGTAGTGCATCTCCTGCATTACATTCCGGAACGGCGGGGCAAGGATTTCGATATTATCGAAGATGTGATTCCCCTCTATGATGTGGCCGTCACCCTCAAGGTGAAAGGACCGGTGCAGAGCCTGCGCCTGGTGCCGGAGGGCACGGCGCTCACTTTCAGCCAGGAAGGCGACCTGGTCTCCTTCGTGGTGCCCAAGGTGGCCGGCCACACCATGGTGGAAGCCGTCTGTGGGTCATAAGGGGAGCATGTCAGGGAAGTCTGCTATAACAGGCCGGGCCGGGCGCCGGTTTCTACCCCAGCACAGGTAACTCCGTGATCCGCAGGCAGGTGGCGCCATAGGGGATAAGCTCCAGCGTCACCGGCGGACCGGGAGGACCGGCTAAGGGCGGTGCCGGCGGCGGAGAGGCATCAAGGTATTCTCCCGTCTCATCCGCCGCCGCCCGCCAATCGGGGAGGCGCCGGCCCGGCACCCGGAGAATCACCGGCGGCTGCACCGGATCAAACGGCCGGGGAGAGATGGAGCCGCTCTCCACCACCTCCACCTTCTCCGGCGAGAGGATCCGCCCCTGCGCCAAATCCAGCGCCAGATCCAGACCATAACCCCAGGGAGCGGTGGGATAGAACTCCATGTCCCGCGCCCGGCCATAGTGCTCTTTGATGATCTTCGTCTCCGCCGCAATAGGCAGGCTGAAAACCAAAGGTCCCCTCAAGAGAGCCGCCGCGCCGTTATATCCCGCCTCGCAGCGCACCACGAGCGGCAGCTCCAGGTCCACCGTATCTCCCTTCCGCCAGGTGCGGCAGATGACGGCAAAAGTGCCGGGGAGTGCGGCCACACCGGAGTCCTTGCCGTTCACTTTGATTTTCACCTCCTCGGCCCATGCCGGCACTCTCAGGCGCAGGGGAAAGGCGACGGGCGCTTCCGGCTCCAGGTGCAGCCGCACGGTGCCGGCGAAAGGATAATTCGTCTCTTCCCTCACCTCAACGTGAACCCCGCCTATCTCGCAACGCACCATGCTGGGGGCATATACCACCGCAGCCAGGCCGCCTTCCGGCGTCATATACCACAGGTGGGCGGTGAGCTTCGGCCAACCTTGATGCATGTTGGCCGTGCAACAGCCATAGTTGGGTTCCAGGCCGAAGATATTGGCATCCGGTCCGTTGGTGGTCCAGATATGGCGGCCGATGCGGCAGCAGATCTGGTTGACTTGCTGATCATATTGGTGCGCCCACATATCGGTGGTAAAGGTGGCCGGAAGAGCATTGAAGGCGATCTTCTCCAGCCGGTCGGCGAGCTGCGGATCGCCCAGGCAGCTGAGCAGAACCTCCAAGCTGAACATGAACTCCACCACGGCGCATAACTCCGTTCCCTGGGAAGGATTGCGCCCGGCCAGATGCTCATCGCCGGTGAAAACACCGGTCACCTGCCCGTGGTAGCGGTCAAGCAAGTCAAGCATGAGATAAACATCCTGCCTGTCGGCCGGAGCGGCCGATTGCCTATACCACACCCCGGGCGCTTTCACAGCCATGGCATTGTTCACCACATGGCTGATTTGCGAATGCTCCCCCCGGCGGATGCGGGTGGTAATTGGCGTACTCCTGAACCAGCCGGCCCAATCGAACCCCTGAGCCCGCACTTTGGCCGCCAGCTCCAACAGCCAGGTGCCGTTTCCATTCCCGCTGCCGAATCCGTCCCCGTCCCGGCCGCCGCTTTCGTCCCCACTCCCGCCTTCATCCCTGAAACAGTCATAGAGCCGGTGGATGGTCCACACCAGATCCGCCCAGCGCGACTTGCCCCAGTCAAAGAGGGGCTGCTCATCCAGCAGGTGATCCAGGCGGCGGAGGAAACGCTCAATCACCCCCGGCACCCGCTCGTCTCCCGAGGCTTCATAATATTGCACCAGCGCCTTGAGCGCCACGAACACCGGCCAGGGGTCATAGGGCCGGTATTTGCCCGACCGGCATTTAGTCGGCCCCAGCCAGCCGTCATCAGCCTGGTGAGCTATTATGTAATCCATATAGCGCGCCGCTTTGGCGACAAGCGCCTCATCACCCAACTGATAGGCGAGCGGCACCAAGCCGTCCAGCCAATAGGGCGCCCGCTCCCAACCTTCGGCCTCGCCTCCGAACCACCCCGAATCGGCAATATCGGGCCAGAATTCGTCCAAGTGGCCGCTCAGCCCCTCCGCCTGCACCCGCAGTTGGTCTTTCAGCCAACCTGCCGGACGGATGGCCCCCAGCGGCAGCGGCCGCAGCGCCGCATCCAGCAATCCCCGCTCCGCCGGCCTTCTCCCCCGCTCCGCCAGCCTTCTCCCCTGCTCCGCCGGCACCGCCTGCGTCATCTTGTCACCACTCCCAGTCTCCATATGGGCAAAACGGCCATGGGACGGACCGTTCATCGCCAACTAGCCGGCGAGTCCGGTACCCATGGCCGTTTGTCTCCCTCGTGGTCTGTATTTGCTTTGCCCGGGCTATCTCCTCTTCAACGCTGGTAGATCTTGCGCGCCGTGTAATGAGTATGCAGGTATTTATGGGATTTCTCGCTCAGCGGCTCGCCCAGGAATTCCTTGTAGAGGGTCTTGATCTGTGGGTTTTCATGGGAGAAGCGCACCTTGGAGAGCTCATCGTCTTTATATATCCCGGCGATACGCTTCATGCGCACTTCATCGGTGGTGCCGTAGGGTTGGCCGCCGCCGCCGATACAGCCGCCGCGGCAAGCCATCACTTCGATGAAATGATAGGGCAGCTCTTCCCCTTTGGCCAAGGCCTCCTTCACCCTGTTGATCACATAGGCGACATTGGCGATGGAGTGCGCCACAGCCACCCGCACCTCGGTGCCGGCAATATTCACCTTGGCCTCCTTCACCCCATCAAGGCCCCTGATGTCGTGAAACTCCACCTTCTCCAGATTCTTACCGGTGATGAAGAAGTAAGCGCTGCGCAAAGCGGCTTCCATCACCCCGCCGGTCACCCCGAAGATGGTGCCGGCGCCGCTATAGATGCCCAAGGCATGGTCGGCTTCCTCATCGGGCAGATTGTTGAAATCTATCCCGGAGGATTTGATCATGGAAGCCAGTTCCCTGGTGGTGATGGAGACATCCAGGTCCTGCACTCCCGAGGAGCGCCCTTCCTGGTCCCGGATGATCTCCCATTTCTTGGCCGTGCACGGCATCACCGACACATGGAAGATCTCCTCCGGCTTCTTGCCGATCTTCTGGGCGTAATAGGTTTTGGTCATGGCCGCCAGCATCATCTGCGGAGACTTGGCCGTCGAGAAATGCGGGATCATCTCCGGATGATATTTCTCCATATAGTCCACCCAGGACGGGCAGCAGGTGGTGATCAAAGGCAAGGGACCTTTACCGTGGACAAACCTCTCCACAAACTCGGTGGCCTCTTCCATAATGGTCAGGTCGGCGGCGAAGTTGGTGTCGAATATGGTGTCGAAGCCCAACCGCCGCAAGGCGGCATAGGTCTTGCCCGTGGAGATCTCTCCCGGCTCATAACCGAAAGCTTCCCCGATGGCCACCCGCACCGCCGGGGCGATCTGCACCACGGAATGCTTGGCTTTATCCGCCAGGCCGGACCACACCAAGGCGGTGTCGTCACGCTCATATATAGCCCCCACCGGGCAATGCGCCGAACACTGCCCGCAGTTGATGCACGGGCTGTCGTTCAAAGCAATGTCGCCGGCCGGCGCCATGCGCACCGTGTGGCCGCGGCCGATGAACTCCAGCGCCCACACATCCTGCATATCCTGGCACACCTTGACGCAGCGGCCACATTTGATGCATTTCATCGGATCGAGCACGATCGAAGGCGTGGAAGTGTCCTTCGGCAACGACGGCACGTCCATGTCAAACGGCATCTCCCGCACACCGAAATCGGCAGCCAGCCGCTGCAGCTCGCACGTCTGGTTGCGCGGGCAGGTCAGGCAGGAATTGGGGTGCACGGATAAGATCAGCTCGATGACGGTCTTGCGGATGCGGTGCAACTCGGCATCGTGGGTGATGATATCCATCCCCTCTTCAATGGCCGTGGCACACGCCCTGTATAGCTTGGGCGAATTACGCTCCTTCACTACGCAGATGCCGCAGGCCCCCCAGGCTTCCAGATCAGGATGACCACATAGGACGGGGATCTTCACGCCCGTTTTCAAGGCGGCATTATAAATGGATGTCCCTTCCGGTACCCACACTAATTGTCCGTTAATTTTTGCTTTTATCATATCTGGTCTCTCCCGGTCACTGTCGCACCACAGCGCCAAATTTGCATGATTTTAAGCACTCACCACATTTGATGCAGCGGGTCTCGTCGATCACATGCACTTCCGTGCGCGCCCCCTGGATGCACTTCACCGGACACCGCCGGGCGCAGACGGTACAGCCGATGCATTTGTCGGGCAGGATATAATACCTGATCAGATCCTTGCAAACCCCGGCCGGACAAGCCCTGTCCATAATGTGAGCTTCGTATTCCTTGCGGAAATACCTGATGGCTGCCATCACGGGGTTGGGAGCCGTCTGCCCGAGGCCGCACAGCGAAGCCCGCTTCATGGCGAAACCGATCTCCTCGATCAGCTGCAGATCGTTCTCCCGGCCCTGCCCTTTGCTGATGCGGTCGAGGATGTCATAAAGCTTCTTGCCCCCCACCCGGCAGGGAGCACATTTGCCGCACGACTCGTCGACGGTAAACGCCAGGTAGAACTTGGCTACATCCAGCATGCAGTCGTCTTCGTCCATGACGATCATGCCGCCGGAACCCATGATCGAACCCAGTTCCGTCAGGTGTTCGTAATCGATGGGCACATCCAGATAGTCGGCCGTGATCATGCCGCCGGACGGACCGCCGGTCTGCACCGCCTTAAAAGCCTTGCCGCCCGCTATACCGCCGCCGACGGCATAGATGATGTCCTTGAGCGGGATGCCCATCGGCACTTCAACCAGGCCGCTGTTGGAAATCTTGCCGGTCAGGGCGAACACCTTGGTGCCCCTGGATTTCTCCGTGCCGATCTTGGCAAACCATGCGCCGCCTTTGCTGATGATCACCGGCACATTGGCATATGTCTCGACATTATTAATCACCGTGGGCTTGCCCCACAGGCCCTTTACCGCCGGGAAAGGCGGCCTCGGCCGCGGCATGCCTCTCTCCCCTTCAATGGAGGCGATCAGGGCCGTCTCCTCGCCGCAGACGAAGGCGCCGGCCCCCAGGCGCAGCTCGATATCGAAGGAGAAACCGGAGCCCAGGATGTTCTCGCCGAGGAGCCCGTATTCATGAGCCTGGGCGATGGCCTTCTCCAAGCGGCTGATGGCCAGGGGATACTCCGCCCGCACATAGATATAACCCTTCTGGGCGCCGCAGGTATGGCCGGCGATGATCATCGCCTCCAAAATGGAGTGGGGGTCCCCCTCAAGGACGCTCCGGTCCATATACGCCCCGGGGTCACCCTCGTCACCGTTGCAGACGATGTATTTCACATCGCTTTTGACCTCTTTCGTGAAGAGCCACTTGCGCCAGGTCGGGAAACCGGCACCGCCCCGTCCCCGCAGGCCGGAGAGGCGCAACTCCTCGATCACCTGCTCCGGGGTGATGTCGAAGAGCACTTTCTCCAGGGCCAGGTAACCGTCGCGGGCGATATAATCGTCGATGCATTCCGGATCGATGATACCGCAGTTGCGCAGCACCACCCGGAACTGCTTTTGTATGAAGTCCAGACCCAGGCGCACCAGCCGCTTGTTTTCTTCGGATTGATATAGCAGCCTGTCGATCTGCCGGCCCTGGCAGATATGCTCATCCACCAGTTCGGCGATATCCTTCTGCTCCACGCCGACATAAAAGGCCTCTTCAGGCAGGACTCTCACCGCCACGCCGGTATCGCAAAACCAGTGAGAGCCGGCTTTGACCACCTGCACCTTGTCGGTGAGGTCCCGGGCGTCGAGCGCCTGCCGCAGACTTTCGCAGAACTCTTTCACCTGGTTTTTGTCATCGCTGTTAGGGTTTTTATAAACAAGAATAAATCTATTATATGCCATTGTTTACACCCTGCTCTTCCACTATATCTACCGCCGGGCGGTCGTAGATGCATCCGTCCAGCAACTTCCGGCCTTTGATATGATCCTTGACAATCTTCTCCGCCATCTTGGCGTCCACATGCCCATAGATGACCGTAGGCATACCCGGCATGGATATTTCCACCGTAGGCTCGGCAAAATCTAGTCCCAGACTGCCCGTCTTTTTCAAAACGGCGTCGGTCACACCTTCTTTTTGCAACCAGTCGGCTATTGCGTCCATAGTCTTCTGAGCACCAGAAGCGATGCCGCTTGTTCCCATGCTGACGGTGATCAAAATGTTGCTGGACCTGACGGCGCGTCTGCGATTGCGTTCATTTTCACGATGTCGCTGAAGCTCCGCCCTCGAAAGACGCTCCATGGTACCCCTCCCCTCAACACAATTATGTCAGTTTTTGCGATAAGACGCCAGTATTTCAGGCAACCGATCTTTAGTCACTTTGGCATGTACTTCCCCATCTACCACTATGACCGGGGACAGGCCGCAGCAACCCACACAGCGCACTGCCTCAATGGAAAACTCGCCATCGTCGGTGGTCTGATTGATACCGATGCCCAAAAGGTTCTCCAGCTCCTCGATGATGTCTTGCCCACCCTTCAGATAGCAGGCGGTGCCCATGCACACCTGGATGTTGTGCCGGCCCGGCTTCTTCAGCTTGAAGAAGTGATAAAACGTGATAACCCCATAAATTTTGGCCAAAGGCACATCCAGCACCCTGGCCAGCTCCAGTGCCTCGGCCCGCGGGATGTATCCATATATCTCCTGCATGCGGTGTAGGATCTGGATCAGGTTCCCCGGCCGGTGGCGCCACTCCTCGACGAAATCCAGCAGTTCCTGCGGAAGCTGTGCCCGCTCAGGAACATTTGTGATCAAAATCGCAAACCTCCTCACTAAAAATTGCCCGGTTATTTTCTGCCGCCGAGCCCGGCACTTGTTTATTCCTTGGTTTTATTCTTTGACAACTCGCGCATATCCTTCTATTCATAAGCAAAATTCATTTATACCTATGGGTATACAGTATGCCGGTCACCACCATCCGGCGACCACCATCCAGCCACTGTCCGATATATCATGAAGCGGGGCAACTGTCAACCGGGGGCAAGAGGGGTGAGGAAGGCGGGGGTGAGGGGTGGGCAGGTTGAAAGGAAAATGGCCACGGCAAAAATACCGGCAGGACAAAACGATCATATATGGAAATGAAACGGCAATTCTATGCGTAATGCCTGAAGAGCTTTCAGGGACGCTTGAGCCGAAAGGGGATGGAACCCATGCAGATCACCACTCGATCCGGTAGGCTGCCGCGTCGGGGGGCTTCTCTTTATTATGTGGAAGAAAAATTGGAATATGGACCATATAAAGCTTCCATAGCCATCCTCCACGGCGGGGGAGAGCATCTGGGACGCTACGATGCCCTCTCCAATTATCTGGCTTCTCAGGGATATTATGTCGTACGGCACGACATGCGCGGCGCCGGCCGCTCCACCGGCCCACGCTGGCATATAAATTCCTTTTCTACCTATATAAGAGATCTGCATGCCTTTTTCGTGGCGCTGCGGGTGCCTCCGCCCCTCTTTCTGCTGGGACATGGCGTCGGCGCCCTCCTGGCTCTCTCCTATGCCCTGAATTACCCGCAAATGCATCAGGGTTTGATCCTGCTCTCTCCTTTCCTGCGCTTTCGCATGCCTATCCCTTCCTGGAAGGACAAATTGGCCCGGTGCGTGCATTTTGTATTGCCCAGGATGAAGATAAACGCCGGCCGGCCGCTGGAGCTGATCTCCCGCGATCCGGAGGTAGTGGAATCCTATCGCCGGGACAAGCTATGTTACTACAAAGCCAGCCTGAACTTGTATACGGAGGTAAAGAAGATCCAGGCCCACATTCTCCTCTCTGCCGAGCAGATCAACTGTCCCTTGCTGCTCATCCAGGGCGGCCGGGATGGGATTGCCGACAGTGAGGTCAATCTCGATTTCTTCCGGCGCGTCGGCACCAGGGAGGACCACAAAAAGCTGCTCTATTTGGCCGAGGCCTATCACGTGACCTTTAACGAACCTGAAAAAGGCGAGGTGATGATGGCCATAAACGACTTCATCCTCGTCCATATCGACGACAGTCGTCCTCGCCGGCCGTCATACTTGTACCAATACTGAAGCGCTTATTTAGGACAACAGGATAGGACAGATAGGAGGATGCCGATCGCCGTGCCTGCCGCTATATGCCGTTTTGCTTTGCTGGGTGATGTGGAGCCGAAACCTGATCCGGTATTTCTGTGGTTTGACCGGGCCATCGCCTTGATCAATCGCCTGAACGAGGCGGAGAAGATCGATTTTACCGCCTGCGTCGGCGATATGATCCACGGCGGCAAGCTGATTCAATACCAGGGAGCCACGGCCATATTAAAAAAGCTCGTCACCCCGTTCTATACCATCATGGGCAATGAGGAGCTGAACGAAGGCCGGGAGCTTTATCTGACCTATGCCGCCCAGTGGAACGATGATCCGGGGGAGATCCCGGACATCAGCTATGTCAAGGAATATGGCGGCATCCGCTTTGTCTTCGCCACGGCGGAAGACAGGGGGAAGACTTTTTCCCAGGCCGAAGCCGACTGGATCGCGGAGCAGCTGCGCTCGGCTCCACAGATGCCGGTCATGCTGTTCACCCATGCCTCGATAGCCGGCATCTTTCCCGAAGCCGGCCCGCGGGCGCAGAAAAACGATTTGCTGAAGGATATCCTGCGGCTGCCGAACCTCACCGCCGTGTTTACCGGCCACACGCACCTCAACCTGGACCAGGCCACCACCTTCGTCCTCGATGAGCACGGGCTGGCCCATATCCATCTGCCGGGCATTGAGCGCACCAAGGTGGGGGGAGAGCACATCCCCCGTCTGCGCGTGGCGACGGTATATGAAGGCGGGGAAGTGTTGATCCAAACCTATAACCTCATCCACGGCGAGGAAGAACCGAAGCACCGGATCAATTTTGTTATGAGATTTCCTCCGCCGCCTCATCGGTAAGACCGGCCGGGTCGGTCAGGCCGGTTTGGCCGACAGGGCCGCCCTGGCCGGTAAGGTCCGCCGAGCCGGCCAGGCCGTCCAGATGATGCACTTCGTTCAGCGAATACACTCTCAGAACACCCTCCGGTTCAAAGACCAGACGGGTGATGCTACAGTTTTGCAGGCGAAACCTGATACGCCCCTCCTCTTTTATGCCCAGAAGGTGTCTCAGCAGGGCATTGCCTGAGGTGCCGTGGATCACGCAGGCTATGGTGGCCGGCGGGGCGAGCGGCGGGGCGGATGGCTGGGCGACCGGCGGGGCGACCGGCTGGGCGACCTCCTGAGCAGTCCCCTGAGCGGCCTCCTGGGCGGCTCCCAGAGCGGCTGAGCCGGCAGCCCATTCATTTATCATGGTCGCCACTCCCAGCATGCGCCGGGAAAGCTCTTCATTGCTCTCTTCCTGCCAGTGCCGCGCCCAGCCTTCCTCGTCCACCTCCGGAGGGAGGCGAAAGCCCGGGAAGCGGGCGAGGATTTCCGAGCGGCGCAAGCCGTGCTCTTCACCCGAGAAATTTTTCTCCGCCAAGGCGACCCACACTTCCACCTCGCAGCGCCAGGCCTGCGCCAAGATGGCAGCCGTCTCCAGGGCCCGCTGCTGCGGACTGCAGTATAGTTTCCGGATGCGCTTTTCCAAAAGGGCCGCCGCCGTTCGCCGCGCTTCTTCGCGGCCCAGAGGGGTAAGCCGGCTGTCCTTTGACAGGCTGAGCCGGGCATTTTTTTCCGATTGGCCGTGCCTGATCAATATGAGCTCCATGTTATGTATTCCCCATTCCCCTATCTCTCTCCCAGAGTGTTGTGCCACCAGTCGTCCAGAAAAGCGAACAGGGCCTCTTCCCCGCCGGCGGCCAACACCGAGAGCAGGTTGAATTCATCAAAAAAGGCGAAGACGGCATGGCTCCATCTCGCCGGGGTGTATGGCAGGGCCCGTTTTTCATGCCAGGAGCGGATATAGCCCATAATCTCCTGATAGGCATTTTTGGTGCAGGTATACCAGCTGGCCTCCGCCTGATGAGCGATCCAGCCTTCCACGCCGGCGGTATAGCGATCCGCCTGGAGATACCCTTGCCTTTCGGCGTCGATGCCGGCCAGCCGGGCAGCTGCCTCCAGGTTCTCCACCACACCTTCCGGCCGCCGCCACCAGCCGTTGTGCACACCGGCCAAGAGCTTAATCACCGGCGGCGGCAGTCCCCTGACCATACCTTCGGCCAAAGCGACCAGGTGATGGGCACTGCCCAGTTCATCATCGAGCTCATGATCCTCGTGCCAGAAGAGGAGCTTGAGCTTGGCCCAATCGTGGAGCAACATGGCGGCCAATAGGTAATCCTGTTGTACGGGCGCTCCCTTGCAAGAGGCCGCCGCCCGGCTCAATGAATGGACGGCGCGCAGGTTCAAGGCTGTATGCAACGCCCAGCCGCCCGGATAGCAGTGATGGCTCTTCCGGCCGGCAGCCGGGGCGGCCAAAAGCGGATCATATGGAAGAGGACGACGTAGCCTGGCGGCCACTGCCGCCATCAGGCTGTCCCCTTCAGTCCGGGCCAGAAAAGCCGGCTCTTCCAGAAGCCTTATCCCACCACCACCGTTGGTGGCGTTCATGGCGGCGCCGTGGGAGGCGCCTTGGGGGACACTCATGGCGGCGCCGGTCTTCAGGCGGCCGTCCAGGCTTTTTCCCGCCCCCGCCGCCAGCATCTCCCACACGGCGCGGCGCAGAGCTTCTTCCTCGATTTTCCGGACGGCGGCGAGAATATATCGCTTAGCCCGGGCCGCCCTGGAAGCGGGCCACACCATCTCCCAGGGCGGTCTGGTCAAAAATGAAGTGTCTTTACCGGCATGAACCTCCGCTCGGGCGGTTTTGTTCATGTTATCTCACCGGTAGGAAAGTTCCAGCAAAATTATCCAGTTCCTCCAGGATCTGGCGCGGCGACTTCTCTCCGGTGGGGAGCGAGCGGCGAATCAGGTTGCGATAGTGCTCCACAATCTCCTCCCATCCGTTGAAGGCCGGCGCCGTATCGAGGGTGGGGCTGGCGGCAAATTGCGGCAAGAGGGCAAAGCCGGCCGGCAGGCCCGCCGGGAAGTATGCCGGAGTGTAGTAGCGCAGGTAGGGCAGGTAGGCGCTGGGACGCATGGTGTTGACAATGTTCTCCCGCACCAGTTCCACATCGGTCAGGAGGTGCTTCAGGAAAGACCAGGCCTCGTTCTTATTCTTCGACTGGGAATTAAGCATGAGACCCGTCGTGCCGACTACCATGCTGTCGTCCACCGGTCCATGCGGCCAGGGCACCACATCGAAGCTGATGTCCCCGCCTGCCAGTTCCGTGGCGCTCTTGGTGGTGGCTCCCAGCTGCATCCAGGCATCCTTCTTGGCCAGACTGCCGTCCACCCTCAGATATGGAGTGGGAAGCATCAGGCTTTGGATGAACTCCAGAGCCTGCACGGCTTCAGGGGTGTTGAAGGTGCTCTTTTGCGGCGTCACCGGATGATCGACAAACCTGCCGCCGGCCTGGTAAATGAAGTTGAACGGTGCATCCCAGCGCATAGCGATGGCGGGGCGCTCCACCTGGCCCTCAGGGGTGAAGCTCGTCAAACGCTTGGCATATTCGGCCAGCCTATCCCAGTTCCAATCCTTCTTGCTCAAGGTGTTGGGATTGGCCAGACCGACGGCATCGGCTCTATCCATATCGATGATCACAATATACATGCGCAGGTCCATCGGCAGAGCATAGATCTCTTTATCGGACCGCATAAAGGGGCGGACGGCGCCAAGAGCGAAATCGGCCAAAGCCAGATCAGGATCTTCGTCCAGGAATTTGGAGAGCTCAGCCCCCACGCCGGCTCCGATCAAAACCGGAGAAATGGTGGTGCTGGCCTCGATGATGTCTATCGGCATGCCGGCCGCTTGCCGCACCAATATGTAATCGTTGCGGTCCCCATCAAATCCCAGCACTTCCACTTCCACAGACGGATTTTTGGCCATGAAGCGGGCGGCGGCCGCCTGAATCTGCTCTGTCAGATCAGGCGAAAAAACGGCGGTTATCTTCACCTTCTCAGCTGCAGCCGCCCCGATGGCCAAGGCAGCCATGCCCAAAACAAAAACTAATACCAGGATTCCTACCAAAAGCACTCCGGATTTGGCTCGTTTCCATCCACCAATAGTGACCATCCTTAATTCTCCTTTCCTTCTCGCGTCTTTTCCTTATGATCATGTTATCCGCCTGGGAGTAAATTCCTCCGTATTAATATTCTGTTTATGATATTTTTCGAGCTTCCCGCCATTTATAATTGGAGCTATTGATCAGCTAAATGTGGCGAAAGGCGTCGCAGACCACCCGATGGGTTGCCTTCAAATGATGCGTCCCATATTTCTGATATTTTTATTGCTCCAGGAAAAAAGCTGCAGACGGAGAATACGGGTGATACAGGTAATAAGGTAAAGGTAATCGCAAAGGTAAAGGCGGCTAGGAAAGAGGAGTATGAAAGAGAGCGACAAAGGAAGACCCGCCCCCGGCAGCCCGGCTATGATCGACCAGTTGCTTTGGCAAAATCAGCAGCAGTCGGTATATCAGCACATCGCCTCCCAACTGGGCACGGAACGGGGCAAGGCCAGGGAACTGGCCCGCTTTCTGCTGGAAAACCCGGAAGGCATCCACCTCAGCGCCAAAGAGATAGCCGAGCGCTGCGACACCAATCCCTCCACCCTTTTGCGTCTTTGCCGGCGGCTGGGCTACCGCAATTTCACGGAGCTGAAAGCCGAGATGCAGAGAGCGGCCGGCAGAGAGTGTGATGATGGCCGGGAGGAAGCGGCCGGTCGGCTGAAAACACCGGTCTATCAGGTGACAAAGAAGTGCCTGATGATGATTTTGGACACCTTCGGGACCATCGACTGCCGGAAGGTGGAGCAGGCCGTCACCGCCATTTTGGCAGCCCCGGCCATTGTGGTCTTCGGCGCCGGTCTCTCGGCCGGCATCGGCAAGATCATGCACATCCGCCTGCGCAAACATTCCCTCCCCAGCCAGTTCACCAGCGATGCCGAGGAAGCGCTGACCAGCCTCTCTTCCGGTTCCAACCTGCTCTTTTGCATATCCTATATGGCAGTGAACCCCACCGTGGTCCGCCTTTTGACGCAAACCAAGCGCAAAGGGGTGCCGAGCATTTTGCTGACCAATCTGCCGGGAGCCTCGGCCGGGAGATATGCCGACATCACCATCACCACCAATGTCACCAGCATCAAAACCGACGGCTATGATGTCTTGTGCCGCAGCTCCCAATTGTTGGTCATTGCCCTGCTGGATGAGTTGCTTGCCGCCGCCCGGGCCGAGGCCCTGCCGCCGCCATGATATTCTTCCATTTGCCGGAGCGAAAGCGGGCTATCACAAAGAACATGCGCACGAAGACATCGACCGTCATGGCCAGCCAGACACCGGGCAAACCCCAGCCGCACCACAGGCCGAAGATAAAAGAGAGCACCAGGCGTATCCCCCACTGGCCCACCCCGGTGATATACATCACCCATTTGGTATCGCCGGCACCGCGCAAAGCCCCGCACAAGACCATGATGTAACTGAAGGGAATCTGGCTGAAGGCTACGATGCGCAGGCAAAAGGCAGTGAGCCGCCGCACCTCCAGGTCGGTGGTGAAAATGGCCGCCAGTGGCTCGGCAAAGAGGAAAAAGACCACTCCCATCGCCGCCATAAAATAGGTGGCATATCGGTTGGTCTGCCAGCCATAGGCCGCCGCCTCCTCGGAACGCTTGGCCCCAAGCGACTGGCCCACCAAGGTGGTGGCGGCCACCCCAAAGCCGAAACCGGGCATGAAAGAGAGCGATTGTACGGTCATCACCAGGCCGTTGGCGGCGATGGCCACCGTGCCCATGCTGGCCACGAGCATGGTATATATCAGCTGGCTGCCTTGGCGCAGCAGCTGTTCGCCGGCCGCCGGGAAACCGATCTTGAGAATCGGCTTGAGGATCGTCCAGTCGGGTTTGTATTTTACTTCCCTGGTCAGGCGCAGCCGGCCGATCTTGGGATTGACGATCACCCAGACGGAAAGCAAGCCGCCCACCGCTCTGGAGAGGCCCTGCGCCAGGCAGGCGCCCAGCAGGCCCCATCCGGGCAGCGGCCCCAGGCCGTAGGTGAGCGGATAAGAGAACAAAATCTGGACGCCGTTCGTCGCCCAGGAGATGAACATGGGGGTTTTTGTGTCGCCGGCGCCACGCAAAGCGCCACCGATAAAAAACATCGGCAGACCGAGCACCATGGAACCGAAGATGATGCGGAGATAGAGCACCCCGGCCTCCACCACGGCCGGATCCCCTTTCCCCTGCACGAGAAAGAGGATCATATAGCGGCTGACGCAGATGCCGGCCAAGGCCAGGATGGCACCGCCCGCCACCCCGGCCACCAGCGACTGAGCCAACACCTGGTGCGCTGCCTTTTCGTCGCCGGCGCCGATATTCCGGGCTACCAGCACCGTGTTGCCCACGGAGAGAGCCGAAACGGCACCGATCAGCAAAAACATGATGCGATTGGCCAGCCCCACCCCGGCCAGTTCGGCTGCCCCTAGATGACCGACCACCATCTGGGTGATGATGCCGGCGAAAGTCTGCGACAACATCTGACCCATGACCGGAAGGGAGAGGTTCATTATGGAAGAGCGTAGTTGGCGATTATCCAATGATATGCCTTCTTTGCCGCAATATCTGCGACATGAAAAGATATTGCATGCTTTTTACTATCCATATCAAAGAATACTTCCCCCGCACCGGTGCCAATCCTGCCTTGTAGCACGAAAATGTGACATGTCGGCACATGATCATGACCAATAGCCGGCCCAAATGCTTCGGCTCGCCGGGAAGCGATTTCCGAAAAATAAATAGGATTCATCGTCTCTTTCTCGAATGAGTGGTTTTGTAACAAAAAATACTTGCGGAGGTGCATCCATGGCAGGTCGTACATACGGAGTAGGGATCATCGGTGCCGGTTGGGTTTCAGGCGAACATATCAGAGCCTTTACGGTCAACCCGTTTACCGAGGTGAGAGGTATATATAGCCGGCGGCGGGAAACGGCGGCGGCCAAACTGCAGGAAACCGGGGTAACCGCCAAAGTACACGACAGCCTCGACAGCCTTTTGTCCGACCCGGACATCGACATCATCTCCATCTGCTCTCCTCCCAACTTGCACTGCGAGCATGTTGTGGCAGGTGCAGCGGCCAAAAAGCATATGGTGATCGAGAAACCGGTGGCCATGAACGCCGCCGAACTGCAAAAGATGCAAAAAGCGGTCCGGGAAGCCGGAGTGACCACCATCGTCAGTTTTGTGTTGCGCTGGAATCCCATGTTCGAAACCACAAAGCAGCTGATTGCCGACGACGCCATCGGCGACATCATGTACGCCGAATGCGACTATGTGCACTGGATCGGGCCTCATTATGGCCAATATACCTGGTCCAGGACCAAAGCCGCCGGCGGCAGCAGCCTTCTTTCCGCCGGTTGCCACGCGGTCGATGCCCTCAGGTGGTTTGTCGGTGAGGTGGAGGAAGTGTGTGGATATAAAGCCAAGGGCTTCCCCGGCTCTGATTATGAGTTCGAACCGAATATCACCGCCATACTGAAGTTCAAAAGCGGTGCCGCCGGCAAAGTGGCTTCCATTCTGGAATGCCGGACGCCTTATATCTTCAATGTCGCGCTCTACGGCACCAAAGGTACCATCCGCAACAATAAGCTTTATTCCCACAAATTCCCCGGCCAGTCCAACTACCTGGAATACCCCACCATCCTGCCGGACAGCGGGGACGTTACCCACCATCCCTTCAGGGGACAGATCAACTATTTCGTCTCCTGTATCCAGAACGGCAGCAAGCCCCATGCCAATCTGGACGATGCCGCCAAGACCATGGCTCTCTGCTACGCCATCGATGAAGCGATCGCTACCGGTCGCCCGGTAAAGTTATAAACCTAAACCCGGACAAAAAATGGACCGGTCGGCGCAGGCTTCAGTGACCTGCGGCCGCCCGGTCCTTTATCCTTTATCCATATTATTTCCTTATTATGCGGTCAGAGGCATTTCTTAATTTGCGGATTTATTCCTTTCCGGATTTATTCATTCCAGAGCTCTTTGGCCAATTCCACCGCCGTGGTCACCATCAGTTCGCCGGTTCCCGGCACATACCTGGCGGAGCGGTTTTCGTAGCCGCCTTCCTCATAGGCACGGGCGGCCGGGATATAGCCGTGATAACCGTTGGCCAGATTGGCCATGAAAGCATAGGGTGCCGGCACTTCCTTTTTGAAGGCCAGCCCCAGCTCGCAGGACATCTCTCCCGGGCAGCCGGAGATGAGCACCGGCCCGATGCGCAGGCAAATCACTTCCGCTTCGGCCTGCGGGGGCTCTTCGGCATAGAAGGAGGCATAGCTGAGATTGGCCTCAGCCCGCCTGGCTTCCATGCGCCCTGTCCTGGGATCGGCCAGGGCGGCTTTGCTTTCCGCCACAAACTGCTCCAGCGGGATGCGCTGTAAGGTGATGCGGCGGGCAGCGGCCCCGAGGGCGGAGCAAGGCTCAGGCTTCAGGGTGACGGCTACCCTGGCGGTCTCGGCCGCCAAACCTACACCGATCTGGTAGGTGGCTCCGGGCCAACCCGGTTTGCCGGAGAACACATTGAAATGGTTGATATCGCCGCTCGCCGTATTGACCACCACCACGCCGAGCTGGTTGACACCTCCGCCGTCGGGCGGAAGTTGGATGCCGCCGGGACCGCGGCTTTGCGCTTCCGTTTTGCCGAGCGGCATGCCGGCGAAGATGCGGCGCAAGGTGGCGGCCGCCACCCCGACCCAGTCGGCGGAGAACATGCTGCCGCCCACCGTATCGCAGTGGCAGGAAAAGCTGGTCAGTATGCCCACCGGCCGCCCTTCCAGGTCGTCGAAGCGCAGCACCACAACCTCAGGATCCACCGGACCGGCCGCTTCGATAATATCCGGATTGCCCAAGCCGGGGTTGGTAAAGACGCGGCCGTTCTTCATGCGGTAGCGCCGGTTGAAGGCCACTCCCGGCAGGCTACCCCGCCCGGCAGCCACCTTCACCTCCGTCCGGCGGCGGAAAGCCATCTCCACCGCTCCGGCAGTGAGGCGCACCCAGGTGGTCATGGCCTCATCATCCCGGTGGAAACCGGGTTTGGCCACCGTGATCGGCCCGGTGTGGGTATGAGTGGCGGCGAGCAGGATATGATCCCCCGGAATGCCGGTAGCGGCCGTCACCCGCTCTTTCATGGCGGCGACATCGGCATCGGGGACATATATCAGATCGGTGACTACCAAAGCAACATGAACATCTCCCTCCGACACCACCAGCGCCCTGGAATACAGATCGTCCAGAATCCCCTCGGCCCGGCGGGCCGTAAAATCCCCCGCCATTCCTGTTCCGAGAGGAGGAGTGACAACTACTTCACCGAAACCGGCTTTCATCGGCAGGCACCTCGTTTCTCTTTTTATATAACCTCACACACCGCTTGATCCGTCTACATCCGCAAATGGCAAGGCGAGGTATTCCGCCGTCTCCATGGCAGTGCGGATGATCAACCGCACCTCATGCAAAAACGGCAGGACGGCGCTCCAGTTGCGCATGGTATGCGGCACGAGGTAATGAGGTTTGATCATCTCAAACACCAGAGCCACTTCATGCTGGTAGCGCAAAGCTTCGGCGATATGTTGCTCGGCTTCCTTCAACAGGGCGGCGACATCCGTCGCAGCTCCCGCTTGGGCTGCGTCTCCCGGCTGGGACGCAGCTCCCGCCTGGGACGCAGCTCCCGCCGCTTGGCGGGCTTTCTCATAGGCCTCGTAAGCGGCGAGGATATGGATGAATATCTGCACCAATCCTTCTGTCCTCTTCGCTTCGGCGAGATATTGCAGCACAGCCTCCGGCCGGTTTACCGGGCGGGAAGCCAAAGCCGTCAAGCCTGCAGTAGCCTTGGCAGCGATGTCCGCCCGATGCGCCAATTTCTCCTTCAGCTCTTTCTCGGTGAGGAGCCGCTTCATAACTTCCTTCGGATATTGGCGGGGATAGGGTTGGTTGGGGTCTACATAGTTATAAACGTAAGCATCGAGCACATGGACCAAAGGCGCCGTCGTGCTGGTGATGGCGGAGAGCTCGTCCAGCGCTCTCATGGCTTCCAACCCCTCCTGCCACCATTGGGGACCAAAGATGGAGCGGGCGTACTTCTCTTCCCAGGCCGGGAGCCCCTCCACCGCCTTCAGATTCCAGCCGCAGTCGGCGAGGAGCCGGTGATGATTGTCGAAAGCGGGGTCATAGGCGCTGTAGGCCTCGATACCTTCCGCCCCCTGAGCTGCTCCCAACCTGCTCATGCGCTCGATGTTCACCAGATGGTTGCGCAACGCCGACCAGAAGAAGTAGCCGCCCATCGGCGTGACGCGCCTGCGCAGGCCGAGTTCAGGTTTGATGGTGGTGAATGGTTCAGCTTTATAACACCACCAGTTGAGGATGAGGTTTTCTTTCAACCCTCTCTCTTCCAGCCGGCGGACGAACTCCTCGTTCAGCAGACCCATCCGCTCCAGTTGGTCGTGCCAGACGGTGATGTGGCGGATGCCTATATCCTTCAACCCCTGCAACAGCCGGAAGAGGTAATCGAGGAAGAGTTGATTCATGTCGGCCTGGCGGCAGGAGGGGCATTCGCACCAGGGATCGACCCGCTGGTGCGGATCATGCATGTAACCTCCCATGATCGGCCAGACTTCATCCAGCCCCAGGTGTATGTGGTCGACGCCGTGCGGCAGGAGATAGCGCTCCACCGTCTCGCCCAGCAACTGCAACATGATCTCCACGGTGCGCGGGTTGGAAAGGCAGAAACTATACCCTTTCGCCCGGCCGTGGGCATCTTTGGCCGAGGTTTCCGGGTAGAGGCGAGGGATCAGGGTGTTGTGCCCCAGACTGTTGAAATGCGGCCGGACGGTGACATTGCGCTTTTTGCCATAGGCCACCACCTCGCCGAAGAAATCGCCGACAAACATGGCCGGCAGGTAGGTCAGAGAGCGCCAGCCGCCGCTCTTGCCGGAATAATAAGTGATGGTCTTCTCGGTGCGCAGATCGGGGAATTTCTTGAAGGGGGTGAGGAGAAATTCGGTTAAGCGGCCGTCATATTGAATTCTCCAGCAACCATATGTCCCCACTCCCAACAGATTCATCTTCAGAGCGGCCATCTCATCGATCAGGTGCTGCCAGTCCTCAAGGCGCATCAGGTCCGGGCCCCACTTCGATTCCACATAAAGCCCTCTCTCCTTGAGGTCCGGCCAGTCCCAGACGGTTACGGCCGGAGCCCACACCGTCATGCCGTCGCAAGAAAGGAGCTGGGCCAAGGTTTGCGCCGCATAGTAAGTGCCGCTGCCGCCCATACCTTTGAGGTTGATGCCGCCTGAGGAAATATCCAGCACATAGGCTTCCGCCTGAGAAGTGCATCCGGCCTCTACCAGAGGCTCGCCGAGCTCCGGGGTGATGAACGGTCTGGCACATTCCCCGATGCGGATGGGAAGAGGGCGAGCAGAGGCCGCCTCCGGCTCAACCGGCGGTCCATAAAAATACCGCAGAGGTAATCTGATACCTGCGGCGTTTTCCACAGCGGCGGCAATGACCTGGGCGGCAAGCTTTTCCATGTCGGAAGCATCGGGCGGGATATATATCTCAGCCATTGTCCTGCCGTCTTTGGTGGCCAGGGCTACGGCCGGGGCGCCGGCCTCCTGGCCGGCTTGGCCGACGATGCGCTGAGGCTGCGGAAACAGTGGAGGAATATTCTGACACAGCATGGATGATCCCCCTTTTCTGCTCAAGCTTTATAAGCTTCAGCTACTTTGAAAAACGCCTCGATCATCATCTGGATATGTCTTTCCTCATACACCGGGTGCACCGGGAAGCTGAAGGTTCTCTCCTCCAACCAGGCGGCGTTGGGACAATGCACCTGATCGTACCTGACGCTCTTGGGATCGGTCAGCGGATCCCGGAACGGATAGCGGGCGGCACCGAAGCCGTTGTGTTCTCTAAACGCCTTCTCTTTATAGCTTTGCGGCCAGAGTGCGAAGACCACCGGCACTCCCTCCGCTTCCAGCGCCGTCATGAACGTCTTCTTGTCGCAGGTGAGAGCTTCCAGGTTGAGCACGATCGGGTAAAGCCAGAAAGCGTTCACCTTGCCGTCGACATTATGCGGCGGCAGGTACTGGACGAATGGCGAACCTTGCAGCGCCTTGGTGAGCATTTCCCCGTTGCGCCGCCTGTTCTTCAGGTTCCAGGAGTCCAGGCGCTCCAGCTCGCAGAGGCCGATGAGGGATTGCATCTCCGTCATGCGGTAGTTGAAACCGACGCGGTTATGGATATAAAGCAGCTTCGCCTCCAGTTCCAAAAGGCGCAGCCTTTCCTTGACATCATAACCATGATCCCGGAAAGAGCGGCACTCCCAGGCCAATGCTTCGTCGTCGGTGATGACGCAGCCGCCTTCACCGCCGGTGGTGAAATGCTTGCTCTGGCAGAAGCTGAAGCAGCCGGCATGGCCGATGGTGCCCACCTTGCGCCCATTATAGAGAGCTCCGTGAGCCTGGGCGCAATCTTCCACCACCGCCAGACCGTGGCGCCGGGCAATATCCATGATGGCATCCATGTCGCAGGGAATGCCATATAGATGTACAGGAATGATGGCTTTGGTCTTTTTGGTTATCTTGCTTTCTATGGATGCCGGATCGATGGTGTGCGTCTCGCGGCGCACATCGGCAAACACCGGTATGGCGCCGGCCTGGCAGACGCAGAACGAGGAAGCGATAAAGGTGTAGGAAGGGGTGATCACTTCATCGCCCGGACCGATGCCCAGGGCGGCCAGAGCGGTATGCAGAGCGCTGGTGCCGTTGGAGGTGGAGATGCCGAACCGCACTCCGTTCCAGGCAGCAAATTTCTGCTCGAACTCCACCCCGTAGGTGCCGGTCCAATAGTTCACTTTACCTGTGCGCAAGGGCTCTGTGGCCGCCTGGATGGTCTGCTCCGTAAACTGCGGCCACATGGGGAACGGTTCCTTTGTTACCGGGGTTCCCCCGTTGATCGCCAACTGGTTATTTTTTTGTGCCATCTTTTCTCTCCCTTTCACTTTGGTAATAATGTTAATTTAGTTGGTGGGCACGCTCACTCTCCTCCCGGTGCGTGCCGCTTCGTAGCAGGCTAAAACGACTTGCAAGTTACGCCTTCCCAAAGCGGCGCTTATTTCCGGTTCCTTATTATTTTCAATGCTTTCCCCGAAGCTTTCCACTTCAGCCTGATAAGTATTGATCTCTTGGTAGCTCAAGGTGGTCATTTGGCTTTGCCGCTGCTGCCGGGCATCATACCCTTTGTCCGCCTGTTCCAGCCGGGCCGTCACCGTGCCTCCCGCTCCCTGCCCGATAGTCCCGGAACAGACCACGCTGCCTTTCGTCCCGTAGACTTCCAGGATGTTCAAGGCCGCCATATCGGGAATGTTGAAGTTGTTGTCCACTATGCCTTTGGCCCCGTTGGCAAAGTGCACCAGCACCAGCGAGGAATCATCCACGGCATAATCATGAGTGAGAACGGAAATGTCGGCCATGACGCTCTCAATGGGACCGAACAGCATTTCCAGCAGATCAAGGCAATGGGTGCCCATATCCATCAAAGCCCCGCCTCCGCCCAGCGCCGGGTCCTGACGCCAGGCACCCGGTATGGGAGGATACCAGCAGGTAAGCTGAGCCCGGGCCAGGACAGGTTGACCCAGCTCCCCCTCCTGCAGCATTTTGTGGAGCAGCCTGTGCGCTCCATGGAAGCGCATCATGTAACCGGCGCCAAGCTTGACGCCATGTTCGGCGCAGACGGCCATCATCTTGTCCACCTGATCCAGGCTCAAGGCGAGCGGCTTCTCGCACAGCACATGCTTGCCCTGTCTGGCGGCGGCCAGCACCGCATCATAATGGTGCGCCACGGGGGTGGCGACATACACGGCATCGACATCCTGGCGCTTGAGCAGCTCGCCGGCATCTGTATACCAAGCCGCGCCGAACTGTTCCCCCACCGCTTTGGCCCGTTCCGCAGAGATATCCATCACCGCCGTCAACCTGGCATTCTTCGCTTTCATAATGCCTTCGGGAATGGTGCGCCGATAGGCGATCCCTCCGGCACCAATCACTCCCCAGTTAATGGTCATAACAATACCTCCCTCTCTTTAAAAACTGGTTGCTGGTATCTTAGTTCCTTATGTTTAATAATAATCCTCCCGCAGAAAACGAATAACCTGACATCCGGCTATTTGCCGAATGACCGCTATGCCGACTCGGCGGCTTGGCAACTCGGCGACTTGGCTGTATAGAGACTTGGCTGCTTGCCGGCGGATCAGTCAGTCGGTCATTCAGTCGGTCAGTCTACCAGTCAGTCGGAGGCCCGGTCGAGGACGCTCGAGGCATAGCTCACCTCCACGCTGGGCATCACCCGAGCCAGAGCCAGCGAGATGGCGCCGTAAAGTTCGGCATCCCGGTCCAGGCTGGATAAAAGGATCGGTGGCGGCGTGCACAGGAGTTCCTTCACCCGGTTGTTGACCTTCTGCAGAATCAGCCGGCGCGCTTCCCCTAATTCCCCCCCAATAATCACCTCTTCAGGATTGATAAACGAAACAATATTAACAATAACCCGGGCCAGCGCCTCACATAAGTTCTCCACCAAAGAGAGAGCCAGTTCATCTTCGGCCACCGCCGCTTTGAATATCATTTCGGCGGTCAGCCGCTCAGGATCATTGTCGCACCAGGTCGAGAGGAGGGAGGACCGGCCCTTTTCCGCCCACATGCTGCCGGCGGCGTCCACCAGTGCCGACAAGCCTACCGCTCTTTCCAGGTAGCCACCCCGCTCGGCCAGCGCCTGCGCAGGCAGAGTATCAGCAACGATCATATCGCCGATCTCGCCGGCCGCCCCGTCGGCACCCCGGTATACCCGCTCGTCCAGCAGGATGCCGCAGCCGATGCCGGCCCCTATGGTGATGCGCACCAGGTGGCGCACTCCCATGCCGGCCCCCCGCCAGGCCTCACCCAAAACAGCCATAAAAGAATCGCCGTCGATGACCACCGGCACGGAAAACTCCTTCTCCAGCACCTCCTGAATGGGATAGTTTTCCCATCCCGGCAGATGCCGGCTGCGCACCACGATGCCGCCTTCCATGCGGGTGATGCCGCATACCGCCACACCGATGCTGCACAGCTTCCCGGCAGGGATGTTGGCATCGCGCAAAGTGCGGTAGATGAGCAGGATTAACTCTTTGTCGAGCTGGAATTCCTTCTTGGAGTGATCGTCGGACTTCGCTTTTTCTTTCTCCGGCGGCCTTTTGACCTCTCTTTTCAGCAATATCTGCCCGTTGAGATCGGCCACGGCCGCCATCAGGACAGTGTCGCCCACCCACGCTCCGACAGTGAAGGCGCGCCGGGCATTAAACTTAAGTAACAGCGGTTTGCGACCCCCGCTGGAAACTCCTGTGCCGATCTCCATGATCCACTTCTCGGCCAGCAGCTGGTCGATGATTTTCGAAACGGTCGGCGGGCTGATGTGCAGTTCCTTGGCAATGTCGGCCCTGGAGATGTGCTCCCGCGCCTTGATCAACTCAAGGATCATGGATTTGTTAATCTCTTTCATCAAACGAGGATTGCCTGTCGGCATGCGCATATGACATTTCACACCTTGACTTTGTTTAGATACTTTATTCGCTTTATAAAACAAAGTCCCTCCCCGGCTCCCCTCGATAATCCTGCCGAAAAAAAGCAAGATGAAGCCGGGCGAAGGAACCATAGGAGCAGGGGGCAAGGGCGGGGGCGGGAGCGGAGCGGGAAGGAATCGATAAGGGATTGGCCGACTGGCTGGGCTCAGAGGCTGGTTGGCCTACCGGTCTACGGACAGGCCGACCGGCCTGCAGACGCAGACCGGCCGACCGGCTCTGTGATAGGTCAGGACGGATTGGCGGAGATGGCGGCGGTGCGAGACTGCTTCCCCGCTTTGTCCACCACTCCATAGCCCTCCACGGAAAGTCGGCGTTCAATGCGGCCAACCAGGTGGGCTATGACGCTCGTCATCAATAGATAAAGCAAGGCGGTTAAGCCATAGACTTCCACCGGCCTGAAGGTGCGGGTGACCACAATCTGCGAGCGCCTCAGCAATTCCTCCAGGGCAATGACGGAAACCAGCGACGAATCCTTCAGCATGGCGATGAATTCGTTGCCGAGCGGCGGGATGATGCGGCGGAAAGCCTGCGGCAGGATGATCAAAGTCATCACCTGGCGGGGGCGCAGGCCGATAGCCAGTCCGGCTTCCCTTTGCCCCCGTTCGATGGATTGTATGCCGGCCCGCACGATCTCGGCGATATAGGCCGCCGAGTTCATGCTCAAAGCGGCGATGGCCGCCGGCCAGCGCTCAATGGATGTGCCTAACAGAAAAGGCAGTCCCATATACACCAGCAATAGCTGCACCAACAGCGGTGTACCCCGGAAAAAGGTGATATAGGCGGATGCCGCATAGCGCAGGACCGGAAAGCGCGAGAGCCGGCCCAGGGCTATCAACGTGCCGAATACCAGACCTATGCCGACCGAAGAGACGGTCAAGGCCAAGGTGACGCCGGCACCGGCCAAAATATATTCAAAATACTGGCTGAGCAGAGCCCGCACCCCGCTGATATATGCTATAACGGCATTTGTATCCAAAACCGCACCAATCTCCCATCCGCCGTCACATTAGGCTGGTGTAATGTAAATGTGTAATGTGATGCTTGTCGTCTACTTCACTTCACGCCGAACCATTTCTGGTAGATGGCGTCATAGGTGCCGTCCACCTTCAGCTGGGCCAGCGCCAGGTTGATCTTCTTCAGCAGATCGGTGCGCCCTTTCTTGACGGCGATGCCGTAATATTCCACGGTGAAGGGCTCGCCCACAATTTCCGTCTGGCCTGGATTGGCCGCCATCTCCTCAATCGCCACCATCTCGTCGGCCACCACGGCATCCACCTGGCCGGCTTTGAGAGCCAGGAAAGCCTCCGGCATGGTCTGGAAGGTCAAGATCATGGCTCCTTGCACTTTCTCGGCGGCAAAATGACCGGTGGTGCCGATCTGCACACCCACCCGTTTACCTTTCAGATGGGCCGGCTCGCTGATGCCTTTGCTACCCTTGCGCACGGCGATCACCTGGCCGGTGCTGAAATAGGGATCGGAGAAGCTGATGGCGGCGGCTCTTTCATCGGTGATGGTCATGGCCGAGATGATGACATCATAGTTGCCGGTGATCAAACCGGGAATGATGCCGTCCCAGGCCGTATTGATGATCTGTACCTGAACGCCCATGACTTTGCCGATAGCCCGGATCAAATCCATATCGAAACCGGTAGGTTCCTTGGTCTTATCATCTATGAATTCAAACGGCGGATAGGTGATGTCCGATCCGACTTTCAGCACTTGCTGCGCCCACGCCTGTCCCGATCCAACGGCCAGGCACAACAGGCATAAAAGCACAAACGACAACGGCTTGATGAATGCAACCATTTTCTTCATATTAATATACCCCCAATCGCAGCTTTCACCATCCTCCCGCCCACCGCCCGCCACCCGCCACCCGCTGCCGGCTGTGAGCAGGATCAGGCACCAGGCGTCGGGCGTCAAACGTCAGGCGGTGAGGTAGGATGTGCACAATTAATTCATTTCTTTTCTCTATACTCCCTCTCTCTACCTTCTCCTCCGGCTTAATCCATTTATGCCAAATGCCAAATGCTAAATGTTAAGGCCGACCATTGTCATAGATTAAAAGTTGCCGTAGAGAACTTGCAAAAAGGCGTTGGTTATGTCATGTAGAATAGAAGGCAAGGAGTTTGAAGGGAGCAATCGATTTTGGCGGGGATGGTTTCAAGACAGATAAAGGAAAAAGTTGGAGCATATACGGGAACAAACAATCATAGCATTCCGGCGGAGGTAAAGGCAGCGAATGCCTCTCCGATAATACTCTGCGAAGATGTTCATAAATGGTACGGCCAGTTTCATGTGCTGAAAGGGATCTCGATCGCTATAGAAAAAGGGGAAAAGGTCGTCGTCTGCGGACCTTCCGGTTCGGGCAAATCCACCTTCATCCGCACCCTGAACCGGCTGGAAGACTACCAAAAGGGGCGCATCATCATAAACGGCGTAGAACTTACCCCGGAAATGCGCAACATCGAAGCCATCCGCCAGGAGACCGGCATGGTCTTCCAGCACTTTAACCTTTTCCCCCATTTAACCGTACTGCAGAATATCACCCTCGGCCCCTGCCGGGTGCGGCAGATGCCCAAGAAAGACGCCGACGAGCTGGCCTACAGCCTGCTGGAGCGGGTGGGCATTAAAGAGCAGGCCCAGAAATACCCGCACCAGCTTTCCGGAGGGCAGCAGCAGCGGGTGGCCATCGCCCGGGCGCTGGCTATGCAGCCGCAGGTGATGCTGTTCGACGAGCCCACCTCGGCCCTGGACCCGGAGATGATCAAAGAGGTCCTCGATGTCCTGCGGGAACTGGCCTATTCGGGCATGACCATGATCGTGGTCACCCATGAGATGGGCTTCGCCAGGGAGATCGCCGACCGCATGGTCTTCTTCGATCAAGGGCTCATCGTGGAACAAGCGCCGCCGACAGAATTCTTCGACTCGCCGAAGGAAGAGCGAACTAGACTCTTTTTGTCGAGGATCCTGCATCATTAGCCGGCAGTTGGGCGGGCTCTGCGACGGACATCCCGTTTGGTATCCCGATAGGCAACGCCGTTGCCATGAGTGCCATTAGGCTGATAAAGTGAGGCATACGCTATGACCGAAGACACCAAAAAAAGGATAAACGAGCTGGAAGAAGGCCGGCAGCTGCAACTTGATTTTCAAAAAATAGCCAAGGCCGCCGGGCAATGCCCCGACATCATACCGGTGGTGGTGCAAAATTATGCCACCAAAGAAGTGATCCTCTTAGCCTACACCAACGAGAAGGCGCTGGCCAAATCCATAGAAACCCGCATTGCCACTTTCTGGAGCACCTCCCGCAACGAGTTGTGGATCAAAGGTTTGACCTCGGGGCACTTTTTCGAGCTGATGGAAATACGCGTCAACTGCGAGCAGAACTCCCTTCTCTACCTGGTGCGTCCTAAAGGCGGCCCCGGCAAAGACGGCATCTGCCATACCAAAAATGCCGCCGGAGAGGCCAGAAATTGCTTCTACAGGCGCCTCAACCTGGAAACCGGCCAACTGGAGAACCTGGATCCATGAAGAAATACCGGCTGTATTGGGGCGATCTGCACGCCCACTCGGCGGCTTCCTATGGGCACGGCTCGCCGCAAAGGGCCATCGCCTGTGCCAAGCTGCAGCTTGATTTTTGTTCCGTTACCGGGCACGCTTTTTGGCCGGACATGCCGGACGACCGCAGCAGGTATGCCCATATCATCGACTATCACAAGGCAGGCTTCGCCCGTTGTGCGGAAAACTGGCCGCTCCTGCAGCAGTTGGCTCAGGCTGAAGAGGAGCCTGGGAGGTTTATCCCCTTTCTCTCCTATGAATGGCACTCCCGGGCGTATGGCGATCATAATGTGTATTTCCGCGACACCGACGGGCCATTGGTGAACAGCGACTCTCCAACAGAACTGGCGGCCAAGCTGGCGGCAACGGGGCGGGCTTTCATGCTGGTGCCCCATCACATCGGCTACAGACAAGGGTATAGAGGCATAAACTGGGAACATTTCTCCAGCAAACACTCACCACTGGTGGAGATATTCAGCATGCACGGCTGCAGTGAAAGCGATCTGGCACCATACCCCTCCATGCACACCATGGGACCTAGGGATTACCGCAGCACGGCAGAGTACGGCCTGAAACTGGGCCACCGCTTCGGCCTGATCGCTTCCACGGATCATCACGCCGGTTTTCCGGGATCATATGGCGACGGCCGGGTCGGTGTGTGGGCTGAGGCGCTCACCAGGGAGGCGCTGTGGGACGCCCTGCAGCAGCGACGCACCTGCGCCGTAACCGGAGACAAAATTCAGGCCTTGCTGCAGGTCAACGGAGCTTGGCCCGGCATCTCCATTCAGGATGCACAACAGCTCGCATCTCCGTCTCCCTGCGACGAGCTCTATGTGGAGGTCGTCGCTTGCGATTTTGTGGACTATATCGAGATATTGCGCAACGAGCGCCCAGTCTTGCGCCTGTCGGTACCGACACCGGCAGCGCCGGCGGCCCAGACGGCGGTTGAGGCGGTGGAGGTGGTGGCGGCGGCGGCGGCGGTAGCGACAGCGACGGCAGCGACAGCGACAGCGACGGCAGCGACAGTGACGGCGATGGCGGCAGAGGCCACAGGTCTGGCAAATATGGACGGCCGAGCGGCCATAGAAGCCAAGGTACGCATCGAATGGGGCTGGGCGGCCAAAGAGGACAAGATTCCTATAGAAGCCTCCCTCACCCTCCAGGGCGGGGAGCTGCTGGATATAGAGCCCTGTTTCCGGGGCGAAGCGGTTTTATCGCCCGACGATTCATTTGCCGGCGAAGAGCGTGTGCCGCATAATATACATCATCAAGATGACCGAAGCTGCAGCTGGTCTTCCTTTGCTGTAGCCAATCCCTCACCCAGGCAGGCCGGCACCCAAGCCGTCATTGCCACCGTGCGCATGAAGCCCGCCGACAAATTTAAATTGCAGATGAACGGGGTCACCTTGACACCTACCATGAGGGAACTGCTGGAAGGTTCCATCAGCCAACCGCTGCGTGGCTACCGCAGCGAAGCCGTCCGCATACACAAAGCCGTCCCCAAAGCGGCATACTCCATATCATGGCAAGGCAAACTGCCCGCTGCGCCAGGTACCACCTGGTACCGGCTACGGGTAGCCCAACGCAACGGGCAGTGGGCTTGGACCACCCCCATATGGGTGGAGAGATAGGTCAGAACAGCGCCGCGTTTATATTCTCAATATATATTCTCACTTGAAGGTATCGTAACAAATGATCTCGTCCAGGGACTTGCGCGGCCGGCGGGTCATGGCCGAGCCTTCCTTCGGATAGCCTAAAGGCATCAGCTCTACAATTTTATACGGCTCGGGCACCTTTAATATTTCCTTCACCTTGCTCTGGGAGAAGGCGCCGATCCAGCAGGTGCCCAAGCCTTCGGCAGCGGCGGCCAGAGCAATATGTTCCATGGCGATGCCCAAATTCACGGCATAAGCCGGCACTTCACAGCTCATCACATGAGCGGGCTCCAGCGCCACACCGGCGATGATCACCGGGGCGGTGGCGATGAACATCTGCCCGTTGGCCGCCTCGGCGACCTGCCGGCGCAATTCCGGATCTGTGACCAAAATAAACTTCCACGGCTGCAGATTACGGGCTGAAGGAGCCAGTCGGGCAGCTTCCATCACCCTCATCAGCACATCTTCCGGTATCGGACGATCTTCATAAGCACGCACGCTCCTTCTGGTGCGTATGGCCTCATATAGCTCCATACATCTCCTCCTTTGGCGTCGATATCAACACATTACCAATCTACTACCATAGATTCTTCACCGTTTCTTCCCCTTTCCCTTTCCCAGCCATAGGGGGGTAGCGGAGGGGTGGCAGAGCAGGACAGTACAGGACTGGAGGGGGGCTGTGGGGGTGTCCAAATAGGGACGCAATCTAGCCGGGGGTGTCCAAATTATTCCCTCATGGTTTCGGTTGGGGTCATGGAGGGCGGTTTCAGGAAAGAAATGGAAGGAAATGCCGCCGAATTTTCCATATAC
>DULU01000048.1 GCA_012840225.1 Bacillota bacterium
GCAAATTTAGGCGGAAGGAGCGGTCGCCCTTGACATATGCGCTAAAGCATTATGTAACCGCCCGGTAGTCGCAGACGGGTACCATCGGGGATGACGATGGAGAACGACCGCCTTTACGCAGGGAGTTTGTAGATGTCTGGGACAAATTACCAGCTCAAGGTCTGTCTAGATACATTCTCTAATCGCCCAATGCCTTACACTGCCCGACACCATACGCCGCCGGCCACGGTGAGGGGGTGTCCAAATAACTCCGCAATCTGACCGGGGAGGGTGGGGAGGTGTCCAAAAAAGGCCACAATCTGACCAGGAGGGGTGGGGGGTGTCCAAATAAGGCCACAACAGGCCGGCGCCGGGTCGGTGGAGGGGATATATTTCCAGTATATGGCAATTTTCCGCAGCATTGCCTTCCATATTTTTCCTGAAGCCGCCTTCCATGGCCCCTACCGAAACCTTAGGGGAATAAAATGGACACCTCCTTCTAGATTGCGTCCCTATTTGGACACCCCCACAGCCCCCCTCCACGTTTGGAGTAAGAAATGGACACGCCGGAGTCGGGAGGTTCTCCATAGAGAGTCGCCAGATCTCTTTCGAGAGTTGGAGGGTATCAATCGCTGGATTGACCTTCCCCCGGTGGTCTGGTTGTCCTGAAGAATCCGGGTGAACAGGGAGTCCGAAGTTACCATATCTGCTCAATCACTCCCCAGCATATCGGCTGCAGAGAGCATGATGCCGTAGCCCATGTTCACCCGGGTCGGGCCAATCGTTGCACTGCTGGGCACGGCGATGGAGAACGACCGCCTTTACGCAGGGAGTTTGTAGATGTCTGGGACAAATCACCAGCTTAAGGTCTGTCTAGATACATTCTCTAATCGCCCAATGCCTTACACCGCCCGACTCCACACGCCGCTGGCCACGGTGAGGAGGTGTCCAAATAACTCCGCAATCTGACCGGGAGGGCTGGGGGGTGTCCAAATCAGGCCACAACAGGCCGGCGCCGGGTCGGTGGAGGGGGTATATTTCCAGTATATGGCAATTTTCCGCGCATTACCTTCCATATTTTTCCTTAAGCCGCCCGCCATGGCCCCTACCGAAACCTTAGGGGAATAAAATGGACACCTCCTTCTAGATTGCGTCCCTATTTGGACCCCCCCTCCCATACGGGTTCTGATGTGGATGGCTGGAAATGCCCGAGGTATGCAAGCGAGGTGGAGAGGAGGCAAGAGTGGATGCGGCCGTGGCCGGATTTGGGGGTATGGGGGTTGCGGCGATGGATCGGAATGAGGTGGCGTATGGTGATGAGGCGGTTGCTCTTGCCTATTATTGCAGGAGAGCATGGAGTTTAGGGATAATACAACCACAGATTAGGCAAAAATTGGCGATAAAGGCTAGAGGTTATGGTGCGTCGTTACTCCCTCTTGCCACAGGGGAAACTACTGTAACACCGGAGAGTTGGGTAACACCGGAGAGATGGGTATGGGCAACACCGGAAGTGAAGTGCTACCAGAGGTTTTTTGTAACACCCGAAAGTCGAGCGTGGGGCTGGTGCAGCAGCTTGGTCGCTCCGCCCGAATGAGTAGGTGGAGTGGCTGGCGTTGGGAAGCAGCTTGGCGGTGAGGTGGAGAACCGATTGGATAATAGATATAAGACAGTGGAGAGCGAGAGAGGGGAAATATCGGAGGAGGAGTGGCGGGAAGAGGTCAGGTGGCTGGCCTATGTCAAGAAGGTGCTGGCCGACCGCTTGGCTGATTTGGAACGGGTGGTAGGCAATTACAAAGGACAGGTGAAGAAAGATCGCCGCCTTATGTGGCAGGACGCTCCTCACTTTGTACGCACCTGGGATGATGTGGTGAAGCTGACTGAAGCAAACATTCACTTACAGGTGAGCGAGCAGAATGTCATCTTCTACCACAGAATGCTGCAGCGCTTGAGGAGGATGGAGGAGGCGCCTTATTTCGGGCGCATTGATTTCCGGGAGAGGGAGAGCAGCGAGGTGGAACGCATATATGTGGGTTTGGCTTCGCTGCATGAAGAGCCTTCCGGGCAGATTGTGGTGCATGACTGGCGGGCGCCTATCTGTAGTTTGTTTTATGATGCGGAGATCGGCCCGGCGGAGTTTAAGTCGGCGGCGGCGGTGGTAGAGGGAGAAGTCTTGCTCAAGCGGCAATATCGTATTGAGCAGGGCGAAATGAAGTTCATGTTCGATACCAACCTGAAGATTGATGATGAGGTATTGCAGGAACTTTTGGCCCGCAGCACCGGCCGGCATATGCGCACCATCATAACCAGCATCCAGAGGGAGCAAAACCGCATCATCAGGAATGAGGAGCACAACCTGGTGCTGGTGGAAGGACCGGCCGGCAGTGGGAAAACGGCTATTGCCCTGCACAGGGCGGCCTATTTACTCTATCGCTTCCGGGATACCATCACGGCGGAGAATATCGTCATCTTTTCGCCCAACCGGGTGTTTTCCGATTATATATCTACCGTGCTGCCGGCACTGGGGGAAGAAAATATCATGCAGACCACCTTCCCCGAATTTGCCCAGGCTAGCCTGGGGCAGGAGTTGGTGGTGGAAGATATGGCCGATCAGCTGGAGTATCTGTACTCCGGGGGTGAAGGCCGGGGAGGGCGGAATTACTGGGCCAGATTAGGAAGCGTTAGATATAAATCGACTGCTGCCTTTTTGCGGGTGATAAAGAGGTATGTGCGCTATTTGGATGAGGGAAATGAAATTGATTTCACGGCGATATATCACCGAGGGCAGGAAATAGTTTCAGAAGCCGAACTGCGCCGCCTCTTTTATGAAAGCTACAAGGCCATGCCCTTGGGCCGGCGCCTGCACAAGATTGAACAGAGGGTGCTGTATCTATTGGCACCTGTAGAGGAGGCGCGGCTGAAAGAATGGCAGGAGAAGCTCTCTGCCAACCCTGATATGTTCGATTGGGAAGTGCGCTATGAAAGCCGGGCCCGCACGAGAGAAGAGTTCCGGGAAACAAAAGAGCGTATTGCCACCTGGGCCGGGTTCAATGTGGTAGAAGCATATAAAAATTTGTTCGGAAAAGAAGAGCTGTTTAGGCAGATGGCTGCTGCCGAAGGTGTGGAAGTGCCGGCTGCGGATGAGTGGGAAAATATCAGGCGGCTCACTTTGGCGCAGCTAAATGCGGGGCGGGTTTTTTATGAAGATGCGGCGCCGCTCTTGCTGATGTTTCGCCTGTTGACCGGGAAACCGGTCTATCCACAGGTACGCCATGTGATAATCGATGAATCACAGGATTATTCGGCCACGCAATTTGAGCTTTTGGGATTAACCTTTCCGGCTGCGGATATGACGGTGCTGGGTGATAGAAACCAGGTCGTGCAGCCATACGTCGGGGAGCAACCCAGCGGGGAGGTTACGAATTATATCCGTCGGCGTCGCTCTATCACCTTGCGTTTGACCCGCACATATCGTTCCACCAAAGAGATCGCCTATTTTACGGCGTCTTTGTTGCCTGCGAGGAGGGGTGGGGCTGGGGCTGGGGCCGAAGCAGCGGGCTCCGGTGCCGGGATGGAAAATGAGATGACGGTGGAAACGGTGGCCAGGGGAGGAGTGCCACCGGTAATAGTGGTAGCTCGGGATGAGAAAAGGATGGTAGCTGCCCTGAGCCGGGATGTGGCTGATTTTCATAATAGGGGCAGGCAGACCATCGCTGTGATTTGTCATACGGCGGGCCAGGCTCAGAAGGTATACCGTCAACTGAAGCAACTCTTGCCGGAAGTCGGTTTGATCAGGAAAGACGACAGGCAGTTCCGCCCGGGTATATTGGTTCTCCCCGTTTACCTGGCGAAAGGCCTCGAGTTCGACGCCGTGGCCATCTATGATTGTGGTAAAGATTCCTACCGCCTAAAGCTGCCTGACTCTTTTACCTGCCAAGTAGATGACTATGCCCGCCATCTCTTATATGTGGCTTGTACCAGGGCGTTGCACGAACTGCGGTTATATTGCGTAGGGGAGCCTTCCGGCATCCTCAAAGAGATCGATCAACGGCTATATGTTTTGCGGAGGGATGATGATGGCGATGACGATGGACAAAGCGAAAGCGACGAAGACGAATAAGTGCAAAATCGGCTTTATTGGGCTGGGAATCATGGGGCGGCCCATGGCGGAGAATTTGTTGAAGGCTGGCTATGAGCTGGTGGTATGGAACCGTACCGCCGCCAAAATGGCTCCTTTACTGGCGCTGGGGGCGCAGGCGGGAAAAAACCCGGCTGATGTGGCCGGGAAGGTGGATATTGTGATTACCATAGTCGGTGATTCGCCCGATGTCGAGCAGGTAGTGTTGGGGCCCGACGGGGTGCTGGCCGGGGCTAGGCCGCCATTGACCTTGATTGATATGACCACCATGTCTCCGGCGGTGGCCAGGAAGCTGGCGGCGGCTTGCGCCGAAAAGGGTGTGGATATGCTTGATGCCCCGGTGAGCGGCGGTGAGCCGGGGGCGATTGCCGGTACCTTATCCATCATGGTGGGCGGTCGGGCTGAAGTGCTGGAGCGCTGCCGGCCGGTGTTGGAAGTGCTCGGGAAGAATATTGTGCACGTCGGCGGGCATGGCGACGGGCAAATGGTAAAATTATGCAATCAGGTGATATGCGGCCTGAACATCCTGGCCACCGCCGAGGGGTTGGCTTTGGCGGCTAAAGCCGGACTGGATCGGCAGAAGGTTTTGGAAGTGGTGACCAAGGGAGCAGCCGGTTCGTGGATGTTGTCCAATTTGGGACCGAAAATGATCGCCGGCGATTTTGCACCCGGCTTTATGGTCAGGCTCCAACTGAAAGATTTGCGCCTGGCTTTGGAAGCTGCTGAACAGATGGACATGCCTCTGCCGGGTACTGCTTTGGCGCAACAGCTCTTCCGCACCGTACAGGCGGCGGGCGGCGGTAATGAAGGTACTCAGGCTATGATCAAAGCCCTGGAAAAGCTGGGGCATATTGCGCCTGCGCCAGCGCCTGCGCCTGAGCCAGCGCCTGAGCCTCCTGCCGGGAAGGAATAGCTCCTAGCTATAGTTTACCTTTGTACGCTTGGAGCCCCGGTGGTTATTTACCGAAGAGCGGAGAGTGAATAAAGGCATGCGTGATCTATTGGTCTCCATGGCGGTGGGCGGAGCTGTGGGTATAGTGTTTGCCGTGTTGCGTTTACCCGTGCCGGCCCCTTCCACTTTAGCCGGGGTGGCGGGAATTCTGGGTCTTTTCTTAGGTTATAAACTGGTGCAGTGGCTGATTTAGGAGAATAGGTTGAGGTGATCTCCCTTGCCTATACCAAATGGTGATCTGGTTGGGCGCAAGGCTTTAGTAACCGGCAGTTCCAGGGGGATAGGTGCCGTGATAGCCACCAGACTGGCCGCTGCCGGTGCCGATGTGGCTGTAAATTATAATACCGGCAAAGAGGCGGCGGAAAAGGTGGTGGAAAAAGCGAAGGGTTTAGGCCGGCGGGCGGTAGCTTTGCCTGGTGATGTAACCGTCCCGGAGGACTGCCGGCGCCTGGTGGCGGAAACGGTGGAGAAGCTGGGTGGTATTGATATATTGGTAAATAATGCCGGACCGTTCGCTTATAAGAAAGTCAGGGATCACAGCCCCGAGGAGTTTGAGCAGATAATCAGAGGGACGGTGGGGGCGGTATTTTATTGCTCTTTGGCGGCGCTGGAATATATGCGCCCGGCCGGGTGGGGGCGTATTGTCAATCTGGGGGCGCAAGGTGCCGAGCGGGCGGCGGCAAGGGTGAATATCGGGCCGCATATGGCCGGCAAGGCCGGGGTGGTGGCCCTCTCCCGCTGCCTGGCCATGGAAGAAGGGCCCTTCGGCATCACCGTCAATGTGGTCTGCCCCGGCTATATCAAAAACGTCAACCTGGAGAGAAGCGAAGCCCGGCGGATGAAGGAATCGATTGCGGCAGTGGGCCGCCCCGGTACCAGCGAGGATGTGGCGGATGCCGTGCTGTTTTTGGTTTCGCCGGAGGCTGATTACATCAACGGAGCGGTGATCGGCGTGACGGGAGGATGGGAGCTCTGACATGTGGATGGAAACTGTAACTGGAGGATGGGAGCTTTAATGGACCTGTCCAATACCCGAACACAAGCGAGCGGGCAGTCACCGTCGCTATACCATCCATCGCCCGAATTCCGGCACAGCCCCCACAAACCGCTGATAGCTCTGGTGACGGGGGCTTCGGGGAGTATTGGGGGGGAGGTAGCCCGACGCCTGGCCAGGGATGGGGTGGAGGTGGCCATATGCTGCCATCAGAGGACGGCTGAGGGGGCAGAAGTGGCCCGGGCTGTACAAGCCTTTGGCTGCCGCAGTGTGATGCTCACAGCAGATCTCTCACAGGTACAAGGCTGCACCCAGTTGGTCGAGGATTGTTGTCGCCTGCTGGGCGCACCGGATATATTGGTGCACTGTGCCGGCGAAGCCCATTACGCCTTGTTGCTTGACACCACTCCGGAGGAATGGGACAGGTTATTTGCCGTTCATGTCAGGTCGGCATTCCTTCTGGCCAAAGCGGTATTGCCCGCCATGCTCCGCCGGCAGTGGGGGCGGATTATCCTTATCTCCTCCATTTGGGGCTTGATCGGGGCGGCCAACGAGACGGCCTATTCCGCAGCCAAGGCGGCACAAATCGGTTTGGTGAAAAGTTTGGCCAAAGAGGTGGCGAGAGGTGGCGTGACGGTCAATGCCGTGGCACCGGGGGCGGTAGCCGGGAGGATGTTGACGCACCTTTCGGAAAGTGAGCTATCCGCTTTGACCTCGGAAGTACCTATGGGTCGGTTGGGGACGGCGGCGGATGTGGCGGCGGCTGTAGCTTTCTTATCCTCAGCCGAAAGCGATTATATATCGGGGCAGGTGCTGAGTCCGAACGGGGCTATGGTGGTATAAGTGGATTAAATTTATGTATAAAATGGCCGAGGTCGGCTTCGATCTCGATCCCGATCTCGACCTCGATCTCGACCTCGGCCACGACCACGGCCAGGATACTTGCGGTGTAATCTATATAAAGCTGAAGCAGGCGTTATACAGATTCCACAGCTGTTATTTCCGGTACCTCCCGCATCAGCGTGCGTTCCACACCAGCTTTAAGGGTCAAGGCCGCCATCGGGCATCCCCGGCAGGCACCTGTTAATTTCACCTTCACTACACCGTCTTCGGTAACTTCCACCAACTGGACGTCGCCACCATCGGCTTGAAGGGCAGGACGAATCTTATTCAGAGCAGCTTCTACCTTTTCCTTCATTGTGCTATCCCCCTTCCTTTGCCTTGCTTAGTATTAGCATAGCACCTGGAATTATAGATGTCCATGTAATTTTAAAGCGCCCGCATATATAAAAGAGGTAGAATAAAAACAAAAAGGGTAATACAAAGGCAAAGGGCTGAAGGCATAGGGAAAGCGACAGAAAAAGGGCGAGCGAAAGCGACAGGGGAAAAGGAGCGGAGCGCACGGCATGAGGGCAGGAGAGCAGGCCTACCGGGATCCCATTCACGATTTTATCACCATCACCGACGGGCATCTGCGCCGTATTATCGACACTCCCGAATTTCAGCGTCTGCGGCGCATCAGGCAACTCGGGGCGTCGTTCGGCACCTATCACGGCGCCGAACACAGCCGTTTCGGCCATTCTTTAGGTGCCATGTGGATCATGCAGCGCATATTGGATCGCTTCAGGCATAGCGGGATGAAAATAGACGAGGGTACTTATCTAACCGCCCTCTGTGCCGCCCTGCTGCACGATATTGGCCATGGCCCGTTCTCCCATGCTTTGGAAAAGCGGGTGGCGGCAGGAGTTCCTCATGAGGTATGGTCGGCGCAAATTGTGCTGGGAGATACGGAGATCAACCGCCTCTTGCGGCAGATTGATGCCTCTTTGCCGGATCAGGTGGCGGCTATATTGACCGGCACTTTTACCGGTCCCCGTTATGTGGCGGAGCTGGTCTCAAGCCAGCTGGACGTGGATCGTATGGATTATTTGATCCGGGATTCATTGTATACAGGCGTGACCTACGGTCGCTTCGATCTGCAGCGGGTGATTAACACCTTGACGGTAGTGGACGAGCGGGTGGTGGTGGCCGCCAAAGGGGTGGTGGCTATCGAGGAATATGTTTTAGCCAGGTATTTCATGTACTGGCAGGTTTATTTGCACAAGACCACCCGCAGCCAGGAATGGTTGCTGAAAGGCTGCTGGCAGAGAGCAAAAGAGCTGGTGGCGATGGGTGAGATGAGTGTGGTCGACAGTGCTTCTTCCCATCTCCGGCCTTTCTTGCTGCAAGGTAAAGGTGAAAACGGTAGTGGCAGCGGCGTTGGCTGTGGCGATAGTCATGGTGGTGGAAGGGGGGAACTGGAAGGACAGTTACTGGATGGACTATTACATAAATATCTCGCCATCGATGACTATGACTTGATCGTTACCCTGAAGAGCTGGCGCAGCCATAAAGATAAGGTGTTGGCGGATCTGGCGGCCCGGTTTCTCGATCGTCGCCTGCTGAAACCGGTTTTTAAGGTGCCGCATGAAGGGTCGATTGAGGAAGGTTTGGATGCGGCGAGAGAAGTGGTGGCGGCGCATGGTTGGGATCCCGATTATTACCTGGTGATCGATCACACCACCGATGTGCCGTATGATGTCTACACGGTGGAAGAAGGAGATGTGGACGACGGCGTGGGAGCCGGCGTAGGTGAGGGCGTGGGTGTAGGCGACGGCTGGAGTGGTGGCAAGGATGCAGCTTTTGGTGTGGCTGGGCGGATGGGGAGCAAAGAGCACAAGCCGCCTATTTTGGCATTGGATGAATTTGGCAGGGTGAGCGAAATCGCCAGTCTTTCCACTACTATAAGAGCAGTTGCCCAGCGCCGGCGTCAGGCGGTGAATATATATGTGCCCAGCGAAGTGCTAGCCCCCATCCGCTCCTTGTTTATGGTCCAGTCGTCCTAGAGATCTAGATATCCTCCGCCTCATTTGTATAATCGGTTTCTTCAGTTACCTCAGTGTCATCGCCGGCTTCATATTCCTCCCGCTCCCGTTCATCCCGCTCCCGTTCTTCCCGCTCCTGTTCCTCCGATTCCTGTTCCTCCAGCTCCTGGAGGCTCTCCATTGGCGCAGGTGCCGGGGTAGAGAAGAGAGGGGCAAATTGCCCACTCGTCCACTTGAGGAAGGAGGCGGCATCTTCTTCTCCCGAGCGCCTGGGGATCCGGATTTCGGGATATACCGGCTGATGGGGCTGATCGTAGGAAGCCGGTTGTGCCGGCCGGCTGAACGGGAAATTTATATCAAAGCGCCCCCTGCTATCGGGTTCAGCCGGCTCTTGATTGATGTCGAAACCGGTGTGGGGGCTATGCTCGCTGCCGGTGCCGGGATTGGTGCTGTTACTGTTACTGGAACTGGAACTGGAACTGGTGACATCGCCGGCATCCTCCTGGCCGGAGCCGGACGGTATTATATCAGGATTCGGTTCTGCGCTGATTTCTGCATCTATGGCGGCTGTAGCTGCGGTGGTGTCTAACCCCAAGCCATCGTGGTCGTCTTGGTCCTCGTCAATCTCCGACGTGCTGCCTGGCTCAAGCGAACCGGATGGCTCCTCGTCCCTGTAGTTATCCAGATGATCTTGATCATGATCTTGATCAATATAATATGCGGCCATGGTTCAACCTCTCCAATCCAGGATGTCTCCTGGTTAGCTTACCCAACGGCCGCAATTACCTTGCATGACTAAAATTACCGGCTGGCATCTAGGTTCATGACGACGAAGAAGGCGGAGAAGCGTGTCAGGAAGAGGGTGCGTTATCGTCGTCTTCGTCCTGATTGTCGCTGCCGGGCTCTTGATTACTTGTCGCCACACTACCGGGTATTATTTCAGGTGGCTGCGGGTAATCTTCCGGAAAAGCGGTATCGCTGATGATTCTGCCTTTCTCTATTTGCAGGACCCGGTCGCACATGGCGGCTATATCCGGATTTTTCGTGGCGATCAGGTAGGTCTGACCATATTCGTAATTGAGTCCCCTGAGCAGTTCCATCAGGGAAGTGGCTTCTTCGTCGGTTAGATCACCGGTGGGTTCGTCTCCCAGGATGATCAGCGGACTGTTTACCAAAGCCCTGGCTACGGCGGCTTTCTGCTGTTCGCAGCCGGTCAGCTCGGAGGGGCGGTGATACATCCGGTTTTCCATGCCCACCTTGATCAGCCATTCGGCGGCGATGCGCTCGGCTTCGGACGGGGGCACATGGCGATAGCGCAGGGGCAGCATCACATTCTCTATTACCGTCAGGGTCGGTACCAGGTGATGGGCCTGAAAGATAAAGCCGAATTTTTCGCTCCGCACTCTGGGCAGGGCGTTGGTGGCCAGCTTGGTCACATCTTCCCCGTCGATAATGATGGTGCCGGAGGTAGGCCGGTCGAGACAGCCTATCAGCTGAATCAATGACGATTTGCCGGATTCCACCGGACCGGTGATGGCGACGAACTCGCCTTGCCAGATCGACAGGTTGACATTATCCACAGCCCGCACATATACGGTAGGGCTGATGCGATGTTCTTTCACCAGCTGGTGGACTTCGATAATCGGCGACTCATCGATCTCATATTCCTCCTGATCATAATCGACAATCGCCTCAGCCCCTGGATATTCTTCCTCTTCCCGGGTATCGTGGGCAATCTGGTTGATGTCTTCATCGGTCATGCTCATCCACTCCTTATCCGTTACCATTACTATATAACAAACCGGACATACCGGACCAATTGCGCTTGCTTTTTTATGCGGGCAATTCATGTCGCCCGCCGGGGCGGTGGACGCTCCTCCCATTCAGTGGGCGGTTACAACATCAGGTGCACTTCGCCGGGAGGCGTCTCTTTTGCCCCAAATCTACTTGTTAGTTTAACCTTGTATGCCCGGTACGACAAGAAAAACTCCGTGAATAACCCGGCAGCACTCTGCTTTTTCGGCTGCTAACACTTGACACTGCATTTTTGCCGGCGGTATCATATTCGGTGTATAATCTTGCCCGGTAAAGGAATCTTTGGCGGACCTCCGCCGCCAGGTGAACTCTCTGCTTTACCGGCAGCTGAAATATTATCATTTCCCGGGAGGCGCATTCCATGCCCACATATGAATATGAATGCCAAAAATGTGGCCGCTTTGAGAAGGTGCAACCAATCACGGCGGAAGCGCTAAAGACCTGCCCCACGTGCGGCTCATCTGTGCGGAGGCTGATCAGTCGCAATGTGAACATCGTGTTCAAAGGTTCTGGTTTTCATGTCACGGATTACCGCAGCGAGTCTTATAAAAGGGCGGCGAAAGCCGATTCTGCCGGCAGCAACGGTGTAGACAAAAGCTCAAGCTACTCTGAGAGCGGGGCTTCTGCCGAAGGGAAGAAATCTTAGCGATCTACACCTGCCTTCACCCGCCTAGACCCGCCTATACCTGCCGGCGTGCCCGGCTGGGACCGGCCGGGACGGGGTGGGCATCAAGAAGGGGCGAAATCCCTGCTCTGCCGGGATCTACTCCATAAGAAAAAAGAACAGCATAGCGAAAACAATAATGATCGGCGAAAGGTCGTCGTCGGGTGCCGGTAACCGGGATAGATATGTCCGGTAGGGATATATCGGTAGAGAAATGTCCGGCTGTGCAACTTATGCTGGACCCGGCGCCGGCGACGGCCTTGAGGTAGTGCCATATAGCCGGAAAGATAAAACCTCATTTCCAACCTCATCCAACTTATTCCAACCTCCCATCAGACCATCCTCTTCCAGTTTTCTTCCGGATTTCTGCCCAATAGCATCCACCCTCCCCGAGCTTCCTCAAGGCTTCCTCAAGGCTTCTTCAGGATTCTTTACGGTAACTGACGGTAACTTTTTACATACCGGCGGCAGGGAACCGACACCCGCCTGTACGATATAATCAATTATTATGCTATATACAGGAGATACGACCATGAAAGGTGCACTGATCACTCCCGAACCGCTGGCGGCCAAGGTGGGAGCCGGCATATTGGAGCAGGGAGGCAATATATTCGATGCCTCCGTGGCGGCGGCATTCGTCCAGGGTGTGACCAATCCTTTGGTTTGCGGTGTGGGAGGCTCATCCCTGATATTGCTGCATCATGGACCAAGCGGCGAATCGCTGCTCATCGACGGTTCATGTATAGTGGGGTCGAAAGTCGGGGGAAACGGGAGCCGGAGTTATCAGTATGGCTACCGCTCGATTACGGTGCCGGGGATGGTGAAGAGCGCCTGGAAGGTGTACCAGAAGTTCGGCAGCGGTAATCTGAGCTGGGCCGATCTGCTTGAGCCGGCCCGCCGGCTGGCCCGGGACGGTTTTGTGGTCGAGCCATATCTGGCCGAGCAGTGGCAATTAGATCAGGTGAACAGTAAGCCGAAAACCCAGATATATCCCACTTTGGAGGAGAAGTGGTCGGCAGCGGCGGAGGCTCAGGCTCTGTTCGGCAGGCCGAAACGGGTGGGCGACCGCTTTTTCCAGGATGATTACAGCAAAACCCTGCACAGGTTGGCCAAACAGGGTGCCGACGACTTTTACCAGGGCACGCTGTATGAAGATATCATTTTGGACATGGAGGAGTATGGAGGACTATTTACCAGGGAGGATCTGCGGCATTATGAGGCAGTCGATCTGGCTCCGGTAAGTGGTAGCTACAGGGGCTTTGAGATCAGGACGGCTGTGGGCGGTTCATCTACCGGGCTGCAGGTGTTGTTCATGCTGAAGATTTTGGACGCCTTCGATCTGAAATCTATGTCGCCGGACAGTCCTGATTATATTGACTTATTGTCTAGAGTTATGAAGGCCGGCTATAGAGAGCATGCACCGTTGCTCGGCGATCCGCCTTTTTCGGCGGCATTGACCTTGCTGACCCGCCTGGTTTCCCAAGGAAGGGCAGGTTACCTGCAAAGGCGCATCAGGAGGGCGCGCCGGGAAGATGAAGATGAGCAATACCGGGGGCTGGGTGTCGGTCCCGGTCCGGGCGGCGGTGGGCCGGAGAGCGGTAGAGGGCCGGAGGGCGGCGGTGGATCCGGCTACGACGCAGGTTACGGCTCCGGCTATGGCGCAGGATATGGCGCAGGATATGGTTCGGGCATGGCGGCTGCCAGAAGAAGGGAGGCCGGCGGCCGGGGACGGCGGCAGCGACAGCGACTCTATGGGGCTCAGGATATTGACCCCGAACAGCTGGAGCTGGACTATCTCAATGCCGGGGCGACGCATCTATCGGCCATGGATGAGGAAGGTTCGATGGTAAGCTGGACGCAATCGTTGGGTACGGTCGGCGGGGCCGGAGTGGTCACCACCGGGCTGGGTTTCCTCTATAACAACATCACCAGCCAATTCCATCCGGACCCGTATCGCTGGGATTCCCTGCTGGCCGGAAAGCGGGGCGGCGGGGGTGCGCCGCTCTTGGTCCTGCGCAATGGACGCCCGGTTATGGCTATAGGCTGTGCGGGGGGCGGCCGGCTCATGCCGACAGCTGTATTACAGGTGATGATCAATATCATCGATCATGGCATGACGGCCGAGCAGGCGGTGAGTGCGCCTCGCTTCCATGCGGAAGATAACGATGTGCTTTTCCTGGAGCCGGCATATGAGGCGGCTACAGCCGAGGCGTTGAGGGAGAAGGGTTATCAGGTAGTGCAAACTCAAGGCGGCATGAAATCCAGGGTAGAGGTAGTGACGGCTGATCAGGATACGGGTGTTTTCTCAGCGGGGAGCGACCCTCGGTAGGACTGCCCAGGTAGGACTGCCGGTCGGCTGACCGAGGCCGGCCGGCTGACCGACCGGCTTGCCTCCCGGGCGGCGGTGCTGCACCATTGGCATTAGCAATGCTGGGCCTCTGGTTGCACTACACCATTAGATCGCAGTTGTCGGGAGTGACCATGGCGTCGTGGACCAGTTCGGGGTAGGCCGCCAGGCATCTGAACTGGGCCGGCGTCATGCCGAAGTGGCGTTTGAAGGCTCTTATATAAGACTGCTCATGGTCGAAACCATATTCCTGGGCGATGTCGCTGATTTTACGATCGGTATGGATTAGCTCGTTCAGGCTGCAGGTGAGCTTTCTCGCCCTGGCATATTCGATCGGAGGATAGCCCGTGATGCTCTGGAACACCCTTGATAGATGGAATTTGGACATATAGCTGGCTTTCGCCAGGTCATCAAGGGAAATGTTGTTCTTGATATTCTTTTCTATATATTCAATGGTGCGTTGAAAGGTATCAGAAAAAGGGCCTTCAACACTATTCATCTCCATACCTCCGCCCTTTTTAGGAAACACCACCCATAAGACGTAGAGGGCGCCTATTTTGTTCAATCCGCCTAAACCGGTGAATTACTGTTTGGAAGCCTAATTGCAGCAGGAACGGGGGACCGGATGGGGAATCGATTACATATTAATTCCGCCTCATTATATGGGACATATTTGCAGATTTTTCTGGAGGAATGATTTGTGAAAAAGAGATATTGTTTGGTTGGTCTGGGCGGTCGTGGTCCGAGCATGTTCGGCCGTCCCCTGGTACGTGATTATACCGATGTGGCGGAGTTGGTCGGACTCTGCGACATCAACCCGGCACGGCTGAAACTGGCCCAAGCTCAGCTGGGTGGCAACATCCCGGGTTTCACCGACTTCGACGAGATGCTGGATAAAGTGGACTGCGACGCCGTGATCGTCACCACTCCCTGCGGCACGCATCACCAGTTCATCATCAAAGCCTTGGAGAGAGGGCTGGATGTGATCAGCGAAAAGGCGATGACCGTCGATGCCGAAAAGGTGCGGGCCATTTTGGAGGCGGAGCGCAAGAGCACGGGCACTTTGAAGGTGACGTTCAACTATCGCTATGTTCCCTATGTTACGGAGATCAAGCGCCTCTTGCGCGAGGGTGTGATAGGCGATATCCAGTCGGTGGAGCTGCACTGGTTCCTCGATACCCTGCACGGCGCCGACTATTTCAGGCGTTGGCACCGGCGCAAAGAGAATTCCGGCGGCCTTTTGGTGCATAAGGCCACGCATCACTTCGACCTGGTCAACTGGTGGATTGATGCCGATCCGCTGACGGTATTTGCCATGGGGTCGCGCTTTTTTTACGGTCCGACCAGGGAGAAGCGGGGCGAGCGCTGCCTGACCTGTAAATATAAGGACAGCTGCGAGTTTTACATGGATCTGACCGAGCACAAGAGCTATGCCAAGCTATATTTGGCGGCTGAGCAATATGACGGCTACTACCGTGATCGCTGCATCTTCAGCCCGGAAATCAACATTGAAGATACCATGCATGTAATGGCCCGCTACAGCAAGGGCATCCAGTTCAGCTACACCCTGACCGCTTATTCGCCCTTTGAGGGGTGGCGCCTGGTGATCAACGGCAACAAAGGGCGCCTGGAGGCGAGCGAGCCGCACAGTTTCATACCTGAGGAAGCCCCCGATTTTGCGACCAGGACTAAGAGCAAGCAGCTTATTGATGCTTGGGAGGCGGCGCGGGGAAATATGGAACCGGAGAAGGAGGGCCTCATTATCATCTACCCGCTCTTTGGCGGGGTGAAGGTGCACCGGGTACCGAAGGCGACGGGCGGTCATGGCGGCGGCGACGAGCGCCTGCGGGATATGCTCTTCCGGACGGGAACGCCTGATCCGCTGGGTCATGCGGCCGGAAGCCGGGCCGGAGCCATGTCGGTGCTCTTGGGCGCCGCGGCCAATGAATCCATCGCCACCGGTCAGCCGGTATCCATTCCCGGCTTGCTGGGAGCGGAACTGTCCGCTGCTTTGGGGCTGGAGTAACCGTAAACCGTAAACAGTAAACGTAAACAGGGGCGCCACCCGGGAGTTGCTGCGGGGGCGCCCCATTGCTTCATTGCTTCAGATAATTGAGCTTCAGATACGTGCCGACAGGCCGGAATCGGTCGGTCACATGCCGGCCGGACACATGCCGGCCGGTCAAGGCTGGTCAAGGCCGGTCGGGTGCCGGTCATTCCAAGGCGGCGACGAAGGCGGCTATTCTGTCCAGGCCTTTTTCGATATTGGCCTCGGAGGTGGCGTATGAGATGCGCAAGTAGCCTTCGGCGCCGAAGGCGCTGCCGGGGACGGTGGCCACATGAGCCTCCGTAAGGAGCAATTCGGCGAGCTGCATGGAATCGGCAACGGTCTGACCCTTGTAACGGCGGCCGAAGAGCTTCGAGATGTTGGGGAAGACATAGAAAGCGCCTTCAGGCAGGCGGCAGCTGAGGCCGGGAATGCTGTTTAAGCGCTTGACGATGATGTCCCGCCGGCGGCGGAAGGCTTCCCTCATCTCCGTCACCGAATCCTGACTGCCGGTCAGGGCGACAACGGCCGCTTTTTGGGCCATGGAAGCCGGATTGGAAGTGCTGTGGCTTTGCAGGCTGCTGATGGCGGCGATGATCTCTTTGCGGCCGGCGGTATAGCCGATGCGCCAGCCGGTCATGGAGTGGCTCTTGGATAAGCCGTGCACGATCAGGGTCATCTCCTTGACTTCGGGGCTGATCTGGGCGATGCTGACATGCCCGGTGTCGGAGTAGATGAACGGCTCGTATACTTCGTCCGATATGACAAAGAATTGTTTCTCCACCGCCAGGGCGGCTATCTCCTCCAGTTGTCGGCGGCTATAGACGCATCCGGTGGGGTTGGACGGGCTGTTCAAAATGAGAGCTTTGGTGCGTGGGGTGAGCACTTCTTTTATCTGGGCGGCGTCGAGGCGGAATCCCTGCTCTTCCCGGCTCGACAACACCACCGGGCAGCCGTCGGCTACTTTCACCTGCTCGAGGTAAGAAACCCAGTAGGGAGCGGGGATGATCACTTCATCGCCCGGGTCGAGCAGCACCTGGAAGATATTGTACAAGCTGTGCTTGGCGCCGATGGAAACGGCGATTTCCGCCGGGGTGTAGGTGAGTCCGTTGTCCCGCTTGAATTTATAACAGACGGCCTCTTTCAGTTCGGGGATGCCGGCCACCGGGGTATATTTGTTGAACCCGGCGTTGATGGCCTCAACGGCGGCCTTTTTCACATGGGCGGGGGTATCGAAATCAGGCTCGCCTACGGTGAAATTGACCACATCAACACCCTGGCGCAAGAGCTCCTTCGTTTTAGCATCCATGGCCATAGTGGCTGATGGGGCAATGCGCCTGGCTCTCTCCGAAAGGATCGTCATGTTTCCTCTCTCCTCTGTTTTAGCCTTACTTATATGTGCAGTACAGTATGCAGCATCCGCCTCAAGTTCTCTATTTTATCATCCCATCCCTTTCAAAATGGATGCTTTGCGGTTGTATACATGAGAGTCTATATACAGGTGCCCCTTTTGTCTGGTAGGATAGCACTACGAAGCGAGGGGAGGTATGTTATGACGACGTTAACAAATGAGAAGACCGATGCGACCATGCCTAAGCCTACCCTGACAGCTGAGCTGGCGGCGAAGTATAGGGAACTGGTGGCGCTCCTGCAAGGTTATGGCCGGGTGATGGTGGCCTTTTCCGGCGGGGTGGACAGCACGCTGCTATTGAAAGTGGCCTGGGATACGCTGGGAGAAAATGTGCTGGCTGTGACCAAGCTCTCTCCATTGATGACGGCGGAGGAGCGGGAGGAAGCTTTGTCCTTGGCTAGGATGATCGGCGCCAGGCAGCGCACCATAGAGACCAACGAGCCGGCTATGGCGGAGTTTGCCGAGAACACTCCCGAACGCTGTTATATTTGCCGGTTATCGTTATGTAAAACGCTCAAGCAGCTCGCCCGGGAAGAGGGTTTTGAGGTGCTGGTCGACGGGGCGAACACCGGCGATCTTGGCGATTACAGACCGGGTATGAGGGCGGTCGAGGAGATGGGCGTGTTACATCCGCTGGTGACGGCGGGTTTTAACAAGCAGGACATCAGGCAGCTGGCTGCTTATCTCGGTTTGCCCAACTGGAACCGGCCGTCGGCCTCCTGCCTGGCGACCAGGGTGCCCTACGGCACTACCATCACGCCGGCTATTCTGCGCCAGGTGGAAGTGGCCGAGCGCTACCTGAAGAGGCAGGGCTTCAGCCAGGTGAGGGTCAGATATCATCAAGATATCGCCCGCATTGAGGTGCTGCCTGCCGAGATGAGCAAACTTCTGGCCATGGCGGCGGAAGTGACCGATCATTTGCGCCGGGAGGCCGGGTTCCATTATGTAACCATGGACCTTTTGGGCTTCCGGAGCGGCAGTATGAACGAGGTGTTGGCGGCCGGTTGAGCCGGCCGGGATAGGTCCGAAAGGTTCAGCGAGCTCGGTTGCCTCTGAGTATCAATAGCAGAGCGTAGTTCCAAAGTAGAATTCCAACCGGGCCAGGTGGCGGCTCAGATCCAGCTGGAGCCCCGGGCCGGCGGCGCTGTCGGCGGACCCGGCGGGGTTGGTGGGGGGCGCCGGCTGTCTTTGATGATTATAGGTGATGCCGCCGGTGATCTGGACCAGTTCGGTGTTTATATGCAGGGCGGCTGTGGAGGCGATAAATTTGCTGTTTTTTACCAGCTGCCCGCCAATCAGGCTTAAGCGCTCTTTAAAGAATTTTTTCTCCACAATATAGCCGATGCTGGTGTCTGTGGCGGTATCGAAGGTTATTGCCATTCCCGGCAAATTCAGGGCGAGTCCCGCCTGCAGCACCATGGGGGCCTTTTTGCCCGGGCCAACCAGCACAATTGTCTGTGCGGCAGTGGTCTGAGGCTCATCCGAGCCGGGGGACCGGGTCTGGGTGCTCTCCTTTATACGCATTGCGCCGGCGAGGTTGCGCAGACCGAACCCCAGGATGACTGCGGGAGTTATCTCGGTCAAAATGCCCCCGGAGAGCACGTAGCCTGTGCGATGGGTATTTTTGCGGGTGGAGGAAGTGGTATTACCGGCGCTATCCAATGTGGCCTGATAGAGGTAGGCGAAGTCGTTTAGATAATGCATAGCCAGGCCGAGTTGGAGGCGCGGCACGGGGCTATAGCCGACACCTGCGGAAATTATATATGATCTGAAGTTATTGATCTCTTGGGATTGGTCGGAGCGAAAGCTTTTTATTCCTCTTCCGGTGCCGGCACCGAGTCCTACACCGAATAAGCTCATGGCGCTAAATGCCGAAGTCTGAAAGGCGGCGGTTTTGCTCGTGGGAGGAGCTTGAGGGTAGTGGCCGGAGAAACGCCCGGTCCATTGCAGCCGGTATCTGGCCAGGCCGGCTGGATTTAGCCAGATGGACAACCCGCCTGGATGAGCTGTGGTTTCCGGAGCGAATTTAGCCTGGAAATATGACGGCAGTCCGCCTTCCAATCCTGTTGCCGCGTCGGCACCGGCCGAGATAAACAGCAGGACCGGTAAAAAGAAAAAGATAATCACAAAGATCATCAGAATGGGCAGATGACTGTGGAAAAGAGGCACAGATCTCTTTGCCGGCAAAACCATCCACCTACTAATTGCGGCTTGTCAGGCCAGTTTCTTTTCCGCCAGGTATAAGGCGATCAGCGTTTTAGCATCCTCAATTACACCTTCATCGATCATCTGCAAAGCCTGAGGCAGGGAAAACCATTGTGCCTCATCAATCTCTTCGCTGTCGTCCAGGGAGCGTTCGCCGGCTTCCAGGTCCAATGCGGCGTAGATGTACATATATTCGCTGCTATATCCGGGAGCGACGAAAAACGAGGCAAGTTTCACCAAGCGCCCGGCACGCAGGCCGGTCTCTTCGGCCAGTTCTCTGGCGGCACATTGCGCCGGATCTTCGCCATCCTCCAAAGTGCCGGCCGGCACCTCCCAGATCACTTTGTCCACAGCCGGGCGCAACTGCCTGATGAGAGCGACCTGACCGTCCCGCCAGGGTAGGATGCACACGGCGCCGGGGTGAGGAACCACTCTGAAAATCCGCTCTTTTCCGCCTATAAACACGCGCTTGTCCACCATCTGCAGCAAAAGACTCACCTCGACACGGGCATTCTCCCCGGATGCGGTTTCCTCCTGCCGACTTTTGGCACCCTTTATTCCATGATGGCGGCAAGATTGGCGGCAAAAACCTCAGGGCCGGCCCGGCCCACCAGTTGGGCGCGCAGTATTCCGTCCTTATCGATAAAAAAGGAAGTGGGAGTGGCTCTCACCTGATAAATCTGGCTGACCTGGCCTTTTGTATCAAGGAGTATAGGGAAGGGGAAATCCAGCTGGCGCTGGAAGGCCCGCACCTGTTCGGGACGCTCCCATAAGTTGACGGCCAGTATGCGCAGGGTGGAGGCGACTTGCTCCGGCCGATAGCGTTCGGCCAGGGCTTGCATATCCTCACGGCAGAAGGTGCACCAACTGGCCCAGAAATAGAGGAGGACGGGGTAGCCCCGGCAGGAGCTTAAGCTGAGCGATTGGTTATCTAATGTGGGCAGGGTGAAATCCGGGGCCGGGGCGCCGATCTGCAATACCGGCAGGGTGGTGGGGAGAGAGTCCGGGGTGGATTGCGAGGTGGCCTGGGGGTCGGTTTGAGAGGCCGGAGTGGATGAGGTGGCCGGCCATGCTGTTTCCGGTATTGATTGTAACAGGAGCGGGGAGAATGGCCCGGCGGCTGAAGGCAGGGCATACCAGGCTACCGCTTTGGGTATGGGGGTGGAGTTCTGTTTCCTGGTAAGCACGAGGTAGCTCGCCAAACTGAGCACCACCAGGATCACCGCTATGACGGCGGCCAATCTTTCCGCTTTGATGGTGATAAAATGGACGGAAGGCACGCTTTTTCCCTCCTTGCCGGCTATTGATCTTTACGCCGGCGGAAGGAAGGCTATGAGTACATTTTTTCCCTATAGATTTGTCTTTCCCCATGTTAGGTTTGGCGGAGTGTTGCCAACAAGAGGTGTGGATGGTAGTATTATTGCATGATTGACTACGGTATCCCCATGTTTGCCGGCCGCCGGGTGAGGATGTAGATACAGCCGCAGGAAGGCCGGCGGTAGCGGCGGCGGAAACCGATAATATACTAAGAATAAGAAATTTAGGTCGGCTCTTATCAAGAGCGGCGGAGGGACAGGCCCGATGAAGCCCGGCAACCAGCCAAGTGCGGCTTGGTGCTAAATCCTGCAGGATGGTGCCACTACCACCCTGGGAGATAAGAGAGTGCTTCTCTCCAACTCTTCCGGTGGGAAGAGTTTTTTATCGGCTGCAAGCAGAAAAATAAGCAGGGTGCATCAGTTGGCCCGGGCAACCGGCCTGGACGGCAGGCTGCCGATGTCCGGTAACCGGCATCTGGTATCTGGTAATTAGGTAGAGGGGACGGGGCTATGGCTATGGACATGGAGAGACGTTATTTATTCACTTCGGAATCGGTGACTGAAGGGCATCCGGACAAAATTTGCGATCAGATTTCGGATGCTATTTTGGACGCTATTCTGGCCCAGGATCCCGATGCCAGGGTGGGCTGCGAGACGGCCATCACTACCGGCTTGGTGTTGGTGACAGGGGAGATTACCACCCATGCTCATGTCGATTTTACCAGGCTGGTGCGGGAGACGATCAGGGAGATCGGCTATGACCGGGCAAAATATGGCTTTGATGCCGAAACCTGCGGTGTGTTGATCGCCCTCAAACGCCAGTCTGAAGATATCGCTATCGGCGTCGACCGGGCTTTGGAGGCTCGTGAGCAGGAGGACGCCGACTGCCTGGAAAAGATCGGTGCCGGCGATCAGGGGATGATGTTCGGCTATGCGGCCGATGAGACGCCGGATTATATGCCCCTGCCCATATCGCTCGCTCACCGCTTGGCCCAGCGCTTGGCCGGGGTGCGCAAGGAGGGTATCCTTCCCTATCTCAGGCCGGACGGCAAGACCCAGGTGACGGTGGAATATGAAGGCTTTACCCCGGTGCGGGTGCACACCGTGGTGGTCTCCACCCAGCACGCCCCGGAGATCACCCAGGAACAAATCCGCCGGGATGTGCTGGCGGAAGTGGTGCAGACGGTGGTGCCGGCGGAGCTTATGGATGAGCATACGCAGATCCTCATCAATCCCACGGGCCGGTTTGTGATCGGCGGACCGATGGCCGATGCCGGACTGACGGGCCGCAAGATAATTGTGGATACTTATGGCGGGGCGGGAAGGCATGGCGGCGGCGCCATGTCCGGCAAAGATCCGACGAAAGTGGATCGCTCCGCAGCTTATGCCGCCAGGTATGTCGCCAAAAACATCGTGGCCGCAGGCATTGCCAAGCGGTGCGAGCTGCAGGTAGCCTACGCCATCGGCGTCTCGAGGCCTCTTTCCCTGATGGTGCACACCTACGGCACCGGCCGTATTCCGGACGGCGAGATAGCCGAGCTGGTGCGCCGGCACTTCGACCTGCGGCCGGCGGCCATCATCGAGCAGTTCCAGCTGCGCCGGCCGATATATAAGCAGATAGCCGCCTATGGTCATTTCGGCCGTCCCGAGCTGGATCTGCCGTGGGAGCGGCTGGATAAGGTGGAGAAGCTGAAGGCGGCGGTGGCGAGGATGGCCGGCGCCGGAATATAGGCTCCGGAAAATAGTTAATAGTTAAGGTAACGGGTACAAAACAGCCCGCCTCTGCTGCAGGTGGGCTGTTTTGTACGTATGGTAGGTATCCCATGGTAGTTATCGCATGGTAGGTATCGTGTCCGGCAGGCGCTTAGATGTAGTTGACGCCCAATTCCTATATGGTGCTGGCGGAGCTATTGGCGCTGCCCGCCTCCCATGGTTCGTAGACCAGCTCCGCCACCTCGATGGTACCGCACCGCACGGCGATGAAGGGTCGGCCATCCTTTACGCCGACAGTGCCGTAACCGGTAGCGGTGCAGATGAAGGAGCGGAAATCGCCGGCAATTCTGGGTTTGAGGTAGAGTTTCTTCTCCACGGCGTCGTAGCGGGCGCCGCTTAAGGCGTAAAGCAGGGCATATGAAGCCATGGCCCGGGCATACCAGTGGCCGCATTCATATTCGTCGAACGGATTGCGCACCCGCCCGTCATAGCGGCTCCGGCAGGTGCGGACGATATCCAGCCCCTCTTCCACCAGGCCGACGGAGATGAGGTGCGAGGCAACCTGGTATTCTATGCCGGTCCATACTTCTTCGCTATAGACGAAAGGCAAGGTCGGCCGCCCGCCATGGGGCCAGGTGCAAAGGAGAAGACCTCCTTCTTGGCCCAGGGCATAGGTGGGGCGCTGCGGGTTGGCGTGTGTGGAGAGATCGCGTTTCAGATTGTAGCGGTATACCGACTGCAGGTGTTTTGTGATCTTCTCCGGGGACAAATAGGGAGGAAGCCCGCAGTGGTGCGCCAGCCAAGCGCCTACCAGGCCGTCCGACAGGCAGCCCAGACCGTATTGATATTTCGGACCTTCCCGCTCCAACAGCTCCAGCGTTTCTGGGGAGCAATTGGCCCGGCGGGCGGGCGGCAGGTAGTCTCTTGGGCTTTCGATGCTCAGGCTGATGATATCCAGCCAGTCGGTTTTCTGGTGGAAATACTCGCCGTTCCAGAGCTCGGATTCCATGTAGCGGCGCCCTTTGGCGAGGAGTTCTTTATAAAGCGCTATATCCTCATTTTCCGCTTCTTCCAGCGCTTCGGCCATGATGATGGCAGCCTGCAGAGCGCCGAGGTAGAAGGAGCTGCACATGCTGTCCGGTCCCCAAAACTCGATATCATAGGTGTTATGGTGGGGTTCGACCAGCACTCCCAGGTGCTTGGGATCCCAGGTGGCGATGCAATAGTTGAGGCTTTCCTTCACCTTCGGCCACCAGCGGCGGAGCCAGGCGGTGTCGCCGGAGATGCGCCATTCCCTATATATTTTCATAATACCGCCGAGCTGGCCGTCGGCCGCGGGCAGGAAATCATGGGGACCCGGCCGGATGGGGAGGAGCGACCTGAACATCTGATGCCCGCCGGCCTCCTGGCTGGGCCCGAATTCGGTCTCCCGCAGGGTGCGTTCCAGATCAGGGAAGAGATGAGACAGGGCTTGAGCATAATTCCATACATGAGTGCAGGAACCGGCACAACAGCCGCTGTCGTCATTACAGCCTTCCCAGGCCCAGAGCCGGCCGTCTTTCTGGCGCAGCATGGTAGGCGACTTGAGGATGGAGAGATTGGCCGCCACCGCTTCCATCACTTCGGGAGGGAAGGTGGTGTCGTAGAAGGTCTCGCTGAAGCGCCGGGTTTCTTCCCTGAGGCGGTGGTAGTTGTCCCGCCAGTAGGCCGCCAACTCTCCAATGCCGGAAAACCGCCCGGCATACCAGGGTTCGTAATAGCGGGAGCTGGAGCAGGCGCTGGGTTGGGAGCTGGAGCAGGCGCTGGGTTGGGAACTGGAACAACAGCCGGTCCCGCTGCAGGTGCAGCTCTCTTCGGCGGCAGCAGCATCGTCATCATCGTCGGGGCCGGTGCGCAAGGTGGAGGTAGGTACATACCAGGACAAGAGCACCGGGATGCGCCGACTTTCCCCGGCTTTGAGGCGGAAAGGCAGATAGAGACTCGCTCCTGGGCTGGGGCGGCCGCTGGCCGGAGGATCCTGGTCGATCACCGCTCCTTCAGCCACATGTTTCCATAATATGGTGAGGGTATCGAACCATTCGCCGCGGAACCAGGCGCAATCCACGGCTGTTTGCTCCGGCCCGGAAAGGAATTCCACCCCAAAGGCTCTTTTCTCGGCTTTATCGCCCTCTTTGTCCTTGGTGCCGGACTGATACAAGATGAAGCCGCCGGACCCGGTGGAGCCGCCGGAGCCGGCGGAACTGCCGGAGTTGGCAGAACTGCCGGGGCTGGTGGGGCTGCCGAAGTCAGTGGAGCGGGCGGTGTGGGTGGTCATAAAATGGCGGGCATGAAAGGAAAAAACCGCTTCCACCGTCTCTTGGCTGTGGTTGGTAAATACATATTCCAGGGCCGCTACCGGCAGGCTGGAGTCGTCGGCGTTACCGGGAATAAAAGGGCTCCACCCCTCGATCTTGACCGTCAGGGGGACGGCCGGATCAGCCAGGTCTACCGTGCCGAAAGGAAACCTGGCAGTGAAAGTGCTTTGGCTGAAGCGCGGCAAGCCCCAGCTATTTTGTCCTCCGCCAAGGGCCGTGCCCGGCCGGCCGTATATTTTCCAGGTCGGTACCGGCCCTTCCAGAACCAGGGCGATGTGGGCGGTAGCTGCGGGTTTCGTTTTTATGCTTATGGCGGCAAAAACCAGCGGCTCGTTGAACACTTGCGGCTGGTGGCGCAAGGAAAAGTGAGATAAAGCTCCTGTGCCCTCCAGGCAGATCATGCCGGCGCCGATGCCGCCCAAGGGATAGGCCACCCTGTTGAGATATTCCCCTTCATATGGGCCATTGATAGCTCTGCCGGTCATATATATACCCCCTCCATATACCCCCTCCACTGCCGCTTTTATAATCGAACGACGGTGGCAGGTAACCTAAGACGACAGGTAACCACTTGCTGGTTACTTCTCTCACATTTCTTGCAGTGCCGACTTGGCTCCTTTTTCAAGAAAGAAGGAATCATTGCCGACACTGATGACGGTACAGCCGTGCTCCCGGGCTTCTTTTGCGAGCTTTACATCATCGTGATGGTAGCCCACGACATAGCCGTAAGCGGTGGACTTGGCCACGATCCGGTCTATGGTAGCGCTTTCCAGTATGAAAAGCACGAGGTATAAAGCCAGGAAAGTGGATGGGATGCACTTGAGCGAGCAGTTAATGGTTTGGTTTTGTGCATCCTTTAATATGATATGCATTTCAGTATTCGACAAATGGATGGTAGATGTTTAAAACCATGGAGGGTTAGTTTTTATTACGACGAATGGTAAGCATACCATTGTGAGAAAAGAGGTGATCTGCTATTAACCATATCTTAATACTCTGAAAGACATGGAAAGGGGTGATCTGGTTGTGAGGTTGGCATAGTTGCACTGATGACACATGTTATGGTAACTTGTACTGCGATTATCACTGAAGGTTATTGCTTTGATGAGGAGGAAAATACTTGTTGATTCGCATTATCATCGCAGTAATGATGACGTTAGCACTCAGTCTATGCCCAATTAATGGCTTGGCGGAAAAGGCCAAAATCCAATTTATGACAATTGCCAATGAAAATCGCATGGCATTTTTTGATAATGTCTTGGCTCAGTTCGAGGACCTTTATCCTAATATTGATGTAGAGCATGTTCCGGTGTTTTGGACTGGTTGGGTTCCGTATGCCGAACGGATAACCCTTATGGCAGCTACTAACACTCTCCCTGATGTCATTATGGTCAAATTCGACGGTATTCCGCAATTCGGCGATGCCGGGGTATTTGCTGATCTAGACCCCTTTATTAAAGCAGACAAGAATTTTAATACCCAAGACATCATTCCTGAAGTTTTTGCCAGTGGACGCAGCCAAGGTACTACCTATGCGATACCTATCAGTATGCCGGTAACCTGGGTAACCTATAACATCGATGCCTTCAACAAAGCCGGCCTGACGACTCCTGATTCTTACTATATGAGTGGCA
>DULU01000049.1 GCA_012840225.1 Bacillota bacterium
CACCGGCTTGGGCGAAAAACTCTCTTCTGGCCAACTCCCAGGCCTGGGCGGCAGTCAGCTTTTCATCCAGGGCTGCATTCTCGCTTTTAAATACCAGGTCGGGACGGTCCCAGCAATAATCAGCCATAACCAGCACGGCGCTTGTGGCCCAGGCATGCCAGTTGCCGCCGCTTTCATCCAGCCCCCGCCTCGCCACAGGATAGGCCACGCCGGCTATCCACTCCTGGAACGCCCTCTTGTCGGCGAGGCTCCAGCCATCCCAGTCTTCCAGGAGATCTGCGGCATATATGAATTTCGGTATGTGAATCGATACATTCAGCATAGCCTGGCGCTGGTAGTCGCCGTTGAGGTTCTCTACCTCCTGGATGGCCAGAATGAGCTGCCGGGCTTTCTCGGCAAAGGCTGCTTCTTTTTGCAATATGTAGGCCAGGCTCAGCCCATAGGCCGCTGTGCTCATCTCGGTCATCCAGGGCGGCTCGCTGGTGCTTTTGTTGTCTTTCCAGTAATAGACGGCCGGCACCGCCCATTTTTTCGGCAGCATGGTGTAGCCGTAAACGATCATGGAACGCACGGCGTTGTTATATGGCTGGTAGCGGGCATCGGCGAGCTTTTTGATCTCCTGCAGTTCTGCCGGGGTGGTCAGATAGCCCCGCGGTGCCGCTTCAGCGGCTTTGGACGGGAAGCCCAATAAACAGAGGAGAGCGAATACCAGTGCTATTTTCATCATGATCTGGTCCTCTCTGTAAAGATAGGCGACTTCTGTTTCCATTATTATACTATAAATTTTGGGCGGCAAAGAGTGTCGTCAGGATAAGACCAAAGCCAAAGTGAGCAAAGTGGCGAAAAGCACCGGAATGGTTAGAAGGAAGCCGACTTTGAAATAGTAGCGCCAGTCCACGTCCAGTCCCCGTTTCCGCAGCTCATGCAGCCAGATGAGGGTGGCGAGAGAGCCGATGGGCGTCAGTTTGGGGCCTACATCCGAGCCGATCACGTTGGCCAGCGCCAGGGCTTCCTCCCATCCGGCGGGTAAGGCCATGGCATCGATGGTCAGGATACCTACCATGGTGGCCGGCAGGTTGTTCATGGTGGCCGACAAAGCAGCGGCGGCGCTGCCCGTGGCCAGCACGGCCGCAGTCAGGCCGTTTTGTGCCGCCCTGGCGAGGAGGCCGGCGGTAAAATCGACCAGCCCGGCGTTGCGCAAGGCGTAGACTACCAGGTACATGCCGAGAGAGAAGGTGATCACGTGCCAGGGTGCCGTGCGCAGGATGTGGCCGACGGCAAAAGCCCGGTAGAAGGCGCCGGCCGTCAACAGGACGGCGGCGGCCAGCCCGATCAGGAGCGATACGGGGATGTGCCGGGAAGCGGAGACGAAAAAGGCCGGCAGCATTAAAGCGACCACTGCCAGCCCCATATGAAAAAGGTTGGTGTGGCGGATGGCTGTGTACGGCGCCACCAGGTTGTCGCTTTGGAAATGGCCAGGCAGGTCTTTCCGGTAGAAGAGATTGAGACCGATCAAGCTGACGCCGAGGCTGACCAGGCTGGGAACGAGCATCAGCAAGGCATAGCGGGAGAAGGGGATGCGGAAGTAGTCTGCGGACATGATGTTGACCAGATTGCTGATGACGAGCGGGGTGCTGACCGTGTCCGCCACAAAGCCGGTGGCAAAGGCGAAGGCCAGGGTGGCCCGGGGGTCGAAACCCAGCATCAGCACGGTTTCGCATATGATGGGGGTTAATATCAGAACGGTGCCGTCGTTGGTGAAGAAAGTGGAGACCAGGGCGGACAAAAGAATGGTAAATATAAAAAGGCGCCTGCCGTCGTTTTTGGCCAGCCGGGCGACGTGCAAGGCGGCCCAGCGGAAAAAGCCTACCTGATCCAGCACGGCCGAGATGATCATGATACCGACCAAGGCAGAGGTGGCATTCCAGACAATTTGGGTGACCCTGATCACATCACCCCAGCTGATCAGCTGTAGGAGGCCGGCTACCAGCGCGCCGCCCAAAGCGATAAGACCGATATTCAGGCCGCGAGGTCTGCATATCACCAAAATAAGCGTTAATAAAAAGACGCCGAAAGCTGCAATAATCTGGTTGGACAACTGCTGTGTTGCGCCTCGCTTGACTGGTAGAACGACTAAGCTCGTTGCCGCATCAGATTATACTGCGCCATGACTAGAGAAGCAATATAACCTTAAGCCAGCTGAGGGATAGGTTGAACTCAATCCCATATATGCCTGGCGAGGAGGCCATAGGTGTCGGCCCGCCGGGCTTTGTCGTAGACGCCCTTCACTTTCTGTCCTGCTGAGTTGACCATGGTTTCGCTTAGATTCAATTCCGCCACGGCCAGACCAGGTTTGGTTTTCCCCGAAGAGGCGAGGATATAGCCGGCCGGGCTGACGATCATGGCCCGTCCGCCGTTGACGGCAGCCACGATGTGCACCTGGTTGTCGATGGCCCGGGTGCGCAAAATGGATTCCCAAAAGCAACCTTTCTCCCGGCCTTCGCCGGCATTGGGGAGGCAGATGATGTCGGCACCTTGCAGGGCTAGAAGGCGGGTCACTTCCGGATAATGGTAATCCTAGCAGATCAGGGCGGCCAGGCGGCCGATGGCTGTATCGAATACCGGGTAGGTGTCGCCGGGTTTGATGCCTTTATATAAGCATTCCTGGATGGTGGGGTGCGTCTTCCGGTAGGTGCCGATGACCTGTCCCTGTGGATCCAGGAAAACAGCCACATTATATAAGGTGTCGCCGACATCCTGGTGCAGGCCGGCGCAGATATACATGGAATGGCGGCGGGCCTTTTCCGCCAGAGCGGCGACACAGGCTTCATAGCCGCGTTCGGCGGCATTTTTCCCGCCGCTGTTGACGGATTCCGGGAAACAGACCAGATCGACGCCGAAACTACCGGCTTTTTCGGCCATCTCCTCAAGGAATCTGATCTTGATCTCGAGGCTGTCCTGTTTGGCCGGGGAGCCGCCTACCGCCGCCACTCTGACCGTGCGGGCGGGAGCGGGCGGCACCTCCCTGATCTCCGCCCGGCGCCAGATCACCTGCCCGGTGCTATAGGAGAGGTAGAGAGCCAGGCGCACGCCGGCAGCCTCATGACCGTCCAGAGTGGTCGTCAGGATAGTCCAGCCTTCTTTGTCGCCGGCCTTTTGCAGGACGCCGTCATATGTGTATTTCCAGTCGCTATCGCTCTTCTTCACCAACAAAGCCCAGATGCTTTTGCCTTCATGAGCGATGCCGGCAGTGCGGTATTCCACCGTCACCTGGTACTGCATTTTGGGATCAAGGGCCGGCAACAAACGCTCCCAGCATCCGCAGGTGTTTTCACCGGTAGAAGTGATGCAGAGTCCTTCTGAGGTCACCGAAAACTGTGGGGCGAGTGCCGGGCGTGGATACCATGTATACCATGGATCCGCGACCTCCACCTTACCGGGAGTAAAAGCCGACGGCATCAATTGCATGCTTATTTCCCCTCCGTTGCGTATAAACATAGGCGATAAGGATAAATATGGACACACCTCCATCAAGTGCTGCGCAGCCAGCGGTCTCGGTCGATGAGGAAAACCAGAGGTTCTCCCGCAGCAAAGCGGCGCAGATTATCGAGGCAAATCCGGTGCATGCGCTGCAGCTTGATTTGTTCCTGTTCTCTGGAGGTAGCGGTACCGATGTCGTGGGCGGTGAGTATCAGGGAAGGCCAGTGGCGGGCCGGGTGATCTGCAGGCAGCCAGTCGGGCTCCAGTACGTCCAGGCCGGCTATCAGCCGACCCCTTTCCAGCTCGGCAAAGAGGGCGGCTTGATCGATGATGGCCCCCCGGGCCGTATTGATTATGATGCCGTTATCGGGCAGCTTGGCCAGAAGGTTGGCGGTGATCGATCCCCTGGTCTCGTTGCTCAAGCCGGCGTGGATGACGATGGCCTCGGATTGCGTGAACAGCTCTTCCAGGGAGGAGACACGGCTGCAACCCTCGGGTATATCGCTGACATATGGATCGTAAATCCTGATCACAGGGGCAAAAGGCTTGAGAAAGGAAATGAAGCGGCGCCCGATCGCTCCGCAGCCGTATATGCCGATATTCATCCCTTCCAGAGTGCTGGAGAATAAGCTACCGTCCGGATTCCAGCCGCCGTCTTCAATCATTTTTATCCGCCGGCGCAAATTTTTCACTGCCGCCAGGAGCAAGGTCATGGCGCCTTCGGCTATGCGAAAGTCGGGGGCATCGCCCCAGTTGGTCACCGGTATGCCAGCTTCCACGATCTCCAGGGGCACCCAGCCGCGGACCGAACCCGTGACATTGCAGATATAGCGCAGGCGGCCGCGATCGGCGGCGAGGGCTTTCGGGATGCTGAGGGAATTCCAGCTCGTCAACAAGACATCGCAGCTGCGCATGAGCTCCAAGCCTTCTTCAGGGGAAAGCTGAGCACCGTTCTCGACAATCTGTAATTCGCCCAATTCCTTCAGGGCGGAAATGAAGGGCGGCGTCCAGACCCTCGATGCCGGCCGGCCTTTGGCAATATGCAACAGTTTCATGCAGGCAACTCCTTCGTTATGTCCGACATCTAATCAGCAGCGGCATATCAGGGGCTTATCAGCGGCTTATCAGGGCTAATTACCTGGCCGGAGATGATTTACACTTGCATGAGGCGATCTCCTGCCGGTCGGTCTTTTCTTGGGGTTTGTCCCATTCCAGACAGGAAATGTATAAGTAGGAGGAAAAGATTGTTACGCGGAGTAATTAAATAACAAAAATAGAAAGGAGTATGTTTATGCGGGCATTATTGACGGTCTTTGTAGCGGTATTGTCATTGCTGACTATTGGCAACAGTGTCTTTTTTGCGGCGCCGGTTAATGTGGAATTCTGGTTCCACACCAGTAATGTGCAGGAAACGGATGCCATGGCAGCACTGGTGGAAAAGTTCAACAAAGAGAACGTCGACGTGCAGGTGGAATTGGTGAATGTAGCGGCAGCCAGCAAAGCCGAGTTTCAGGAGAAGCTGATGACGGCCATTGTCGGCAATGTCGCACCTGATCTGGTCTATGCCGACCCGCAGCTGATTTCCGAATGGGGACCGGCTAAAGGTATGTTCATACCCATCAACAAGATCGCCCCGGTACATTTGCTTGAGGCCGACGACATCATGCCCGCGGCCAAACAAGTCCTTTATGTGCGCGGCGTATGGTGGGGGCTGCCCTTCCGCACGGATTCCCGCGGCCTGTTTTATAACGTCGATATGGCGGAAAAAGCCGGGCTTGATCCCTCCAAGCCGCCGAAGACAATAAGTGAGTTAGATTTGTGGGCGCAAAAGCTCACCATCAGGGATCCTATGTCCAATACCTATCAGCAGCTGGGCTTCTTCCCGTATAAGCACAACGATGCCAGCGGTCTATTATATTTATGGATGTTCGGCGGCGAGTTTTTTGATTGGGATGCATTACGTCCCACGCTCACCAAATACCCGGCCAACCTCCAGGCCACCCGCTGGATACAGTCCTATGCGGAGCGCTACGGAAACCTGAGCCCCAAGAGCACGGACTTTATCAACGAATTGCATGCTATGCGCATCGACAGCACCAGCGCCCTGGCTTCCTATCCTATACAGAAACCGGCACTGCGCTTCCTCATCGGGGAGATTCCGGTTCTGGAAGGGCAGCAGCCTGTGACCTTGACCGCCGGGGTAAGCCTGGGCATACCCACCGGCGCCAAGAATCCGGAAGCGGCGTTTAAGTTCGGCCTATACCTGCTGAGCACTGATACCCAGCTGGCCTGGTGGGAAAGCGCCAGATCCCTGCCGGTGCGCTTGAGTGCTATCAGGCGGATGGGATCCAGAGTCTACGACCGGAGGGAACTGGTGCTGGTGCAGCTTCTGCCCTATGGCAAGACCACGCCGCCGATGGGAAATGTCATCCGGGATGCTTTCGATAAATATCAGGTGCAGCTGCGGGCTCTGACCATGACGCCCGAGCAGGTGCTGCAGGAGGCGCAAAGAGAAGCGGAACTGGCTTATGAGGAAACCTTCCCGCTGTGAGGAAGGGCATTAGTTAAGGCATCAGTGAACATAAGCAAGTATAATGACGACACCTTGGCAGCACATTTGCAAAACTGAAGCGGAGGCTCGGGGCACAAGGAAG
>DULU01000050.1 GCA_012840225.1 Bacillota bacterium
CGGCCGGCAGCCCTATCTCCGCCAGTCCCACAACCGGCAGCCCGGCCGATTTGGGTCTGTCGAAAGTGCGGCTGCCCGACGGCCGGGTGGAATTGCTGCAGAGGGTACTATTGGAGCATCGGGCGGAAATAGTAGGCCCTTCCGCCAGGTCGTACGGCTCGGATGCGGGCGCGCCGCTCTACCCGCTTTTGGTCAAACTGCTGGATTCGGCCGAGCAATTAGGCATCCAATGCCATCCCGACGATGTGCTGGCCGCCCGCCATTTCTCCGCTCCCTCCGGCAAGACGGAAGCCTGGCTGATCCTGAACACCAGGCAGATTCCAGGCTGCGATCCTCCATATATTCTCCTGGGCTTTAAGCCCGGAGTCACCAGGGAGGATTTGGCTTGGGCTATCGAGCAGGCAGATCCCAAGGCTACGGCCGCCCTGTTGCATAAAATCCCGGTCCGTCCCGGGGATATGTTCATCATTCAGGCACGGGTGCCTCATGCCATCGGGCCGGGAATATTCATGGCCGAGGTACAGCAGCCGGCCGATATCACCATACTGGCGGACAGGGCAATAGGTGGCAGGACGGTGCCGGAGGAAAGGTGCCATTTGGGCATCGGTTGGGAGAAGGCTCTGGATTGCTTTGCTTTTGACGGCTGTAGTCTGGAGGAGACCCGCCGCCGTTGGCAGCTGCAGCCCCGCCTGTTGCGGACCGAGCCCTCCGGGTCGGAGTGGGAATTGATCGGGTCCTCAGTCAGCAAATACTTCTGCGCCACCCGTCTGGGAGTGACCGGCTCCTTCAGGTGCCCGGGTGGGGCCGCACACACTGTTCTGGTTTTAGCCGGCGAAGGGACGGTGGAGGCGGCAACGGCCGGTGGCGATTCTGCCGCCTCCCCCTGGCGGAAGAGAATCAAGCAAGGAGATGCGCTCTTCTTCCCCTGCCAGGTTCCCGACCACATCTACAAATCCGCCGATCCGTCTCAGGAGTTGCGGGTGTTGCGCTGCTTTCCGGTGTAGATGAAGATGGCATCCCGCAAAAAGGCGGCCAAGCCGGGCTGTTCCTTGTCGTAATAGGCGGTGAAGCGTGGATCGTCCACATACATCTGCGCCACCCCGGCATGGGCTTCCTTGCTGTAGCTCGGCCAAAAGAAGCACAGCCACTGCCGGTGCAGATCCGCTGCCTTCTGGGCCTCTGCACAAGCCGGATCGCCTTTATTAAAGGCTATTTTGAGATTTTCCTTCATCTCTTTCTCCAGACCTGTCAGTTTTTCCCATTCCTCTTTGGTCATGGCGGCCACTTTGGCGTTGGAAGCATCAACGGCTTCATTTCCATATTTCTGCCGTGCCTCGGCGCCATATTGGTCTTCGTTTTTCCTGATCAGCTCTTTTTTGAAGCCTTCGAATTTTTCCTTGTCGCTCATAGTTATTCTCCCTTCAATGGCGGCAATCGATTTCTCCACATTGGCGATCAACAAGTCCAACTGGGCTTTTTTGGCCAGCAGTTTTTGCCGGTGTTCCCTGAGAGCGGCGGCCTTGTCGAAGGTAGGTGAGTTGAGGATCTCCTTCATCCTTTCCAGGTCCACATCCAGGCTTTTGTAGAAGAGTATTTGCTGCAGCTTATCCACTTCGGCCGGGCCGTAGATGCGATATCCTGAAGCGTTAATTCCGGCCGGCTTCAGCAGACCGATCTGATCGTAGTAGCGGAGTGTCCTGGTGCTGACTCCTGCCAATTTTGCCAAATCGCCCACAGTGTATTCCATGGCCATTCAACCTCCCGATACCGGCATCACTGCCATGTGTAAGCATAAACCTTGACGTAACGTTAAGGTCAATACCATTCCGGAAAAAAATTGCCAGGTGTGTTTTGGCAAAAAGATACATTCCCGCCCGCTCCCGCCGCTCCCGCCGCTCCCACCGCTCCCGCCGCTCCCGCCCGCTTTTTGGTAAAAAAGACACACCCCCATACGCTGGCGAAATGATGACCCAATGGCATAAGCTGGGTAATCGACGTGTAAAGAAAATACCAAAATCGCAACAGCCGGCGGGTCTGCCTACGCTGGGTTGGTCTTATGCCTGCCAGGCGGCTCCGGCGGCAGGGGTGAGGCCGGCGGCGTCGGCGGCACCAGTGGTCTCGGCATCCCCAGCAGCAAGCTCACCGGGGCCAGAAGAAGCAACCACATAGTCGTCTGCAAGCCGAACAGATCGGCTACCGCCCCCAATCCGATGGGGAACAAACCGCCTATCATCCCGGCGGCGCTGGACAGAGCCATGGCGCTTCCGCTCTGTCCGGGCATCTCGGCGTAAAGACCGGCTTTCAGGATAGAATACCAGCCCGCCGTAAGCAGTCCCAGTATAAACAGGGGACATAGCTTCAGTCCCGGAGAGCTAATTAGGATAAATAAGGGGTAGATGGCCAAGGCAACTAGCGAGCTGATTCTGATCAGGAGGGTGCCGGACACTCGGCGCAGCAGGGGGAGTAAAATGGTTCCGCCTACCAGACAGCCTACGATGTGTACACCCACGGCCAAAGCAGCAAAAGCCGGGTCGGTACCTGCAATTTCCACCAGATACAGGGCCAAGAAACCCCGGAATATATCCATCAACAGGTCGGAGCTTTCCAGAAGCAACAACCAGCGCCAGACACGGCTTTTCATGATGAAGTTCCATCCGGCCGGGGGAGAGGCTACCTTCTCAGGTGTATCGTCGCCGGCAAGGAAGGCACCACCGGCAGGGACGTCGGAGCCTGTAGAACCAGCAGGGATAGCAAAGCCGGTTTTCTTTACCAAAAGCCGAAAGGTCAAGATGAGGCTGAATACGGCAATTAGGCCGTAAGCCGGTCTCCAGCCGGCGCCTATGGCCACAGCGGCACCGAAAAGCAGAGGGCCGGCCAGATTGGCTAGCGTTCCGGATAGAGACCAGCGGGCCATGTTCAGTTCCCGCTCATCCGGCGCCAGGTCCATCAAACTGGCTTGTGAGATAGACACAAAGGCGCCGGAGGCTGGGTAGAAGAGGATAAATCCGGCGAGCAAAAGGGCAAAGCCGGGAGATATACTAATTATCAGAGTAGCCAGGGCGAAAGCGAGTCCGCCCATGGCGATCAATAAACGCCGGGAGATTCTGTCGGCCAGAAAACCGAGGGGTATCTCGATGATATTCCCCGTCAATCTGGGCAATCCGGTTAAAAGGCCGATTTGGGTAAGCGTGAGACTTAAGTCGCTTTTAATGGCCGGCCAGGCTGCGCTAAGATAGCCGTCGACAAGTTCGTCAACGAACTCAATGGCCAAAAACCATAAAACCGCCATGCCGATAAGGGAAGAATATCTCCTGGAACGGTTTTTCGATAGAGACAAGATGGTTCGCCTCCTCAGATTCTATGTCCGACTACTGATGTCCGACTACCGGACCTCTGAGATAAAGATAGTGGACGGCGTTGTGGTCGGCGGGAAATGTGGGGGTGGAGGAGGCCTGATATGGAAGGCGCCGGTGGCTTTCAGCTTTGGACGGGCGTCATTTTGTCTTCTCTTAAGTTACCACGGTGGATAGAGTGGGTAATAGAGTGGGTACATGTATAGCAAACCTCCGGCGGACATAAGATAAATGCCTTCGTATTATATCATAATTATACATTAGCGAAGCATATGTAGGCAGGTAGCTAGGTGTCTGAGTGGAATATATAAAACTGTCGGGAAACTATTTCACAGCAACGGTTGGAAATATTGGAGAAATCAAAAAGAAAGGAAGTGCTTCATGCGGCGCATATGTATCTGTTGGCTTATGTTGATGGTTGTGTTGGTAACGGTATCATTGCTCTCGTTTGCAGCTGAGAAAAAGACTATCACCGTGTGGTGGCAAACCGAAGCCGGCAATGAAAGTGCCGTGCAGACCATCATAGGGAACTTCAATCGCACCCATCCATATGTGCAGGTGGAGGTGCAGATGCACGGCACCCTGCAAAGCGGTGCCGGGTTGGATATGGTGAAGGTGGCCATTGCCGGGGGAGCCGCTCCTCATTTGATTTTTACCGGTACGCACCTGCTCACTTCTTTCTATGCCGACAATTTGATCATACCAATGGATGAAGTGCTGCCTCGCTCCTACCTGGAGACTATCGAATACGTCAAACCGGCCAAAGAGATGGTCACCTCCGGTAACCGCATCCTGGGGGTGCAGTTCCGCACCGATGCCCGCGGCCTTTATATGAACCAGGACATGTTGGCTGAAGTGGGCCTAAACATCCGCCAAGGTCCCCGCTATACCGCCGATCTGGATGAGTATGCCGCCAAGTTGACCGTTTGGTCCCACGACCGCACGGTGGAGCGGGCCGGATTTGTCACCAACGGCAACAATTTCTTGCGGGAGTTGGGGTGGCTTTGGGTATTCGGTGGGGCGCCATATGACCCGGTGGCTCAGCGACTCACTCTGACCGACCATCCCGCCCATCTGGCGGCCGTCAGGTGGATCGAGGCCTCCGCTGATCGTTATGGCACCACAGCACAATCCAATCTAAACAACTTCATCAACCGGAAAACCGCCATGATGGTGGAAAGCACCACCCGCCTGGAACAAATTCCATTGAATGCTCCCGACCTGTCGTTTTGGGTGAGCCATATTCCTTATCCCGAAGGTATGGGGCGGAGGACCACCTATTCGGCCGGACCGGGATTGATGGTGCCGACGGGCACTAAGGATTTGGAGGCAGTGATAGAATTTATTAAGTATATTGCCGACAAAGAAACGCAAAAAACCTGGTATAAACTGACCCGTCAGCCGCCTGCCAGGTTTGACGCCCTGATGGAGCTCATTCAGGAGCGGGTGATCACCGATCCCAGGGAAGTGGCTATGCTGGAAGTGATACCGGAAGGCTTCTCGGCACCGCCGTTTTTCTCCGATGTGGTGATGACGGAATTCGGCCGGAATCTGCAGCAGCTGAGGCAGAAGCGGATTACGGCAGCTCAGGTGCTCGAGAACACCCAGCGGGTATCGGCTCCCTATTTTGAAGAGATGTTTGCCAGATAGGTAATAATTCGCAACAGCCTGCGTGGGCTCCGGCCCGGCCTGCGCAGGCTGTTGTCTTATCTTACGCCGTCTTGAGTTGTCCCCTATATAGAGAGGCATATATCCCGCCTTTGGCCAGGAGTTCGTTGTGGGTGCCTGTCTCCTGGATACGCCCTTCTTCCAGCACCACGATGCGGTCGGCGTTGCTGATGGTGGAAAGCCGGTGGGCGATGATGATGGTGGTGCGCCCTACCGCCAATTCGTCGAGGGCCGCCTGGATCTGTCTCTCGGTGACATTGTCCAGGGAAGAGGTGGCCTCGTCCAGTATCAGGATGGGCGGATTCTTCAGGAAGACGCGGGCGATGGAGATGCGCTGTTTCTGCCCGCCGGAGAGCTTGATGCCGTGTTCGCCGACATAGGAATCATACCCGTCTGGCAGGCTTTGCACAAAATCATGGATATTAGCCCTTTTGGCCGCTTCGATCATCTCTTCCTCGGTGGCGTCCGGGCGGCCATAGAGGATGTTTTCTCTGATGGAACCGCTGAAAAGAAAGACATCCTGCTGCACCACGCCGATGATGCTGCGCAGGTCGTGCAGGCGGATATCCCTGATATCCACCCCATCAAGGAGGATGCGGCCGGCTGTCACATCATAAAAGCGGGGGATCAGGCGGGCGAGGGTGGTTTTGCCGCCCCCTGAGGATCCCACCAACGCAATGGTCTCGCCCGGCTTTATCTTAAGGTTGATATTATACAGCACCTGCTCGCTCGTTTCATATTCAAAAGAAACGTTATCAAATTCTATTTGCCCTTTGACTTCGGTCAGAGGCTTGGCGTCCTCCTTGTCCACGATCTTGGGCTGAACCTGCATCAACTCCAGGAAGCGCTCGAAGCCGGACATGCCCTGTTGATATTGCTGGACGAAGTTGGTCAGCTGCCGCACCGGCTGCAGGAAGTAGCTGATGAAGACCAGGTAGGCGGTGAGATCGGCGAAGTCGATTGCCCCGTTATAGACAAATATGCCGCCGGCACCCAGCACCACGATATTGAATAACTGGGTGAGGAAATCGAGGCCGGAGGAATACTCCGCCATGCGCTTCATGGCCAGCTCCCTGGCCGAGCGGAAGGTCTCGTGGGATTTGTCGAAGCGGCATATTTCATATGATTCGTTGGTGAAGCTTTTGGCCTCCCGCATGCCGGCCAGGCTGTTTTCCAGGTCGGCGTTCACCAGGGCGATCTCTTCCCGCTCTTTGCGGAAGGCCTGGCTCATCTTCACCCGCCTGGTGATGGCCCACCACACAAAGACCGGCACAAAGGCAAAGACGATCAAGGTCAGCTTGACATTGATGGTGATCAGGTAGGTGAATGAACCGATCAGCATCAAGGTGGCCAGGAAGAGCTCCTCGGGTCCGTGGTGAGCCAGCTCGGAGACCTCCCGCAGGTCGTTGACGATGCGGGACATGAGGTAGCCGGTGCGGTTGTTGTCGAAAAAGCTGACATCCTGGACCTGCAGGTGCGTGAACAGATCCCGCCGCATTTTGAACTCCATACGGATGCCGACGACATGGCCCCAGTAGTTGACGATATATTGAAACAGCCAACGGACCAGGTACAGAACCACCAGCAAACCAAACCAGAAGATGATGAGGTTCAGCTTCCGGTTCGGAATGAAATCCTTCATGAATTCCCTGGTCATGATGGGGAAGAGGAGATTCATGACGGCTACGCCGGTGGCGCAGGAGAGATCCAGAAGGAAAAGCGGCCAGACGTGGCGGTAGTAGGAGACAAATACCTTGATCTTATTCATATCTTGCCTCAGACCATTCGCTGTATTATCCGGCAACTATATTGACCAGCTTGCCTGGGACGACGATTACCCGGCGCACCTTTTTGCCGGCTAGGGCGGCGGCTACGGTTTTATCGCCTAAAGCCAGCTGCTCCAGGGCGCTGTCGGGCGTGTCCACAGGAACGGTCAGGCGGCTGCGCACCTTGCCGTTTACCTGCACCACGATGGTGATCGCTTCTTCGGCTGCGGCTGCTTCATCCACCGCCGGCCAGGGTTCATAGTAGATGCTGGAGCTGTGGCCCAGCCGCTCCCACAACTCCTCGGCCAGGTGAGGAGCGATAGGCGAGAGCAGGAGAGGCAAAGTCTCCACGCATTCCGCTAACAGGGCCAGTGTTTCCGGTGCCGGTTGGCTCCCGTTAGCCAAAGTGTTGCGGAAGGCCGACAGTTCATTGGTATATTCCATCAAGGCGGCTACCGCGGTGTTGAAGCGGAAGTTTTCGATGTCTTCTCCCACTTTGCGGATGGTCTGGTGCAGCTTGCGCCGGAGTTGTCTCTGGGCGGCGGTGAGCGTCGCCTTCCAGCCGTCATCCTCCTTGAGGAGGCGCCGACCGCTTTCATAATAAGGATAGAGGTCGTTCCAGAGCCGCCACAGGCGATTTAGATAGCGGTTGGCTCCTTCCACTCCCTCATCTCTCCACTGCACCGTCTCTTCAAAGGGCGCCACGAAGAGGGTGTAGACCCTCAAGGTGTCGGCGCCGTATTTTTCGGCAATTTCGTCCGGGGTGACCACATTGCCCATGCTCTTGCTCATTTTGATCCAGCGGTAGACCCACTCGCTCTGCGGGATGGTCTCCCGCTCTTCGGGCTTCAGCACTTTCCAGTTTTCCACCAGACCGGCGGCATCCTCGGGGGCTTCTTCATCGGCTCCGCCGGCCCCACCAGCTCCGCCGGCCCCGTTAGCCCCACCGGCACCCTTGGCGGCACCGCTCTTCTCGGGCTTGATCTCCCTGCCGGGAGTGTAGGCCAGGAGCATGCCCTGGTTGCGCAGGGTGGAGAAAGGTTCCTGGAAATTGATCAGCCCGGCGTCGTACATCACTTTTGTCCAGAAGCGGGCATAGAGCAGGTGCATCACCGCATGTTCCGCCCCGCCGGTATATAGATCTACGGGCAGCCAATAGTCGACGGCTTCCTTGCTGAATGGCTCGGCGTCGTTGTGCGGATCGGCAAAGCGGAGGAAATACCAGGACGAACAGGCGAAACCGCCCATGGTATCGGTTTCTCGCCGTGCCGGCCCGCCGCAGGTGGGGCAGTCGACATGCACAAACTCCGGAATGCCGGCGAGCGGTGACTCTCCGGTGCCGGTGGGCTGGTATTTCTCCACTTCCGGCAGGAGCACGGGCAGCTGTTCATATGGCACCGGCACCTCGCCGCATTTTGGACAGTGAATGATGGGAATCGGGGCGCCCCAATAGCGCTGCCGGGAGATGAGCCAGTCACGCAGGCGGTAGTTGACGACGCCTTTGCCGAACCCTTTCTCTTCCAGCCAGCGGATCACTTTCTGTACCGTTTCCTGACCGGCCGGCAAGCCGGCAAAGGGGAAATCGATGCCACCTGTCTGCCCGGTGAAATCGATCATATAGCCGCCGTCGGGAACGGCCTCCGTCATGCTTTCCGCCGTCTGGTCGGGGCTTGACCTATAGACCAACACGACGGGCAGGTTATGCTTGCGGGCAAATTCAAAGTCCCGCTGGTCGTGCGCCGGCACGGCCATGATGGCTCCCGTGCCGTAGCCCATGAGGACATAATCGGCAATAAAGATGGGAATCTTGGCGCCGTTTACGGGATTTATGGCGTAAGCCCCGGTAAACACACCGGTTTTGGCGCGATTCACATTCATGCGGTCGATTTCCGAGGTGCGCTGCGACTGCTCGATATAGGCTTTGACTTTATCCAGGTTGTCCGCCGTGGTGATCTTGAGCACCAGCGGGTGTTCCGGTGCCAGCACCATGAAGGTGGCTCCCCAAAGGGTGTCGGGCCTGGTGGTGAAGACCGTCAGGCTTTCATCCTCATGACCGGCGACGCCGAAGGTCACTTGGGCTCCTTCGCTCCGGCCGATCCAGTCGCGCTGCATGGCTTTGATGCCTTCCGGCCAGTCGATGGTGTCCAGATCGGCCAGCAGGCGGTCGGCATACTTGGTGATCCGGAAATACCACTGCGGCATAGGTCTCTTTTCCACAGGCGTGTCGCAACGCCAGCACAAGCCGCCCACCACTTCCTCGTTGGCCAAGCCGGTCTTGCACGAACTGCACCAGTTGATGGGGGTGGTGGCCCGGTAGGCTAGACCTCTATGATATAGGAGCAGGAAGAACCACTGTGTCCACTTATAATACTCAGGCAAGCTGGAATTGATCTCCCGGCTCCAGTCATACGCCAGGCCGACCAGTTTGCACTGCCGTTTGTAGTTGGCGGCATATTCAGGGACCATTTCCCTGGGGTTGCGCCCTCTTTTGATCGCCTCGTTCTCGGCAGGCTGACCGAAGGCATCCCAGCCCATAGGCTGGAGCACGTTATATCCCTTCATAGCCTTATAGCGGCATACCACGTCCATGGGAATATAGTTGCGGCAGTGTCCTACACTGATGCCGGCCCCACTTGGGTAGGGGAAGAACACCAGACCATAAAATTTTGGTTTGCTGCTACGCTCTTCAGCACGAAAAGTTTGCTGTTCTTCCCAGCGTTTTTGCCACTTCTTTTCTATAGTGCGAAAGTCGTAGCGCTCTTCGGTGCTTTTTTGGTTCATGCCGGACCTCCTAATTGACAAACCCCTTGCAGGAGCGCTTTAAACAATGCTTATTATACCACGCAGGGCATGAAATGACCCTTTTTTATAACCTATTCGACGCATTCCACCGCTAATCCCTGTGCATAATAGCAGTGGCTTTCAAAAACATGCGGATGGGGCGAAGGCCGGGCCGATTTTGGGTTGGCGCTGATTTCAGCCCATGCTAAGGCCGTGATCAAGGTCGGGAGGAGGTAGCCACATCAAACTGCTATTCATCGCACTGGCGGCATTGGCAGGCATGCTCATGGCTTTGCAAGGCACCTTGAACGCCATGCTGAGCAAAACGATCGGACTGTTGGTAACGACGCTCATCGTCACTCTCCTGGGAGCCATTTTGGCCGGATCGCTCCTGCTTTTGGGCTTGGGTCCGGCGATGGAACCGAAGACGGAAACGGGAGCGGGCGCGGGGGCGGGGACTGGGTCTGGGTCCGGGTCCGGAGCGCAGGAGACGGCGCAAACAGGAGCCAAGTCGGGGACTGCGGGAGCTAAAGGGAGATGGCCTGATTGGGCGAAATTCCTCGCAGTTCCTTGGTATGCATATTTGGGCGGCTTCATAGGGGTCGCTATCATTTACGGGGTGGCGGTGGCCATCGCCAACACCGGTGCCGCAGCGGCCACCACCGCCATTGTGGCCGCTCAGCTGATCACCGCCGCTCTCCTTGATCATTTCGGCCTGTTCGGCCTCAAGCAGTCCCCTTTGACCTGGCTCAAGGGATTGGGCATCGCTCTCCTGGCCGTCAGTGCTTATCTAGTGCTGAGGCAGGATTCATGATCCCAGGCAATGTCATAGGAATGTTACCCTCCAGACTGTTCTAATTCAAAAACACCTCACTGTGCAAAGGCGCTCATCAACCCATCTGGGGAAAATCAATACACTTACGCCTGGATTTTTGACTTTTTAGTACGCCCCCATACGCTGGGGGTTGGCAGTCCGCAAAAATCTTCTTATCATCAGAATGAGTCTGAAAGCAGACGGAGAATATGCTTGTCGTGATCGCCTCCGCATAAATTTTTGCGACGTCATGACCATGATGAAGAAGAAGGGTGATTCAGGTGTCTACGCAGATTAGCCCCGCACAAGTTGGAAGCCAAGCCGGTTCCTCTCCCAAGGCCGGTCTTTTTTACCGGGAAGAGCCGTATATCGCCAGGCGTGGCCTGCATCTGGATTTGAAGGGCGTGCCGCCCACGGCAGAGCGCCTGCTGAGCCTGCTCGATCTCCTGGCTGCTGCCCGCTTCAATGCCGTTCTGGTGGAATGGGAAGACATGTTCCCCTGGACCGTCGATGAGCGTTTCCGCTGTGAAACCGCCTATACCAAAGAGGAAGTGCAGGCGTTTGCCAAAAAGGCCGAGCAGTTGGGCATAGAGGTCATCCCGCTGGTGCAGTGCCTGGGTCATATGGAGACTCCGCTCAAGTTTCCCGAATATGCGGCGCTGCGGGAGGTTCCCGATGAAGTGGGAGGGTTGAATCCGCTGGCACCCGGAGCCCGGGATCTGATCCGGCGCATGATCGATGATGTGCTGGCTTTGCTGCCGGGGGTGAAGCATTTCCACCTGGGTGGTGATGAGGCCTGGAGTTTCGGTACCCATCCCGACACCAAAGCATATGTGGAGAAGCATGGCAAGGGGGCCCTATACATGCATCATGTGGAGCCCCTCCTCGATCACCTGGCTGCACGGGGGATAAGGCCAATTCTCTGGCACGACATGATGTGCCATTGGGAGTCGGCCGCACTGGAGCGTCTGGCGACTAAGGCGGATCTCTGTGTGTGGGGGTATCAGGGACATCCGGCCACGGTGGCGACCAGAGCCCATTATAATATTGAAAATATAAAAAGGTTTAATGAGCACGGTATCAGCATGTGGGGAGGCTCTGCCTATAAGGGCGCCGACGGTTTCGACAAGGAGTTGCCTGTGCCCGGCAAGCGCATAGAAAATATGCTGGCGTGGGCGGAAGTGGCGCATCAATTCGCCATGAAAGGCGTGTTCGTCACCGCCTGGAGCCGGTATAATACCATGGCGCCTCAAGTGGATCCGATCGATGCCGCCCTCGATCTGCTGGTCATGGCGGGAGCTATTTTGTATGACGGCGAGGTGCCGGCCGCCGGCATGGCAGCCTGTGAGGAGTGGCTGGCGGCTTTTTCGGCGACGGAATCCGCCCGCTTTACCGCCTGCCGCGCTGTCATGGCTGAACTGGAACGGCTGAAGGCCGCTGCTTGGGATCATGTGCGCCTGGCGAGGGAGCATATGGCGCTGGCCAAGATCGATCCCGGCCGCACCTGGGCCAATCCGAAGCAGAATATCAAATATATACAGTCCCATATCGGGCGGCTGGAGGCGCTGCTGGCGAGGATCAAAGAAGTGTATCAGGGTCTGGTGCCGCCGATATGGTTGGAACGGCTGGTTGGGGAACGTCTCGTGGCTTTGCAAGAGGAAGTCGAGGCCTTGAGAAAGGACGTGCCTGAAAAGTGAAGATTGGCATCATCGTTTATTCCGAGACCGGCAACACCCTGCTCTGTGCCGAGAAGATCAGGGAGGCTTTGACTCTGGCGGGTGGTGGAGAGAAGGGGAAGGAGAAGGGGAAGTTGGAGGTAGAGGTATGGCTGGAACGGCTGCAGGTGACCGGTAACCCCCGGGTGGAGAAAGAAATCTCCTTTCCGAGTTTGCCGGACATCTCCTCGGCCGACGCCCTGGTCTTTGCCTCGCCGGTACATGCTTTCTCCGCGGCTCCCGCCATGAAGAAATATCTGGAACAGCTGCCTGCCGATGCCCTGAAAGGGAAGAAAGCGGCCTGCCTTGTCACCCAGATGTTTCCCTATGCGTGGCTGAGCGGGAACCGCTCCGTAGGGCAGATGGCCGCCCTCTCCCGAAAAAAAGGGGCCGACATGCGAGCGACCGCCGTCATCAACTGGAGAAATAAGCGCCGGCAAGAGATGATAGAAGAGGCTGCGGCCAGGGTGAGCCGGGCGCTACTTTAGCTGCTACAGGCGGTATTGCTACAGCCGGTATTACTACAGGCGGTATTTCCTCCCCTCATCCACCATGGCGATGAAGTTGTTGAGGGGAACATAGTTGGCCACCGTATTGCCCGTACCCAAGGCATAACCGCCGCCGGGGAGGCAGACATCGAGCACCTGCCGTACCCGGCGGCGCACTTCCTCCTCGGATGAGCGGCATAAAAAGTCGACATCGATGCCGCCCAGCACTGCCCAGCGGTGGCCATATTGCCGCTTCATCTCTTCCACCGGCATGATCTGGTCTTCATATGAATGCTTGGCGTCAATGCCGCAGGAGATCAGGTCTTCATATATTTCCTTAAGATTCCCGCAGGAGTGTAGCACGACGGGTTTGCCGTATTGGTGACAGATGTCGCAATAGCGTTTGTACCAGGGGAAAACATATTTGCGCAGCATCTCCGGGGAGAACATGGTTTGGGTTTTGAAGCCCAGGTCGTCGGAGATTTCCAGAAAGCCTATACAATCCATTTGTGCACAGGCGAGGTATGCCGCTTCATATAGCTTACCGACCCGGTTAAACAATTCCTCGACCAGATCAGGCTGATCATAAAGGGCTAAACTTAAGTCCTCATAGCCCATCAGGCGCATGGGATCTTCCAGCACATGGCCGAGCAAAACCTTGATCTTCATCCCGTCGGGCAACACCCTGGCCGTCTCTTCGATCTGGGAGAAATCGAAGTCGGCGGGGGATGGCCATTTGTAGGATTCAAAGTCCGCCCAGTTCTTGATGCAGCCCATCTGGGCTTGATGGAAGTGGCGCTCCCTCTTGGGCAAGAGGGCGGTGTCGGGAGCGGAGGCCCCGCCTTTGGTGGGGAAAGCGCAGCCAGGTATGTAAGCCCGCACAAAATCATAACCGATCAGCAGCTGGTACTCCACCAGGTCAGCCGGCGTCTGGACAGGCCGGCCTAATACAGCCTTCATGATCTCCCAGTCGGCAAAAAGCTCGTATAGGGGAACGCGCTCCAGCTCGCCCTGGCGCAACAAAGCTCGTTTGAAGTGGTCGAAATCAGGTTTGTATTTTGGGAATGGCAGATTCATGCGGCATCCTCGCTTTCAGGTATGGAAAAAGGCGGTCATAGCAGGCCTTCCCGGTCTTCCAGATCCCTCAGGTCACACCGGCTTTCCCGCTCTTCCTATTGCTTGCTTCGGCACATTCCCTTTTCGTGGTCGGCGCCAATGTTCCTGCCCATATCCTTCTTTCCTTTCTCCTCCCTCGGGGAGGATGGTGGTTCTGGGGATCCGGGTGTCTTTATTGGCGGGGCGAATTCGATGCACCACCAGGCACGATGATGGAGAACGACCGCCTTTACGCAGGGAGTTTGCAGTTTGTCGAGGCAAATCAGCAGCTCAAGGCGTGTCTATATGCATTCTCTAATCGTACAATGAATCTCACCGCTAGCCATCGCTAGCCATCGCTAGCCACCGCTAGCCATTGCCCGCCACCACACGGCTCCATCAGCCACCCGCCACCTGCCACCGCATGCTGCCGACATCGATGGGGGGTGTCCAAAAAACTGCGCCAGGTGTCCAAATTATTCCGCTTCTGACCGGATGGGGTGGTGAGGTGTCCAAATCATGCCACAATCGGCTGGTGCCGGGCCGGTTGAGGGGGAGTATTACCAGTA
>DULU01000051.1 GCA_012840225.1 Bacillota bacterium
CCCGCCTGCTCCACCAGGCAGAGCGGCGGGAAGAGGATGCACCACCAGTTTTTCCCTTTACCCTCGCCGATGATCACCTTTACGGTCCTGTAACGACCGGCAGGCAGGAGGAAGCTACTTTTTCTCTCCCCGGGATATTCCTCATACCCCAGTTCCACCCGCACGGGATAATCCCGGCCGGCGGCTTTGATGGTTTCCGCTGCTTTTTGCACCAGGCTCGTTTGCCGTCCGGCGACGGCGGCCATGACCGCATCGGGATGCTGTTCCGGCTGCTCTTCCAGGATGGTATGCAACAGCGGCAGGAGGCTGTCGCGCACCAGGAGCTTCAGTTCCTGATCGTGAGGGAGGTCGCTGTTGGCCAGCACATGCAGCCTGATCAGATTATCGTGATTGTGGGCGATCATATAGCTGCTTTGGGACAGCAGATTGGCTGCCGAGGCTGAGACAATAGCGGCAAACAAGGCCAATATGATGATTTCGTTTTTGTGTTTCTTCCTGATGATAATGGTCTTGCTCCCATCAAGCCTTCTATACTAAAGGGCCATATACCGCCTCAGGTTGCGCAGCGCCGCTTTCTCCAGGCGGGAGACCTGCGCTTGCGATATGCCGATTTCGTCGGCCACCTCCATCTGGGTGCGGCCGTCGAAAAAGCGCATGGTCAGGATGAGCTTTTCCCGGTCGGTCAATTTGGACAAGCCTTCCCTGATGGATATGCCTTCCAGCCAGCCGCCGTCTTCATTTTTCTCATCGCTGATCTGATCCATGACGAAGATCGGATCACCGCCGTCATGGTAGATGGGTTCAAACAGCGAGACGGGCTCCTGAATGGCATCCAGGGCATAGACCACTTCTTCCCTGGGGATGCCGAGTTCCTCGGCGATCTGGGCAATCGTGGGTTCGCCGGCAAACTTGTTTACCAGGGAATCTCTCACCTGCAGCGCTTTGTAGGCAATGTCTCTGAGGGAGCGGCTCACCCTGATGGGGTTGTTGTCCCGCAGGTAGCGGCGGATCTCGCCGATGATCATAGGCACGGCATAGGTGGAAAAGCGCACATTCTGGGAGAGATCGAAGTTGTCGATGGCTTTCATCAAGCCGATGCAACCCACCTGAAACAGATCGTCGACCAGCTCGCCCCGGTTGTTGAACCTCTGAATGACGCTCAGCACCAGGCGCAGGTTGCCCTGAATCAACTCGTTGCGGGCGGCTTTGTCCCCGGCTTGCATCTTTTTGAGCAATTCCCGCATTTTTTCATTGGAGAGGACGGGCAATTTCGAGGTGTTGACCCCACATATCTCCACTTTGTTCATGACCACGGCATCGCTCCTAGCTCCGGCAACCATCGACAGGTTATGACGGCATAACATATTTTCAGCTATCTATCAACATTATGGCCTTCGCTTTGCAGGCTTATTCCGGCTGCATAAAGCGGGCCGCACCGGAGCGAAAGAAAGCGACAAATTAATGCAAGGAGGAAGGCCACCGCTCCGGTATGATCATGGTGAGGTGGGTGGCTTCCGGCATGGTGGTTTACCTTGACGTGCAGATCGCCCTGGTGATCATCAATTTTGTCTTTGATTGGGCCCTTTTGTGGTCGGCTGCCGTGGCCGCCGGCTGCCGCACCTCCGGCCGGCGCCTATGCTGCGGAGCTTTGATCGGCACTATATACTATGCCGCCGTCATTTTGGCCGACTGGCGGCTGATTCCCGGATATGGCTACCTGAGAATGCCGCCCTGCGCCGTGGCGATAGCTTTAGCGATGCTGAAGACGGCACTCGTCCCCCGCAGCGGCCGCCAGTGGCGCACCGCGGTCATCTGCTTTTATATCATCGGTTTCCTGGGGGCCGGCTCCGGATTTGCCGTGGTTTACACACTGAACGGGCCGGGAGGCTTTTTGGCCGCCGCGGGCATGGTCGGCGCCATCCTGGCCATTATCCTGCCGGCGAAGCGCGGCTGGAGGCTCGTGAAACAGATCATGCTCCAGCGCCGCACCTATCTCGTGGTGGACATCAGTTTCGGCTCCCTGGGCCGGCTGAGAGTGACGGCTCTACATGATACCGGCAACACTCTGCGCCATCCTCTCTCCGGCCGGCCGGTGGTCATCGTGGCCCAAAGTGCCGTGAACCACCTTTTGCCCAAAAGCCTCGCCAATTTGGCCCAAAGGCTCGAGGACGGGGAGCTGGAATGTGCTGCTGCTTGGTTGGAAAAAAGCGGTTGGGGCGAGCGTTTCACCCTGATCCCATATGCCGGCATCGGCCGGGCCGGCGGGCTGATTCCCGGCTTGCGCCCGGACTTCGTTACCATCTGGTGGCAGGGCAAGCCATATCCCTGTCAGGACTGCCTGTTGGGCCTCTCCAGTTCAGAATTGGATAAGGACGGTATTTATCAGGCTTTAATCGGGACGGACTTGCTCGCCTGGGCGGAAGCCGGTACGGCTGCCCTGGCGGCGGTGGAAGAAAGGAGAGAGTTGGGTCATGCGGCTATATAAATCCGCAATACTGATCAGAATCCACCTGCTGTTCGGGTTTTGGCGGCGCCTGTGGCGGTACCGGCGGCTTTGGCGGTACTCCGCCGGAGAGATCCATTATGTAGGCTCAAGCGAGGTGCTGCCACCGCCGCTCTCCAGCACAGAGGAGATGGTGCTCTTAGAGCGGCTGAGGCGGGGTGATCAAAGCGTCAAAACCGTCCTGATCGAGCGCAATTTGCGTCTGGTGGTCTATATAGCGCGCAAATTCGAGAACACCGGCATCTCCATCGAAGACCTGGTCTCCATCGGCGCCATCGGCCTGATCAAAGCGGTCAACACCTTTGATCCGGAGAAAAAGATTAAGCTCGCTACCTATGCCTCGCGCTGCATCGAGAACGAAATCCTCATGTACCTGCGCCGCAACAACAAGACCAAGGCGGAGGTCTCTTTCGATGAGCCCTTAAATACGGATTGGGACGGCAATGAACTCTTGCTCTCCGATGTGCTGGGCACGGAAAGCGATGTGGTCAAATACATCGAAGAGCAGGTGGATCGCACTCTCTTAGCCGGAGCCCTGGGTCGCCTCTCCGGCCGGGAAAAGCTGATCATGGAACTGCGCTTCGGCCTGAAAGACGGGCGGGAGAAAACCCAAAAAGAAGTGGCCGACGAGATGGGCATATCCCAATCCTACATCTCCAGGCTCGAAAAGCGCATCCTCCGCAAGCTGCGCCGGGAGATCAAAAAGATGGAGTGACTCTTCTTTTCCATATCTTTATGTGAGAGAAGTAGCGTCCGGTCCGTCCGGCTTAAGAGCGTTTTCTCAAAAAGGCAGGTATATCATCATCCTGCATGAATGAAGGCAGCTCCAGATCTTTAAAGAGGCGCGGCTTCAAGCCGTCTTTTTTCACCTCGAAGCCGGTGGCCACCACGGTTACCCTGATCTCGTCCTGCATGCTGTCGTCGATGACGGCGCCGAAGATGACGTTGGCATTAGGATCGGCCGCGCCGGCAATGATCTCCGCCGCGTCGTTGATCTCATGCATGAGGAGTGAAGAGCTGCCGGTAAAGTTGATCAGGATGTTTTTGGCCCCCTCGATGGTGGCTTCCAACAGCGGGCTGGAGATGGCGTCCTTGGCCGCCTTTACCGCTCTGTCGTCGCCTTTGGCCACGCCGATACCCATCAGGGCGGAGCCGGCATCGGTCATGATGGTGCGCACATCGGCGAAATCCAGGTTTATCAGGCCGGGCACCGTTATCAGGTCCGATATCCCCTGCACTCCCTGACGCAGCACATCGTCGGCCATGCGGAAAGCGTCGATGATGGAAGTGTTTTTCTCGATCACCTGCAGCAGGCGGTCGTTGGGGATGGTGATCAGCGTGTCCACCTTGCCTTTGAGCTCTTCGATGCCGGTTTCCGCCTGATCGCGCCTTTTCTTGCGCTCAAAGGCAAACGGCTTGGTCACCACGGCGACGGTCAGCTTCTTCATCTCCTTGGCGATCTCGCATACCACCGGAGCTCCCCCGGTGCCGGTGCCTCCGCCCATTCCGGCAGTGACGAAAACCATATCCGCATCCTCGATAATGGCCTTAATCTCTTCCCGGCTCTCTTCAGTGGCTTTTTTCCCCACTTCCGGATCGGATCCTGCACCGAGGCCTTTGGTCAGTTTATCGCCCAGCCGCACCTTGATGGGCGCATGTGAAGACTGCAAAGCCTGGGCGTCGGTGTTCATGGCGGCAAATGTCACATTTTGCAGACCCACTTCAATCATGCGGTTGACGGCATTGCTTCCGGCTCCTCCGATGCCGACAACTATAATGCGGGCAAGTCCGGATGTATCGTTTTTATTGATATCATTCATGGGAGACATTCCTCCTGCCGGCGTCTGGCGTCGCCTCATCTAATCTTCAACATTTTTATAGCCATTCCTTTTCAAATTCCCTTTACCTTACGGCGGGCATGGCCGGATTGCTGATGTCTATCAGATGCGGCTTTTCCTTATTTGCTGTTATATGCCGCAGCAGTTGATATAAAACGGCGCATTTTTCTTCGCTTTGCGCTAAACTGCCGAAGCGGACCATGACGCCGTCCCGCGTCAGCAGATAGAGGCCGCCGCCTGCGGCGCATTGGATCTCCGCCAGTTCCAGCTGCAGATGAGCGGGCAACTCCCCGGCCAGAGTGAAAGCAGTGCGCAGGGCGGGGCTATCTATCACCTCTCCGGGTTCCAACCTGGAGGGGATGTCGGGCCCCGTCACCACGAGGAAGCTCTCGGTCGGTGCTTTGGGGCCGATCACATGCCCTTCCTTGTCCACCAGCCAGAAATGGCCTCCGGCGACCACGGCGGCCACCGGCAGGCGCTCCGTCACAGATACCTTTAAAGAGCCTGGAAGGCGACGTTGAATGTGCACCGACAGGACGAAGGGCAACTCTTTCACTCGCTCTTCCAGCTCAGGCAGATTCATGTCGTATAAGTTTTGCCCATATTCCACCCCGGTCAGGGCCAGGAAATCCCCGGCAGACAAGTCGTCCGTGCCCTCGATGACCAGGTGTTCCAGCCTGAAAAAAGAGGATTGCAGGAACACATGCAAGGCCAAAACCACGGCGAACAAGCATAATGCCAGAGAGAAACTGCGCTCTGCCCGTGACCGCTGCACCGCCATTCACCCCGCCGTAGTTTCGGCATGAATGGCCGGCATACCTTCCTTTTCACCATTTACACCAACTAAACCAGCACCGGCTCCTCGACGGTCACGCTCTCGCGCCGGGCAACCAAAGCGCCGGCCAGGCGCAATTTTTCTTCCAGGCGCTCATAGCCCCGGTCGATATGCTCCACCCCGCCAATCTGCGTGATCCCATCGGCTGCCAAGGCAGCCAGAACCACCGCCGCTCCGGCCCGCAGGTCGCCGGCCTGCACCTGGGCGCCGGTGAGGCGGCGGGGACCACGGATGATGGCCAGCCGGCCGTCGACGGCAATGTCGGCGCCCATGCGCACCAACTCGTCTACATGATGGAAGCGGTTGGTGTAGACGCTTTCGCTCACCAGGCTGATCCCGTCGGCTTTGGTGAGCATGGCGGTGAACTGCGGCTGCATATCGGTGGGAAAGCCCGGGTAGGGCGCGGAACGTAGCGTGAGGGCCGCCAGGCGGTGGCTCCCTTTTACATAGACGCTCTCCCCTTCGGCCTCGACCACCACCCCGGCCTCCCGCAGCTTGGCTACCACCAACTGCAGGTGATCCATGATCACCGGAGCCAAAATGAGTTCTCCGCCGGTGATGGCGGCCGCCACCATGAAGGTGCCGGCCTCTATCCTGTCGGGCACCACGGTGTAATCGGCCCCGTGCAGCTCATCCACTCCCGTGATGCGGATGATATCCGTGCCGGCGCCGCGGATTTTTGCTCCCATGCAGTTCAGGAAATTCTGCACTTCGATGATTTCCGGCTCTCTCGCCCCATTATAAATCACGGTGGTGCCTTTGGCCAAAGCGGCGGCCATCATCAAATTTTCGGTGGCACCTACCGAAGGGTAATCCAGATATATATCCTGTCCGGTCAACTCCCGGCACCAACCGCTGATATAGCCGTACTCTTCCACGAGCACGGCTCCCATCTTGCGCAGACCCATCAGGTGCAGGTCGACGGGTCTGGCGCCGATGGCGCAACCGCCGGGATGAGCGATGCGCGCCCGGCGCAATCTGGCCAAAAGCGGGCCGAGCACCTGTATCGAAGCCCGCATCTGCCTGGCGCTCTTGTCGGGGGCTTCAAAGGTGAGCTCTTCACCGCTCGTGATGCGCATCTCGCCGCTTTCTTCCCATTCCACCTTGGCCCCCAGCCCACGCAGGATCTCCACCATGGTCCGGACATCCCTGATGCGGGGCACATTGCGAATCACGCATTCCCCGGCCGTCAGCAAACAAGCGGCCATCAGTTTCAGCACGGCATTTTTGGCGCCGCTGATGCCGATCCGGCCGTGCAAAGCTTTGCCGCCTTCTATCTCCAGAAATTGCATGCCAGCACCTCTGTCACCATTATCATCACCCCCGCCACCCCCGGTTACTCAACGACTCGCCGCGCCCGGGATTGGGGAGCAAGATAAATCCTATGCCGGAAGGCCTATCCATGTGACCTGTTTCCTTATTCATCTTGCCCCGCCGCCCGCTTCCGGCCCAACTGCCAGATCAGGTCGACTAAAGCCGCCGCCGCCTCGGGACGGCCGAGCCGCCGGCTGGCGGCCTGCATCTGCTGCAATCTGTTGGGCGCGTCGAGCAAACTATAAATCTGGTCGCAGAGACTTTTCCCGTTGACTTCCTCGTCTAGCAGCACCACCGCCGCCCCGTGCTTTTCCAGCAGGCGGGCATTGGCGAGCTGGTGATTCTCCGCCGCATAGGGATAAGGGATAAGGATAGCCGGGATGCCCCTGGCGGTGATTTCCGCCGCCGAAATCGCTCCCCCTCTGGCTACCACCAGGTCGGCGGCAGCATAGGCCGCCGGCATGTTATGTATATAGGGCAATACCAGAATATTTTTATAGCGGCAGCAGGGGCCGTGCTCTCCGGTGGCCATCTTCCCTCCGGCGGCCACCAGGCGGGCGGTGTGCTCTGCAAAGTTCCCTTTTCCTGCAGCGTGGATAACCTCCAGGTCGGTCCGCCGGCTCAACTGCGGCAAAGCTTCCAACATAGCCTGGTTGATGCGCCGGGAACCCTGGCTGCCGGGGGCCACCAGCACACAGCGGCAAGCCGGCCGCAACCCAAATGCCGCCAATCCTTCCGCCCGGCTCATGGAGATGATTTCCGGCCTGATGGGATTGCCGGTGAACACTATATTTTTCGTGGGCAGATGGCGCGCGGCTTCTTCATATCCCAGAGCCACCCGGCTGACCAGGCGGGCCAGGAGGCGGTTGGTCAACCCCGGGTAGGCATTCTGTTCGTGAATGACGGTGGGAATGCCCAACAGGCGGGCGGCGAGGAGCGCCGGCCCGGAAACATAACCTCCCATGCCGACCACCACCGCCGGCCGGTATTCCCGGAGGTGCCGCAGCGCCGCCATCACCCCGGCCAGAGCGGTGAAACCCGTCTTGATCATAGCCGGGCTGATCCGCCTGGGCATAGTGGCGGAGCTGATGGGCAAAAAGGGAAAACCGTACCTTTTCACCACTTCCGCCTCCAGGCCGTGCGGTGTGCCCATGAAAGCCACTTCCTCTCCTCGTTCCGCCAGGAGCCTGGCCACCGTGATGCCCGGATAGATGTGTCCGCCGGTACCTCCCCCGGCTATCAGCACTCTCATCAGTTATGCCTCCCCAGGTTTGGCGCCGGCCGCCGAGATATTCAGCAGCACTCCGATGCCGGCCAGTGTGATGGAGAGCGAAGAGCCGCCGCTGCTCACCAGCGGCAGGGTGATGCCCGTGGCCGGTACCAAAGCTATCACCACGGCGATATTTAAGGCCGCCTGCAGGACGATCATGGTAGTGATGCCGGAGGCCAGGAGGCAGCCATATAAATCCGGTGCCCGCAGGGCGGCGCGATAGCCCCGCCAGGCCAGGGTTAAAAAGAGGAGTATCAGGAAAAAGCCGCCGATGAAGCCCAGCTCTTCGGCTAAAACAGCGAAAATGAAATCGGTATGCTGCTCGGGAAGATAATGGAATTTCTGCCGGCTTTCGCCCAGTCCCAGCCCGAAGAGTCCACCCGAACCCACCGCCAGCAGGGACTGGATGATGTTCCAGCCCGAATCCAGCGGATCCTGCCATGGGTTTATGAAAGCCGTCAGGCGCCGCAGCCGGTAGGGAGCCACTTTAATCAGGACCAAGACGGCCGGGATGGCGCCGGAAGCCAGAAGCAACAGATAGCGCATCGGGGTGCCGGCAGCAAAGAACATAAGCATGGCGATGCCCATGATGGCGATGCTGGTGCCCAAATCCGGCTCCAGGATGACGAGCAGCGTGATGAGCAACACAGTGGCCAGGGGAAAAAGGAAGCCCGTGGTGAATTTGCCTATCTCGTGCCGTTTGGCCGTCAGATAGGCGGCCAGGAAATTGACCATGGCCAGTTTGGCTATCTCCGACGGCTGGACGCCGATGGGGCCGAAAACCAGGCGTCTTTGCGCCCCCATCGCTTCGTCGCCGACCATCAGCACCGCCGCCAAAAGGACCAGCGACAAAAGGAACCCCGGCCAGGCCAAGGGGCGCCAGAACCGGTAATCCATCCGCATGGCGAAAAGCATAAAGCAAAGGCCGATAGCCGCCCAGGCTATCTGCCGCTTGATGAAATAGAAGGCGTCGCCTCTTTCCAGATTGGCCGTGGTGTAACTGGCGCTGAATACCATGACGATACCGATCGCCAATATGGCCATGGTGACGGCAAAGATTAAGGCATCCGGCCTTTTCATGATGCGAGCGGCCATATTGCCACCAGACTCCTTTTTGCAGCTTATTTATAGGCGGCCAAACCCAAACAGCCGAAAAGCAGGGCGATAAGCCAAAAACGGGTGACCACTTTGGTCTCGGCCCAACCGACCAGCTCATAGTGGTGATGCAGGGGGCTCATGCGGAATATTCTCTTGCCTCCGGTGAGGCGGAAATAGACGACCTGCAGCACGACCGACAAGGTCTCGATGACGAAGAGCCCGCCGATGATCAGCAGCAAAAGCTCTGTGCGCGTCAGCACCGCCAGCGCTCCGAGGGCTCCGCCCAGGGCCAGGCTGCCGGTGTCGCCCATGAAGACTTGCGCCGGGTGAGAGTTATACCAGGCAAAACCGAGGCAGGCCCCGGCAGTGGCGGCGGCAAACAAAGCCAGATCGCCGGCGCCGAGGTTATAGGCCACCACGGCATAAACGGCGGCCGCCACGGCGGTGGCGCCGGCCGCCAGGCCGTCCAGCCCGTCGGCAAAGTTCACACCGTTGGCTGAACCCATAAGGGTAGCCAGGACCACCAGGATAAAGAGGGCGTCGGGTAGCGGCGGCAGGAAAGTGCCGGTGAACGGCAGCAAGAGGGCGGTGCCCACCCTGGGATCGCGCAGGGCGTATAAGGCCACCACCAAAGCCACGGCAGCCTGCCCCAGCAGTTTGTATCTTGCCAGGAGGCCGGTGGTACGCTTGGTCGCCACGATGAGAAAATCGTCTATCAGACCGATGAAGCCGTAACCCAGGACCACGAACAAGGCAAAAGGCAAAAGGCGCTTGGTGGCCGCCGCCGGCAATAGCGGCATGGTGAACAGGGAGGCACCGGCCAGCGCCAGGATGATGATGATGCCGCCCATAGTGGGCGTACCCTTCTTTTTCTGGTGAGAGGCTGGTCCGGCGGCGCGAATGCTCTGACCGAATTTGACTTTATAAAGGAAACGTATGATAGCCGGGCCGATCAAAAGGGAAATGGCAAAGGCCAAAAGGCCGGCTAAGATGATGATACTTTGTTCCGACAACCCCTCATCCCCTCTTTGTTACCGCAGAAGCCGCTTGTTCCAGTTTTATGCCTCTGGAGGCTTTAATTAATACCAAATCTCCGGGCTCGTGCCAACCGGCCACATCCCGGGCGGCAGCCGCAGCGTCAGGGTAAGATACCACCCGGCCGGTGAAGCCGGCCGCCAGAGCGCCTCGGGCTATTTGCCGGCCGCCCTCGCCGACGGTCACCAGCACATCCAACCCGGCTTGCGCCGCCAGTTCTCCTACTTTTTGATGCATATTTGCCGAGAAAGCGCCCAATTCCAACATATCGCCCAAAACCGCTACTTTCCGCCCGGAAGAGGCGACGGAGCCGGCCAGGCTTTTCAGATAGGCTAAAGCCGCCTCCATGGAGAGCGGGCTGGCATTGTAGGCATCATTGATCAAAATGGTACCTCCGGGAAGCTCTGTGGTTTCCAGGCGCATGGGCAGTGCGGTCAGATTAGCCAACGCCGCTGCTCCATCCTCAAGCGGTATGCCGGCAGCCTGCGCCGCACCCAGGGCGGCCAAAGCGTTGTATATATTGTGCTTGCCGGGCAGGCGCAATTTCACCCGGCAAAGAGGCCGGCCGTGCCGGCAGAGCTCGAAGCTCGTGCCGGCGGCGAAAAACTCAGGCTTCCGGGCCGAGAGGTGCCAGGTCTCGCCATCGCTGTCGCCCTCCTCCTCCAGGCCATAATAGACCACTTCCGCTCGGCTTTGCGTCGCCATGGCTTTTACCAGCGGGTCGTCACCGTTCAGGACCGCCGTCCCGCCGGGAGGGAGAGAGGCGACCAACTCGGCTTTCGCCGTCGCCACCCGCTCCAGGCTGCCCAAAAGCTCCAGATGCACCGGCCCCACATTGGTCACCACGCCGATGGTCGGCTCGGCCACCGCCGCCAGGCGGGCGATTTGCCCCAGCCCCCGCATACCCATCTCCACCACGCAGCACTCATGCTCAGGAGTTAATTTCAACAGGGTGAGAGGGAGGCCGATGTCGTTATTGAAATTGTGCTCCGCCGCCAACACCTTTTTTTGCGCCGCCACCGCCGTGGCCGCCATCACCTTGGTGGTGGTTTTACCGTTGCTGCCGGTGACGGCGATGAGCGGTCCGGTGAATTTCCGCCGCTGCCCCCGGGCTATGTCCTGCAGGGCGGTGAGCGTGTCGGGGACGGCCAGCAAAAAAAAGGAGGAACGGTCCCTGTCGAGTGAGCCCAAGGCCGCCTCCGTTTTGGCTGCGGCGATCACCGCCCCGGCCGCTCCCTGCGCAGCCGCCTGAAGGAGAAAATCGTGGCCGTCGAAACGCTCCCCCGTCAAGGCGAGGAACAGACCGCCCCGCAGAGGGGTGCGGGTGTCGGTGTAGAGACCGGCGCACGCCACCGGTTCCCCCCGGACCACCTCTCCCCTGGTCCAGGCCAAGAGTTCAGCAGGGGTGATCAAGAGCTCCACAGGGGTGATGAGATTCAATGGCTGCTCCTCCGTCTCTCCAGGGCCAAGCGGGCTTCCTCTCTGTCGTCAAAATGGATTCTCCGGCCCTTGATTTCCTGATAGTTTTCGTGCCCTTTGCCGGCAATCAGGACCAGATCGCCCGGGCGGGCTTCGGCTATGGCCAGGTTGATGGCCTCCCGCCGGTCAGGTACGATTTCATAATGTGCGGCGCTCATCCCGGTGGCGGCCACTCCTGCCTCAATAGCCCGGCAGATGGCCAGCGGATCTTCACTGCGGGGATTGTCCGAGGTGATGATCACCCGGTCGGCCAGGCGGCCGGCGGCTTCGCCCATCTCCCGGCGCCGGGCCGGATCCCGGTCGCCACCGGCACCGAATACCACGATGAGGCGGCCTTTGGTCAAGCCTCTGGCCAGCTGTAAACAATTGGCCATGCTGGGGCCGGTGTGAGCATAGTCGACGATCACCGTAAAATCCTGTCCCAGATCCACTTTTTCAAAGCGCCCGGGCACTCCCGGCAGATCAGCCAGCGCCCCGGCGGCATGAGCTAAGGGCACTCCTTCCAGGCAGGCGGCGGCCAAGGCGCACAAGGCGTTATATACATTGAAGCGCCCCAAAAGCGGCATCTCCACCCGCTCCCGCCCGAAACAGCCGGAGACGGTGAAGCCGGTGCTGTTGCTCCTGATGTCTATGTCGCCGGCTTTCAGATCGGCGGCCGCCTCGATCCCGACGGTGATAAGCCGCCCCCTTCCTCCCGCTGCTTCGGCAAAGGCCGACCAATGCGGGTCGTCCCGGTTCACCACAAAGGCTTTGCGCTCTTTGGTACCCGGCTGTCCGGTCAGGGCGAAAAAACCGTTTTTCGCCGCCAGATAATGCTCAAAAGTGGGGTGAAAGTCAAGATGATCGGCGGCGATGTTGGTGAAAACCGCCACATCATATTCCGTGCCGGCGGTGCGCCTTAGCGCCACGGCGTGGGAGGTGACTTCCATCACGGCCGCCCGGCAGCCCAACTGGAGCATCCTGGCCAGCATTTGCTGTATATCCGGGGCTTCCGGGGTGGTGGTGGTGGAAAAGGAGACGTTGTCGGCCAAGTCGTTGATATATAACCCCGTGGTGCCGATCAGGCCGGTGCTGATGCCGCCGCTCTGCAGGAGATGCTTGATGATGAAAGTGGTGGTGGTTTTGCCTTTGGTGCCCGTCACCCCCAGGACGCGCAGCTGCCGGGAAGGCCGGCCATATAATTCCGCCGCCAGCTCTCCCATCGCCTGCCGGGTATCGGCCACCACCAGCTGCGGCAGAGGCAGCGGCAATTGGTGGTCGACCAGCAGGGCGGCCGC
>DULU01000052.1 GCA_012840225.1 Bacillota bacterium
CCTAGCCAGTGAGGATGGGGGATGTAGTTTTTTGGCTCAAACAGGCTGGCGGCGGGCCAAAATTCCCAGTATATGGCAATTACCCCCATGTTTTCTTCCAGTATTTTCCTCAGTTAGGCTAATCATGATCTATCCGGATAATGTCCAGGAATAAAAACGACACCCCCGCTAGATGTGGGACAAAAGTGGACACACCGGAGGGCGGTGGGCATGGTCGGAGGGCGGTGGGCATGGTCGGAGGGCGGTGGGCATGGCCGGAGGGCGGTGGGCATGGCCGGAGGGCATTGGTGGGAGTCAAGGGTAGGGGTCAGTGGTGGAGATCGTAGATAGAAGGTTGATGGTGGGTGAGTAAAGTGAGGACAAAAATGAGATATGGAAGGGGAGAGCCATATTGGTACGTTTGGCAAGTTGATGGTTCTCTAACGAGAATTGCGATGGCTTTCCCGGCATGCCAATGCGAATTGAGGGCATCAGACTTCCCTTTCTGGTAACCTTGCGAAAACCCAACGAAGCAAGTTGGAGCTGGGTGTATGGTGGTTCGCCGGATAAATTGCAGCTCAGTAAGCATCGCTGATCATTCTCCATTGTAGCTCTGAATATATCTCAAATTTGGCCCTGCCTCTCTGTCCACGACTGGGGGTGTGCACGTTGTTCCAAAACCAGACCGGTGAGGATGGGGGGTGTGGCTTTTTGGCTCAAACAGGCTGGCGGCAGGGCGGAATTACCAGTATATGGCAATTACCTCCATGTTTTTTTCCAGCATTTTCCTCAGTTTGGCTTATCATGGCCCATCTGGATAATGTTCAGGAATAAAAACGACACCCCCACTAGATGTGGGACAAAAGTGGACACAACGGAAGACGGTGGGAAGCTGAGGGTTGATGTGGGTGGGTGAAGTTACTTGAAGGGGAGAGGTTGAAGTGGAATGTTTCTTTTGGTGGGTTCGGTAGGTAGGAAGGACCGGGACCAAATATGAACCAACGTCGGTATCTGGTTCCTGTAGGTTGCTTAACTCGGTTGGACTATTCAACCTTGTCGCTTGATGCCGCGAGATTCGTCAGTGCCGGCGACCAGGCCGGATGCGGACCTGCATGTCGATGGGGCGGGAAGGCGGGGGTAAAATGCCCTCTCCTGCTCGATCTTTGGCATAATAAAGAGGACTACCTGCCTTTGAAAACGAAACTGTTTATTCGATCAGGAGGCAGTGCTTTTGGCAGACGATCCAATCGAGTTGACCGGTACGGTTCACCGCATCACCTACACTGAGGAAAAATCCCATTATACCGTTCTGCAGCTGACCTCGCCCACCGGTCCGGTCACCGTGGTAGGTATCTTTCCATCTGTGTCGCCCGGTGAGGAGTTGGTCATTACAGGTCATTGGACGATGCATCCCAAATATGGACGGCAGTTCCGCACTCTGTCTTACCGCCTTTCCACCCCGGCTACCAGGGAGGGGATCGAGCGCTATCTGGCCTCAGGATTGATCAAGGGGGTTGGACCATCCTTTGCCAAGCGCCTGGTGGAGCATTTTGGTGAAGATACTTTGAAAGTGATTGCCGAGCAACCCGAGCGGCTGTCGGAAGTCCCGGGGCTGGGACGGAAGCGGATCGAAAGCCTCAGGCAAGCCGTTGCCTCTCACAAAGCCGTCCAGGATATTATGGTTTTCCTGCAGGGGTTGGGTGTCTCCACTGGTTTGGCCGCCAAAATATATAAAAAGTATGGGCAAAGTGCGGTGTCCGTGCTGAAACACAATCCGTATAAGCTGGCCGATGAGATGCACGGGGTCGGTTTTCGCACTGCCGATCTACTGGCCCGCCGCCTCAATATTGCCTATGATTCGCCTGAGAGGGCGGCGGCGGCAGCTGTCTACCTCTTGCAGGAAGCCCTGGATGAAGGGCATATGTACCTGCCGCTGGAGATAATGCAGGAGAGTGCGGAAAAGAAGCTGGATGTACCGGCGGATCTCCTGGCCAGCGCTGTGGCTAAGTTAGCAGAAAAAGGCCGGCTGGTGGTGGAGGATGGAGGCGCTGCTGTGTATCTGCCCTCCATGCACTATGTGGAAAAGGAGGTAGCCCGCCTTCTGCTTAACCTGGCGGAACCGGCGGTGGGAAGGTCGGAGACGGCGTCGGGACAGGCAGAGACGGTGTCGGGACAGGCAGAGACGGTGTCGGGACAGGCTGAGCCGGCGGCGGGGCTGGCGGGGCCAGGTGGGCCGAGTGGAACAGGTGTGCCAGGTGGGCCGGAGCTTACTCCTGAGCAGGAGAGGGCGGTGGAAGCCGCCTTGCGGGGTGGCGTGACCGTTATCACCGGTGGGCCGGGTACAGGGAAGACGACCATTATCCGCACTTTGGTGGCGAAGGCTACTGCCTTGGGCAGGGAGGTGCTGCTTGCTGCGCCGACAGGCCGGGCGGCTAAGCGTCTGGCGGAGGCTACCGGGCGCAGGGCGTCTACCATACATAGGCTGCTGGAATATAACCCCGTCGTTGCAGGTAGAGGTGGCAGTGCAGGCGTTGGAAGCATGGGAGACGGGGTTGGTGCTGGTGGCGGGGTTGGTGCCGGCGGCGGCGGCAGCTTTCTCCGCAATGCCGGCAACCCCCTGGAGGCAGACGTGATTGTGGTTGATGAAGTCTCTATGCTCGATGTGCCGCTGGCATATCATCTTCTCTCGGCGGTGGCGCCGGGTACTTCCCTGGTCTTGGTGGGAGATGCCGATCAGCTGCCCTCCGTAGGTCCGGGGAGTTTCCTGCGGGATGTTTTGTCCAGCCGGCGAATCCGGGCCGAACGCCTCACCCACATCTTCCGTCAGGCCAGGGAGAGCATGATCGTGACCAATTCCCATCGCATCAACCGGGGTATATTTCCTGCCCTGAACAAAAAGGGTGGGGATTTTTATCTCCTCCAGGAAAGTGACAGCGCCAAAATCGCCGAGAAGGTGTGCGAGCTTGTGGCTAAGCGGCTACCTTCCTTCTACGGTTTTGATCCCAGACAGGATATCCAGGTGCTTGCTCCCATCCATAAGGGAGCGGCCGGCATCGGGAAGCTCAACCGCATGCTGCAGGCAGCGTTGAATCCGGCGGCGGGGCATAAAGCGGTGGACGAGCATAAGCCGTTCACCTTGCTGCCGGGCGATAAAGTGATGCAGGTACGAAACAACTATAATAAAGGTATTTACAACGGCGATATCGGCCTGGTCCAGGCGGTGGACGAGGAGGAAGGACTGTTGGTAGCCTTCCCCGACCGGGAGGAAGGTGAACTGGTGCGTTATGAGCCGCATGAGCTGGATGAGCTGACCCCGGCATATGCCGTCAGCGTGCATAAAAGCCAGGGCAGCGAATTCCCGGCCGTGGTCTTCCCCTTGGTCTGGACCATGCCCGCCCTGATGACGAGGAACCTGTTATATACCGCTGTGACACGGGCGAAGCGGCTGGTGGTGCTGGTGGGCGAGAAAAGAGCCCTGGGCGTATATGTGCGCAATGATCGGGCGCACCTCCGCTACAGCCGCCTAGCCGAACGGCTGGCGGGCCGAGCAGCTGGCTGCTGAGTGACTGGCGACTGGCTGCTGAGTTACTGGCTGCTGAGTTACTGGCTGCTTTGGCTGCTTAAAATTGGCAGGAAAGACAGGCGTTGATGGTGAAGCCTAGGGGTTGAGCGAATAGAGCGAATAGAAAGAGGAGGAATCGTTTTGTACGCGCCGTGGTCCAATTATTTCCGTTTGGGGTTGGTGCATTTTATGGCCTATCCCCAGGTTGGTCAAGATGAAAGCCAAGTGTTGCCGACCATTGCCGAAGTGGCGGCCGACTCTGATTTTGAAGTGCTGGAGGTCAGAGGGGTGAGCGATCCTGCCCTACGGGTGAAGATCAAAGAGCTGTGCCGTTCGGCCCATCTCGACCTGGCATATGCCGCCCAACCGTTGATGCTGGGCCGCAAGCTCAATCCCAACTCCCTTGACGCTGCCGAACGGCAGGAAGCCTTGAAAGTGCTGAAGGCGGCGGTGGATGAAGCATATGAGCTCGGTGCCCAGGGCTTTGCTCTCCTCTCCGGTCCTGATCCGGGCGATGCCAAGCGGGCGGAAGGTATGGCTTACCTGGTGGAATCCCTGGTGGAGTTGTGCCGCTACTCCAAATCCAAGGGCGATATGCCCATCGTGCTGGAAGTATTCGACCGCAGCATAGAAAAGAAGGCCATTGCCGGGCCCACCGTAGAAGCGGTGGAGATGGCGAAGGCAGTAAAAGCCCAGGTGGACAATTTCGGCTTGATGATCGATCTCAGCCACCTGCCTCTCCTCAACGAGACTCCGGAAGAGGCCCTCACGGCGGCTGCCGGTTACATGGTACATGCCCATATCGGCAATGCGGTGATGCGGGACACCTCCCACCCGGCCTATGGCGATCAGCACCCGCGCTTCGGCATTCCCGGCGGGGAGAATGATGTAGCCGAGCTGGCGGAGTTCTTGCGCTGGCTCTTCCGCACGGGTTATCTGGCCGACGGCAAGAACCCCCGTCCCATCGTGAGCTTCGAGGTGAAACCGCTCGCCGGCGAGTCTTCTGCTGCCGTCATCGCCGGGTCCAAGCGTGCTCTGGCTGCTGCTTGGGCTCAGGTGTAAATATATAAATATACAAATTGTATGTGAATAGTGGCAAGATGAAACAGAATGAATCATAATGAAAAAGAATAAAAGGAGATGATCATGTGTCTAAGCCCAAAGTATATGTAACCCGTTTGATTCCGGACGACGGCATGAAACTGCTCTACGAAAAATGCGAGGTGACACTCAATCCTCATGATCGGGTGGCCACCCGTGAGGAACTCTTGGCTGGAGTCAAGGGGCAGGATGCCATGCTCTGCCTGTTGACGGACAAAATCGATGCGGAGATCATGGATGCCAACCCCAATCTGAAGATCATCGCCAACTACGCCGTAGGCTACAACAACATCGACGTGGCGGCCGCCACCCAGAGGGGGATCCCGGTCAGCAACACTCCGGGCGTGCTCACCGACACCACTGCCGATCTGGCCTGGACTTTGATTATGGCTACCGCCAGGCGGGCTGTGGAGGGCGACAAATTCACCAGGGCCGGTAAGTTTAAGGGTTGGGGCCCCATGCTGCTCTTAGGTCAGGACGTGCATCACAAGACGCTCGGCATCGTCGGCTTCGGCCGCATCGGTCAAGCCGTGGCCAAGCGCGCCACCGGCTTCGATATGAAGATCCTCTATTATGATAAGTTCAAGATGCCGGAGGTGGCGGCCAAATTCGGCGCCGAATACTGCGAGCTGGACGAGTTGCTGCAGCGGGCGGATATCATCACTCTGCACTGCGATCTGAACGAGTCGACCTTCCATCTGATCGGCGAGCGGGAATTCGGTATGATGAAGAAGACCGCCTATCTCATCAACACCTCCCGTGGCCCCGTGGTCGATGAAAAAGCGCTGGTCAAGGCTTTGCAGAACAATATGATCGCCGGCGCCGGCCTGGATGTGTATGAGGACGAGCCGGCTTTGGCTCCCGGCTTGGCCGAGTTGGACAACGCCGTGCTCCTGCCGCACATTGCCAGCGCCACCAGGGAAACCCGCGGCGCCATGGCCCGCATTGCGGCGGAAAATGTGCTTGCTGCTCTTGAGGGGCGCAAGCCGCCGACCATCGTAAATCCGGAGGTCTGGAAAGGCAACTAATATAGTATTTATTATGATGCGGCATGCGGCGGCATCCGGGAGGAAAGGTGAAGAAAGGATGGGCTGCATGCCGCATTCTGTAATTTGGAGTAGAAAAATCGGGAAGCTGAACATGAACCGGAATTGCTTTCTTGCGGGCCGGGATATGGCTGCTGCAGGAAGAGCATGATGTCGCCGGGTCGCCAATAGGCCGGTGCGGCAGGAATTATGGGTAATTACCTGGTATTTTTGCAGGTGCTGTCTGATAGGACTTCGGTAGGATAGCCGGTAGGACTTTCCGCCTGCCCGTGTGGGTGTTTGATACTTATGGCAGGAGCAGGAGGAACCACTTATCGGGATAGCGAATTTACACTTCGTTAACACCATAAGGAAGTGAAAGCTAACCCGATCCCGCCGTTCATGCCAATCGTTGCCTGGAGGAAATGGTAGGTCGGTCCGGTATAATCCGGTAGGCCCATTATCTCCATGAGTGCACCGTGATAATTGGTGTTTCGGTGTGGTGTGTGGAAAATAGCTTTTTGGAGGTTGTGAGCGCATGGCCTGGATTGCTCGATGCAAATGGCAAACGAAGCACCGCCGGTGGGCCGCAAGCTTGCTGACGGCGTGCCTGGTGCTGGCGGCGTTGGGGTTGGTTTTGAACTCCACCGCTCAGATCACCGGAGCCGCCGCGCAACCGCTGCCGGTGGAAGAAAAAAGGGAACTCAGTATTGAAGAGCTGCGCAAAGAGGTGAACCTCTTCGACCTGGCCGACTTGATCGACCCATTCTATGAGGACGTACTTGAGGGTTGGCGGGCCGAAGGCATCAAAGAAACCGAGGGCATATCGATCACCATCAATCCCACCCGTTATGCGGCTAAATACCAGACGGAAGAGGGTGAGAAGATCGGTCTGCCCAGCCGGGTCAGAACCGTAAAGGAACTGGACGGCATGAAAGGCGACATCCTGGAGTGGTTGGATGAAGAGACCGTGCTGGAGTGGGAAGTGGACATTCCGGTCACCGGCCTTTATAACATTTCAATCCTCTACATTCCGCTGCCGGGCAAGTCTTCATCCGTCCTGCGAGATTTGCGGATCGACGGGAAATATCAATTCAATGAAGCCCGACGCATTGCTTTCCATCGGACGTTTATCGACGATGGAAGACCGAAAACGGACAACCAGGGCAACGAAATTCCTCCGCAACAGTTGGAAAAGCGCGTCTGGCGGGAAGTCAAGCTGTTCGACCAGCAGGGCATGTATTCAAAGCCCTTCCTCTTCTATTTCACTGCCGGTAAGCATCGTATTTCCATGACCTCCATCAGGGAGCCGATGGCCATCGCGGCGATCAGAGTGGTTTCTCCGGAAAAGCTGCCCACTTATGCCGAGTATAAAGCCTATTGGGACAGCAAGGGAGCCAAGGAAGTGGCCTATACCACGCCGCCGGAGAAATATGAATTTGAATTTGCCGAACTCAAATCGTCCAAGACGGTAAGAGCCGGTTATGGCTTCAACCCGACCGACAGCCCGCCGTCGCAGGGTAAATACAAACTGAATGTTTTCGGACAATGGCGTTGGCGCGTAGGTAACGACTGGGCTACCTGGAAGTTTACCGTGCCTGAGGACGGCTACTACAAGATCGGTATGAAAGTGACCAATAACTGGTCCAGGCGTCTGCCTTCGGCACGCCGGATCGAGATCGACGGCCAGGTGCCGTTTGAAGAGTTGGAGAGCTATCTCTTCCAATATAATAAGGACCCGTATATGGAGACCTTGTCGGATAAGAACGGCAATCCCTACCTGATCTATCTGACCAAGGGTGAGCATGAGCTGAAGATGACGGCTGTCGTGGGACCGATGGCGCACACCATCCGGGTGCTGAAGGACTCCGTGCGGGAAATGGCTACCCTGGCCATGTCCATTCAGATGATCACCGGACCGTCGCCCGACCCGAACTTCGAGTGGAAGATCCACGAGCAGATCCCCGGCCTCCTCACCCACCTGCAGAATCTGTTCACCAGATTCCGGGAGGAAGTGGAGTGGGTGCGCAACATCGCGCCCAACAACGGCTTGGCCGACCAGTTGGAGATTTCGGCTTATATTCTCGAGTCGCTCTGGCGCAACCCCGACATTATTCCTCGGCGCCTGGCGGAGTTCTCCCAGCAGGAATCGTCCCTGGGTACCAGAATCCTCGACCTGCAGTGGTCGCCGCTGGAGATCGACTACTTCTATGTAGCCCCGCCGGCTTACCAGTTCCCCAGCGTGCGCACTACGGCCCTCGAGCGGCTGCGCCTGGGTATCTCCAACTTCATCATGTCGTTCTTCAATGAATATACCAATGTGGGTAACGTGTACACGGAAAAAGCGCGCGGCGTGGATTCGGAAGGTAATCCCATCCTCCGCCTGTGGATTGCCTACGGTCGGGAATGGGCTACGATCATCAAAGAGATGATCGACGACGATTTCACGCCCAAGACCGGGATTAAGGTGAATGTGAACGTAGTGGTGGGCGGTGCTCTCGACCCCTCGCACAACAGTGCCCTGATCATGGCCATGGCCTCGGGTACTGCTCCGGACGTGGCTATGGGCGCCAGCTCACTATTGCCTGTAGAGTTTGCCATCCGCGGTGGGGCGGTCAACTTAAATCAGTTCCCCGACTATGAGGAAATAGCAACCCGCTTCCGTCCGGGTGCTCTCATTCCCTACAAGTTCAGGGGCGGCGATTATGCTCTTCCCGACAGGCAGGGCTTTGAGATGCTCTTCTACCGCACGGACATTTTGGGCGCTCTCGGCCTTCAGCCTCCGGAGACCTGGGACGATGTGCGGGCCATGCTGCCGATCCTGCAGCAATACGGCATGAACTTCTATTATCAAGGCGGCTATCTCCCGTTCCTCTACCAGTTGGGAGGGGACTTCTACCATGCCGGCGGTATGTATTCGGCTCTGGATACGCCGCAGGCGTTGGCAGCCTTCAAGGAATGGTGCGAACTTTACACCCACTATCGTATCCCGCTGGCGGCCAACTTTTACAACCGCATGCGCACGGGCGAGATGCCCATCGGGGTAGCCAACTACGAGACATATATCCAGCTCGCTACCGCTGCTCCGGAGCTCACCGGTTGGTGGGAGATGAAGCCGATTCCCGGCCATGTACAAGAGGACGGCACCATCAACCGCATGTCCGGCGGTTTGACGGCCATCGGCGGTCAGACGGGCGGTGGCTTGTCGACGGTAAGCGTGATCTTCAGGGATACACCCTATCCCGACGAATCCTGGGAACTCCTGAAGTGGTGGACCAGCGAGCCCATTCAGAGCCGCTTCGGTGATGAACTTGAAGCTGCCATCGGTATGGAAGCCCGTTGGAACACAGCCAACGTACAAGCTTTGAAGAATCTGCCTTGGCCGCGCAAAGATGTGGAAGCGGTGCTGGAGCAGTGGAACTGGCTCAAAGAGCAGCCGATCGTTCCCGGCGGTTATTACACCGGGCGCCACTACACCTTCGCCTGGAACCAGGTGGTGCTTGAGGGTAAAAATCCGAGGGAGGAACTGGAAATCGCAGTTAAAGCCATCGACCGTGAGTTGCGGAAGAAGAGAGAAGAGTTCGGGTTGCCGTGGATACCGCGCAATGAATTCTTTGCCATGTCTCCTGAAGAGCAAGCCAAATTCGTCGCGGAATTGTCCTTCATGTCGCCCGCTTCCTCGACTGACGACGACGGCGATAAGTGATGTAGCAGTTGAGCCGAGTATAACAAGTTGAAAAAGCCGGCGTCCGGCCGCCGCCTGCCCGGTCGATGGATTGGACTGTACTGATCGACCAGATCGACAGCTTGATCGATCGACTAAGCGGTGCGGCCGGCCGGCGCCGGGCGGCCGCCTAGGTTGATGCGCTGATGTGCTGATGCGGTGATGCCGGGACCCATCCCGATGCCGGCGCCGGTGCCGGTGGCGGCTATGGACTCTGGGAATTAAAGGAGTGACAGGTAGTGGCGACACAGGTCATTAGCAGACCGACAAAGAGGCCAAAGAAAAGTTTATCTGCCAGATGGGCCGATACATGGTTTCAGATGAAGAAAAATAAATCGGCGTATTTCTTCATGGCCCCGTTTACCATCATCTTTTTCACCTTTACCGTACTTCCGGTATTGGCCGGTATCTTTTTGAGCTTTACCTATTTCAACGTATTGCAGCCGCCCAGATGGATCGGTTGGTCCAACTATTCTCTCTTGTTTTTGGAAGACGACGTCTTTCTCAAGGCCGTGCGCAACACGATGGTATATGCCGTCGTCACCGGGCCGGTCAGCTTCTTCCTGCAGCTGTTTTTGGCCTGGTTGATCAACTCTTTGCGCTATAGAGTCGGCTTTACCCTGGCTTTCTATGCCCCCTCCGTGACCAGCGGTCTGGCCATGGGCATGATCTGGCGCGTCTTCTTTGCCACGGACATGTATGGTTACCTGAACTACGCCTTGATCAGGTTGGGAGTCATATATGAACCGATAGCTTGGCTGGAAGACGTGGACACGATGATGCCTATCGTCATCATTGTATCGCTGTGGATGAGTATGAGCGTGGGCTTCCTCACCTTCTTGGCAGCGCTGCAGAATATGGACCCAGAGCTCTATGAGGCGGGAAAAGTGGACGGCGTTCGCACCCGGTTCCAGGAGTTCTGGTATATTACCTTGCCCTGTATGAAACCGCAGTTGCTGTTCGGCTCGATTATGGCGGTGGTGCGCTCCTTCGAGGTGTCCAGTGTGGCTACGGCGTTGACTGGTTTGCCCAGCCCGATGTACGCCACACACACCATCGTTTCGCACATGCAGGACTATGCCTTCATACGTTTTGAAATGGGCTATGCTTCCGCCATTTCAGTGGTGCTCTTCGTGACCATGTTCGGTCTGTCGCGCATCCTCTTCCGCCTGCTGCGGAGCTGATGTTGGCGTCGGCGGGCCTGCCGAAAGTGCGGTTGGCCGGAAAGTTGCCGGTATTGGAAAAGGTTGTTTGAGGACAAACACCTGCGCTTTATTTGGTACGTAGAGATTTAAGGGGGTAATTGAGGATGAGCATTGCTCTTCCGTTCAGACGCAAGTTAAAAGGCGAGCCGTGGGGGATATACCTCCTCTTGACCATCATGGCCATCATCGTGGGGCTACCGCTCTATCTGATGACCATCAACGCCTTCAAACCGTTGGAAGAATTGCTGCTTTGGCCGCCGCGCTACTATGTGATGAATCCCACGCTGGAGCATTTCACCGACTTGCTGTTGGCCACCAACGCTTCGCTGGTGCCGTTTTCCCGGTATGTCTTCAACAGCTTGTTTATCGCCTCCATCGTCGTGACCGCCAGCGTGCTGACCGCCTGCATGTGCGCTTATCCGTTGGCCAAGTCGAAAGCGCCGGGCGTGAAGCTGCTATTTAACCTGATCGTAGCGGCGCTGATGTTTTCGTCTCTCGTCACCGCCATTCCGCGGTTCCTGATCATCAGCGGCCTGGGGATGATCGACACCTACTGGGCGCTCACCTTACCGGTAGTGGCTTCTTCCTTCTACACCTTCTTCATGCGGCAGTTCTTCGAGGCGCAGCCCAGCGAGATATTGGACGCCGGGCGCATCGACGGCGCCGGCGAGTGGCAGCTCTTCTGGAAACTGGTGATGCCGCTCGCTAAGCCGGCTTGGGCGACATTGACCATCATGGCCTGGCAGGGCGCCTGGAACGATGAGGCTTCGGCCATCATGTTCACCCGCTCTGAAGCGATGAAAACCCTGCCCCTGGCCATTCAGACCATCTTCTCCGGAGCCGGTATTGCCAGGTTGGGCGCCGGTGCGGCGGCGGCTTTGCTGACCACCGCTCCGACGGTGATAATCTTCATCTTCCTGCAGAAGCGTGTTATCGCCACCATGGCTCACGCCGGAATTAAAGGTTGATGCCCGTGGATGTTGCCTGAGGAAAGGATGAGCAACTATGAGGAAAAATAAAACATGGGCTTTGCTGTTGGTGATGGTATTTGTCATGTCCCTGGTGGTGGCGCCCGGCGTGCAGGCCCGCAGGGTGGGATTCTATTTCGACCGTATCACCACCGGTATACCGATTTATCCCCTGCAGCTGGGATATGTCTACCACAGGGATTTCGGTCTGGATCTGGAGATGGACGGTCCTCAGGATCTGTTCATGGCTTCAGACGGCAGTCTCTATATTGCCGATACGGGCAATTCCCGCATTCTGAAAACTGACCGCTGGGGAAAGCTCCTGGCTACTTACGGTTCCCGGGAAACCGCCCAGCTGAATAAGCCGCAGGGCGTGTTCGTCAACGACAAGGGCGAAGTGATCGTCGCCGACACCGGAAACAAACGGGTGGTCATCTTCCATGCCGACGGTTCTGTGAAGTCCATCCTGCGGCCGCCGGAAAGCGTACTTTTGGGGAACGACTTCAACTATGAACCGACCAAGGTAATAGAAGATCATCGCGGTTATATCTATGTGGTGAACGCCGACTCCTATCGCGGTATCATGCTCCTCGACGGCAACGGCACCTTCCGGGGCTTCTTCGGGGCCAACAAAGTGGGTTTCAGCCTCAAGCGGGTATTGATCAACATGTTCGCTACCGAAGCCCAGAAGCAGAAATTTGCCAGGACGCTGCCGACACCGCACTCCAACATGTATCTGCACGAGTCGGGTTATATCTACACCACCACCCAGTATGACAAAGAGAAGCAGATCAAAAAGCTCAACGTGGTCGGCGAAGATGTCTACAACAAAGTTTCCGAAAAAAACTTCTACGGCTTCCCGGTGGTGCGTACCGGCATCTACCGTCCGGCCTTCGTCGACCTGACGGTCAACGAAAAAGGCATTATTTCGGCCATCGATGCCGCCAACGGCATCGTGTTGCAATATGACGACACCCAGGACCTGCTTTTGGCCTTCGGCAGCAAGGGTGAGGAAAAGGGATCGTTCGGATATCCCTCCAGCATAGTCGGTGATGAGGACGGCTTCCTCTACGTGCTCGACAAGGACCGCAACAATGTGCAGGTCTTCCGGCCGACGCAGTTTGCTCACATGGTGCATGAGGCGAGCGAACTCTATGCCGACGGCCTTTATAAAGAAGCGGCCGAGCCCTGGCGGGAAGTGTTAAAATACAACACCAACTATGGCCTGGCCCATCGCGGCTTGGGCAAGATGCACCTCAAGCTTGAAGAGTTCGACAAGGCGCTGAAAGAATTCCGCCTTGCCGGCGACCGGCAGGGCTATTCCGACGCTTATGCCAATATCCGCTATTGGTATGTCAAGCAGAACTTCAGCCGGGTGGTATTCGGTATCTTTCTGAGCTTAGTCCTGATCGCTCTGGCCATCAAAGGGGCTAAATGGGTGATGAACCAGGAGTGGGAGAAGAGCAACATCGTGGTGCAGACTCTGCAGATGCTGCTCCTCATCATGTTCAATCCGGCAGAAGGGTTCTGGCAGCTCAAACGCAATAACCGTGGACGTGTCGATGTAGCTGTTGTGCTGATGGTGTTGGTCTTTGTAGTCAGGGTGTTCAATATCCAGGCTACATCCTATCAGCTCTGGGCCAGTTATAACGCCGAAACGGCAAACCTTTTCAATGAAGTGATTCGTATCTTCCTCATGTGGGCTTTGTGGTGTGTGGCCAACTATGCCGTGGGTGCCATCGCCGAGGGCGAAGCGTTCTTCAAGGACGTGATGATGAGCTCGGCTTATGCTACCGGTCCATACCTCTTCTTCTCCTGGCCGCTGACACTCCTGACCCATATCCTGACCAGATCCGAGAAGAGTTGGGTGGATTCGGCCAATATCGCCTTGCTCTGGTGGTGCGCCATACTGATCGTGCTGGGCGTGCAATATACGCACAACTACGAGCCGAAGAAGACTTTGGCGACAGTCGGCGTTTCCATCTTTACCATGCTGGTCATCGCCGGCCTGATCGGCCTGGCTTATGCCTTGACCATGCATACCGTGGAGTTTGTACGGGAAGTGATCATTGAGGTGGCAATACGTGCTTAACGAACTAAGTCTTCGTCCAAACAGGCACGCAGGTTGAGGAGGACTTCTCTAATGAGACAGAGTAAAATGATTGCCTGGTTGACCGGGGCCTTGTTGCTGGCCGTGCTGCTGGCAACCGGTCCTGTCGGGGCTCAAGGATTTTTCGGCGGCTTCGGTGACTTCGGCGGCTTCGGCGGGTTTTTCGGAGCGGTGGAACCGGAACCGGTGGAGGAAGAGAAGCCGACGGTAGCGCCTGACGGTATTCCGATCGGTTATCAACTGGTGGCGGAGAACAGGGAACTTGAGCTATATCTAGACACCGAGAAAGCGCAGCTTTTGGTCCGCCACAAAGAGACCAAAAAGATCTGGCGCACCAACCCGGATCTGGATGCCACCGAGAAGGGGCGGAAGATCAAAAGCACCGCTGCCGACCTGTGGCTGAAACACATGAATTCGCAGCTCATAGTGGAATACACCGACCTGAAGCGGCGCACGGTCAAGACGACCAACAATGTGAACGAGCAGGCGGTGGTCTCCTACGAGCCGATCAACAAAGGAGTGCGCATGGTCTTCCACATGCAAGCCCTGGGCTTTGAAATCGCCGTGGAATATCGCCTGGGCGAGGGGTATCTGGAAGCCCGCATTCCCGACAGCCTGTTCATAGAGAACGGCGATTATCTGGTGGTCAACATGGACCTGGTACCTTTCTTCGGCACCGCCACGGATGAAGAAGAAGGCTATCTGGTCATTCCCGACGGGCCCGGCGCCGTCGTCGATTTCAAGAAGGAGCATCCCACCTATACCAGATCTTTCCAGGAGATGGCCTACGGTCCGAATACCCGCAGCCATGCCGGGAACTTGTGGGATAACGTCTTCTATATGGTGTCCAGCCGCCGGCCGGTGCCGGGACCCTATTTCGGTCTGCGCGTCGGCGATCAGGCCTTCCTGGGACTGGTCACCGAGGGTGAATTCGACGTGCAGATCAACGCTGCTCCGGCAGGTAATGTGGTGGATCTCTACCGGGCCTGCGCCCAGTTTCAGGTGCGCAAGAAATACCAGGCCCGCCTCTCCCGCTCCCGCCGGGTCGACTCCATCGAAAGCGGTCGCATCAAAGCCGACCGGGCGGTGCGCTGGTATCTCTTGACCGGGAGCGACGCCAACTACATCGGTATGGCCAACGTCTACCGCGACTATCTGAAACAAAAATATAATATCGTCGGCCGTCTGGGGTTGGACGAAAACGATGTGGCCCCGTTGCACCTGCGCATCATCGGCGGCGTGCTGAAAGACGGCCTGGTATGGAACACGCTCATCAAGATGACCACTTTCGAGCAGGCCAGGATCATCTGCGAGCGCATGCTGGCCATGGGCATCACCAACTTCGATGTTACCATGGTGGGTTGGACCGAGGACGGCGTGGACGGCATCGTGCCCAGACACTGGCCTCCTGAGAAAGACTTGGGTGGCGAAAAGGGCTTGAGGGAGTTTATCTCCTGGGCCAACAGCAAAGGTATTAAGGTATATCTGGAGGATAACTTCAGCCGGGCCAATATCGACAACGGCGGCTTCTCCACGGCCATCGACGTGGTACGGGATGCTTCCAAGCAGCCGATCGGCAACGCCGCCAACTATCAGATCTCTCCGTTGGCCGCCTATGCCAAGTTTGTGCCCAAGGCCATTCCGAACTATAAGAAGGTAGGGGCCAACGGCATAGACATTGCCGGCTGGCACCTCACCTTGCCATATGACCGCAACGAAGTGTTCTGGGCCGAGAGGGCCGACTCCGCCAAAGCCCGCCTGGCCGTGGCGCAGATGATCAAGGAGCAGTTGGGCAGCGTCATCGTTCAGGGCGGTAACCTGTACTTTATGGCAGTTACCGACAAAGTGATCGATGCACCTGTCGACCCGAGCACCCATGTGTTCGTGGATTATGCCATCCCGTTCTTCCAAATCGTCGTGCACGGCCTGGTGCCCTATTACGGCTACCCGGGCAACCTGCGCAACGACCCGCGGCGGGAATTCCTGCGCATGGTGGAATGGGGCGCCCTGCCGGTGTTTGAGCTGTCCTATCAAAGCTCGGAGCTGATCCACGACGCCTGGCGTTATTATTGGGTGTTCAGCTCCAAGTTCGAGGACTGGCTGGATACGGTGAAAGATGAGTATGAACAGGTTAATGTCAGGATGGGTAGATTGCAGAGATTGGCCATAGTGGACCACGGCCGGCTGGCAGATGATGTGTTCCAAACCGTCTATGAAGACGGCACCCGGGTGATCGTCAACTACCAGGATGAAGAGTTCACTGTGGATGGTATTACGATTCCGGCGCTGGACTATGTGATTTTGGAAGGGGGCGGCAGCAGGTGAAACTGACTCTAGCACACCGGAGAGCTTTGCAAGGGTTGATGTTCATCACCCCTTGGCTGATGGGATTTGCCTTATTTATTGCCGATCCGTTCATTCGTTCGTTTCAGTTGACCTTCCACAAGGTGGAGATGATGGACGGATTCAGCTTGGCATGGGTAGGTTACGCCAATTATGTCGAGGCCTTTACCATCGACATCGACTTTGTGCCGCAATTGTTGCGGGTGTTGAGGAACATGGTGGTGGAGCTGCCGGTGATCATGGTCTTCGCCCTGGTGGTGGCTTATCTCACCAACCAGAAGATCCGCGGGCGCACCTTGTTCAGAGCAGTTTTCTTCCTGCCTGTGGTGATTGCCTCCGGGTTGGTCATCCAGCAGCTCAACTCCCAGGGTGTAGGGACGATCATCGACCAGTCGGCCACGAGCGGCATGACGGGTATCGACCTGACGGACTTGCTCTATCAATATTTGCCTGAGTTCATGGCCACCTCGGTGGCTCAGGTGATAAACCGGTTGCAATTGGTGCTCTGGCGCTCAGGCATCCAGATCCTGCTCTTCCTGGCCGGTTTGCAGGGTATATCCACGACGCTATATGAGGCGGCCAAAGTGGACGGGGCTACCGAGTGGGAACTGTTCTGGAAGGTGACCTTGCCCAACCTGTCGCCCGTTATTTTGGTAAACGCCATTTATACGGTGGTGGACTCCTTCACCGATGCCCTTAATCCGATGCTCAACCTGATCAGGAACAGAGCATTCAGCGGGCAGTTCCGTCTGGGGTACGCCGCCGCATTGGGATGGGTTTACTTCGCCGTGATCTTCCTTATTATCCTCTTGATCTGGGGCACCTCGAAGAAGTGGGTGTTCTATGGAGGAGAGCGGAATTAAGCTAAGCTTGGTTGAGCTAAGCTTAAGCTCAGCTAAGCTTTGTGTAGCGTTGGAGGCAATAGGCCGGCAAAAAGCGAGGGAGGGCCGCGATGGCTAAGGTAATAGAGACTATTAAAATGAAGACGGTGGATGCCCCTTGGTTTCTCATCTACCGCCGGAAAAGTGAAAACATCTTCGTGCGGCTGTTGATGTATACCATGCTCATCAACATCGCCTATATCTTCCTTTATCCGGTGTTTTACATGATATCCACCAGTATGATGACCATCGACGATTTTGTGGATCCGGCGGTTTACTGGATTCCCCGGACCGTCAACTGGGCAAACTTTACCATGTCCCTGGAGGCCATGCGCTATTGGTATTCGCTGGGCAACAGCACCTACATTGCACTGTTGAGTGCGGTGGGTCAGTTGGTATCGTGCGCCATGGCCGGTTATGGTTTCGGCCGCATCAAGTTCCCCGGCAGGGAGTTCCTCTTCATGCTGGTGATTTTCACCTTTATCGTGCCGCCGCAAACCATCATCGTCCCGCTGTTTATCCTGTATAAGAACCTGGGTTGGATCGATACCTACAACCCGTTTGTAGTACCGTCCTTCTTTGCTCACGGTCTGCGCGGCTCGCTGTTTATCCTGATCTTCCGGCAGTTCTTCCGCCGCCAGCCCTGGGAGCTTGAGGACGCCGCCAGGGTGGACGGCTGCGGTGCCCTGCGCACCTTCGCCACCATATTCCTGCCCCTGGCCAAGCCGGCGCTGTTGGTGGTGTTCCTCTTCTCGGTGGTCTGGCACTGGAACGACTTTTACGAGCCGACCATGTATTTGATGAAGCCGGATAAATACACAGTGCCGCTCAGGCTCTCCATCCTCTCCACTTCGCTGCAGGAAGTGATGGGCGGAAGCAACGAGTTCTACAATGAGCCGCTGGTCATGGCGGCCTGCTTCCTGGTGGTGTTGCCGCCGTTGCTTCTCTATATCTTCGCCCAGCGCCACTTCACGGAGTCTGTGGAGCGCACCGGTTTGGTGGACTGAGTGCGGACGAACTGAGAGCGGACCCAAATGGAAGAATTGTGTAAAACTGCAGGCTAATGGTTATGCCATGAAGCCGCAGAAATGGTAAAATATATATCGGTAGGCAGATGGCAGGGCAGTCTTCCCTGCCATTTTCCTTGATGATAGCCTGATGATAAAGAGGATAGGAGTTGACCACTGCCATGCCAGTTGCGGAGAAAAGAGTGAGGGTACCTCACCTCCTGGAGATGAAGGCGAAGGGCGAACCTATCTGCATGCTCACGGCGTATAATTATACATTTACCCGCCTTATCGACGACCTGGTCGACATCATCCTGGTCGGCGATTCGCTGGGCAATGTGGAGCTGGGCTATGAGACGACGCTGCCGGTGACCATGGAAGACATGATCCATCACACCAGAGCCGTCAGCCGGGCGCGCCGCCATGCTTTGCTCGTGGCCGACATGCCCTTCCTCTCCTTTCAGGGAGAGACGGCGGCGGCGGTGGAGAATGCCGGCCGCCTGTTGAAGGAGGGCGGAGCCGACGCCGTCAAGCTGGAAGGCGGCGAACCGGTGTTGGAAGCGGTGCGCCGCATGAGCAAAATCGGCATACCGGTGATGGGGCATCTGGGGTTGACGCCGCAATCGGTGCATAAATTCGGGGGCTTCAAGGTGCAAGGGCGAGGTGAGGAGGCGGCGGTGAAGCTGAAGACCGACGCCCTGGCGCTGGAGGAGGCCGGCGCCTTTGCGCTGGTGCTGGAGAGCATCCCGGCCGAACTTGCCAAAGAGATCACAGCTTCCTTGACCATTCCCACCATAGGCATCGGTGCCGGCGTGCACTGCGACGGGCAGGTGCTGGTGATCTACGATATGCTGGGTATGTTCGATGATTATGTACCTAAATTCGTCAAGCGCTACGGCGCCATAGGCGAACAGATCAGGCAGGCGGTGAGCGCCTATAGCAGCGAGGTGCGCGCCCGGCAATTCCCTGACGACGCGCACAGCTACGGGGCGTCGGTGCCTGCAGCGCTGGCTAAGACCAAGCCTGAGGAGGTGGGCCACTGATGCTGGAAGTCACCTCATCCATCGCGGAAGTCAGGCGGAAGGTGGCCATGGCCCGGATAAAGGGGCTGACGATTGGCCTCGTGCCGACCATGGGCGCCCTGCACCAGGGCCATGCGGCGCTGATAGATGCCGCCAGGGCCAGATGTGGTTATGTGGTGGTGAGCATTTTCGTCAACCCCCTGCAATTCGGCCCACAGGAAGATCTGAAGCGTTATCCTCGCCGCCCGGCTGAGGACGAGGCCTTGTGTCGGGAACACGGAGTGGATCTGATCTTCGCCCCCAGCGATGAAGAGATGTACCCCGACCGCCAACTGACAATTGTGGAGGTGCTGGAGTTGACCAGGGGGCTTTGCGGGGCCTCCCGCCCCGGCCACTTCAGAGGCGTGACCACGGTGGTGAGCAAACTCTTCAACATCGTACAGCCCGATGTGGCCTTTTTCGGACAGAAAGATGCCCAGCAGGCCGCCGTGATCCGGCGTATGGTGGCGGATCTGAACTTCCCGCTGGAGATCGCGGTCGTCCCGACGGTGAGGGAAGCCGATGGGCTGGCCTTGAGCTCCCGCAATGTTTACCTTTCCCCGGAGGAAAGGAAGGCGGCGGTAGTGCTGTACCGGGCCTTGACCAAGGCCAAAGAGATGGTGGAGAAAGGAGAGCGCTCGGCGGCAGCGGTGCGCCGCCGGCTCCTCGAGACCATCGCCGCCGAACCGCTGGCAGAGCTGGATTATGCGGAAGTGGTTGACTATGACACCTTGGAACCTGTAGATTTTATAGACGGAAAGATTTTGCTGGCCCTGGCGGTGAAGATCGGCCGTACCAGGTTGATCGATAATTTCGTGGTCGAAGTCCGGGATGAGCTCCGCAAATGAGAAGGTGAACTCTTTGCAGCGACTGATGCTAAAATCGAAAATTCATCGTGCCGTGGTAACCGATGCCAACTTAAATTATCAAGGCAGCGTGACCATCGATACCAGGCTCATGGAAGCCGCCGATCTGGTGCCCTATGAAAAGGTGCAGATCGTCAATTTGAACAACGGGGCGAGGCTGGATACCTATGTCATTCCCGGCCCTGCCGGCAAAGGCGATATCTGCCTGAACGGGGCGGCCGCCCGTCTGGCCGAGAAGGGAGATATCGTCATCATCATGTCCTATACCTGGCTGAGCGATGAGGAATGCCGGATGCACCGGCCGAAGATAGTGCATATCAAGGCCGGCAACCAGCCCTCTATATAATTCCTGATTCAGGAGGGGTTTCATGGCGGCGGCGCCGGGGGAGATAAAACCGGCTATGGGGCGAAAAAGGCGGAAAACCACCAGAGGCGGTCTGCTGATCGGCGGGATCAGTGGGCTCCTGGTGGTTTTGCTTTATCTCCTCGGCACTTTCCAAAACCTGGAGCTGCGCAGCGTGGATGCCCGTTTTTATTGGCGCGGCGAGCGGGCTCCCCACCCGGCGATCGCCATAGTGGCCATTGATGAAGCCTCCTTCGGCGCCATCGACCAGCGTTGGCCTTGGCCCCGCCGCTTACACGCCGAACTGGTGCGCACCCTCGCCGGGGCCGGAGCCCGGGTGATCGCCCTGGATATCCTTTTCTCGGAGTCCGGGGAGGAGCCGGCCGACGATCTGGAGTTGGCTCTGGCCATCAAGGAAGCCGGCCGGGTGGTGCTCGCCAATAAAGTGACGGAGATCGCCGGGATGGGCCTCAAGGCTGTGCAGGTGAGCCATCCGGTGGCTGTGCTGGATGAGGCGGCGGCCAGAGTCGGCCTGGTCAATATGGAATATGATGACGACAACTTCATCCGCCGCTCCTTCCTGGGCCGGGAATATAACGGGGTGGTGAGGAGTTCCTTCTCCCTGGCGGCCGCCGCTTTATACCACAATATGTCCAAGGCGGAAGAGGAGGCTTTGGCTGCCGCCGCCTGGGGCAGGGAAGCGGAGGTGGCCGGGCGGAAAGTACGTCTCGCTCCTGATGGTACATATCAGATCAATTATGCCGGGGGAGCGGGCACTTATCCCATCTACTCTTATTACCAGGTGTTATATGGTCTGATCCCCCCCGAGCGCTTCAGAGACCGCATTGTGCTGGTGGGGGCTACGGATGAGACCATGCACGACACCTTCGCCACGCCCTTTTTTGCTGCCGGCGGCGGGCCCATGCCGGGAGTGGAAGTGCACGCCAATGCCTTGGCCACCCTGCTGGCGGGAAATGAGCTCGCCGGAGCGCCGTGGTGGTTCGATGTCTTCTATATTGTTCTCCTTGTCTGGATGGTGTCGGCATATATCGGCGGGGTGGGGCCCTGGCGGGGGCTGCTCTTCACCGCCGGGCTGATGGTGGTGCATGTGGCGGTGGCTGTGGCGGCTTTTCTTTTCCGGGATTTCCGCTACCCTCTCATAGCTCCGCTGGTGGCCATCTTCAGCTGCTATGCCACCGTGACCGCCTACCGCTTTTATGTTGAGGAAAGCGAGCGCCGCCGGGTGCGCAGCCTTTTCGGCCGCTATGTGTCCGATGAGGTGGTGCGGGAGATCGTCGACAACCAGGAGGAGATCGTCCTGGGCGGCCGGCGCCAAGAGGTGACCGTGCTTTTTTCGGACATCAGGGGTTTCACCCAGATGTCGGAACGTATGCGGCCTGAAGATGTGGTAACCATGTTGAATGAGTATTTCGATGCCATGACCGAGGTGATCTTCAACTGCGGCGGTACGGTGGACAAATTTGTAGGCGACTGCATCATGGCCATTTGGGGAGCGCCTGTGCCGGTCACAGATGGTGCCGCCAGGGCAGTGAAGGCGGCGGTGCTGATGCGCCGGGCGCTCTCCCGGCTGCAGGAGAAATGGCAGAAAGAGGGAAAAGTGTCCTTTGATACCGGTATCGGCATCAATACGGCCGAAGTGGTGGCCGGGAATATCGGGTCGCAGCGGCGGATGGAATATACGGTGATAGGCGCCGGTGTAAACCTGGCGGCCAGGTTGGAGAGCGCCACCAGGGATCTGGGGGTACCTATCCTGATCAGCGCCGCCACCTATAAAATGGCCGGCTCGGCAGTGTTGGCCAGGCCTCTGCCGCCGGTGATGGTGAAGGGCATTGAGCAGCCGGTGCCGGTGTGGGAAGTGCTGGGCTGGCGTGAAGCTGATGGAGAGGAAATCCTGGTTGCCGGAGGCACTGGCTACAATTAGGGATGAGGTGTACGGTTTTGGCCTTTATGCGCATCTTCGGGGCTAGGGGAACTCATCCGGCGCCAGGGGCGGAATTTGCCGGGTATGGAGGCGAGACGGCTTGCCTGGCCTTTTTTGCCGACGAGGCCGAGGAGGACGGCCGGCTTCTGGATGTGGGGCCGCTCGTGGTGCTGGACGGAGGGACCGGAGTGATCTCCCTCGGTGCGGCGCTGGCGAGAACACCAAAAGGGAGGGCGCCGGAAAGACGGCCGGAAATCAGCATCTTTCTCACCCACCTGCATTACGATCATATCAGCGGCCTGCCTTTTTTTGCCCCCATCTACCAGCCCAAACGGCGGATTAAGCTCTACCTGGCCGAGGACATGGTGCCCTATCTCCGTCAATACTGGCAAAGACCGTTTTTTCCGTTGAACATCGCCGAGGTGCCGGCCGATTTGCAGCTTGTCGGTCTGGCGGAGGCCGGAGAGGAGCAGCTGTTGCCGGAATTGACGGTAAAATACCGGCGTCTCCCTTCCCCGGCTCACCTGGACGGGGTGGTCATGTACCGGGTGACCGGTCCGAGGGGTGAGGTGGCCTATATTACCGACATCGAACTGGTGGCTCCCGAGATCATGGCGGAGGCGACGGCTTTTGCCAAGGGGGCAGAGGTACTGGTATGCGACGCCACCTATATGTCGGGAGAAGAGTATGAGCAGCATCGGGGCTGGGGACACAATAATATCGATATGGCCCTGACTCTGGCGGCAGAAGCCGGGGTGCGGGATCTCTATCTTTTCCATCACGAGCCGACGCGCCGCGATGCGGAGCTGGAGCTGATATTGGCCCTGGCCAAAACCAGGAGGGAGCGGGTTTTCCTGGCTTCGCCGGCGGTCCAGGTCTACCTTTAGCTTTGTCCGGTTTTCTATCCCGGGGAACAGGCGGCGCGGCGGCGATTGTGGTATCATTGGTTTTATCGAAAACAGGATTTGATTATTAATAGCGAGGATCAGACAGATGGCTGAACCGATATATGCCGAGTATTTTTTTGATTTAAGCGGATGGTCCCATGCTTCCATATTTAAAGAAGGCGAGCCGGTCTGGCAGGCGCTGGAGAGGCTCCCGGAATACCTGGCCGGCTTGGGGGAGCCGGTGCTGCTCGGGACGGTGGAGCCCGGCGCCTGGGTCGGCGAAAAGGTCTATCTGGCTGAAGGGGCGCTGGTGCAAGCCGGGGCTATGGTGTGCGGGCCGGCTTACATCGGTCCGGGCAGCGTCATCCGCCACGGCGCCTATGTCAGGGAAAACTGCCTCATCGGCGCCGATTGCGTGGTCGGGCACTGCAGCGAAACCAAGGGCTGCATCATGCTGGACGGAGCCCAGGCCCCTCATTTCAACTATGTGGGCGACAGCATCCTGGGGAGGAAGGTGAACCTGGGCGCCGGGACCAAGCTTTCCAACCTGAAAAATGATCGCAGCGAAATCACCGTGACGGTGGCCGGGACCACCTATGCCACCGGCCGGAAAAAGTTGGGAGCGATAATCGGCGACCGGGTGGCCGTCGGCTGCAATGCGGTGACGAGTCCCGGTACGCTCATCGGGCCCAACTCGTCCATATATGCCAACGTGGTGGTGCGCGGCTTTGTCCCCGCCTTGTCCATCGTCAAATTGAGACAGACCCAAGAGATCATACCCATGAGATAAGCCGGCCGGCAGGCGGGTGATGGTCCATCGGCTACCATGTGTGGTTCATAGCTCAAGCCTGTGCTCCTGATTCCTATCCCGATGCCAAAGGCGCTCCCGCTCCCGGCGGGCCGGCGGCGCCCACGAAGCCATTAAAGCCTCTCGGAGCTTCGCGAGCGCATCTATGTTGTCGCTGGGGGGTGGCACCAAAAGGCGCCTTGCCGCCCGCACCCGGGGCAACGCTCGCCACCAAGGCGCTGCCGCTCTGGTTGGCGGAGTTGCTGGCGAGGCGGCTTTTCGGCAGCCTGGCGGGTGAGCGGGTGCTCAGCTCCACCTTTTTTCCTTTATATAAAGTCTACTGGCGCCTGCGGGGAGCAGGCCTCGCCGCGGCCTGGGGCTTTAAGGATACCTTATGGCAAGATAACCCATGGCAGGATACTCTCCGGCAGCAGGGAGCGACGCAGGAGCAGGATGTGGAGGTGGAGGTGGGAGCAGACAAAGCGGCGGCTGCCCCTCCAGCTGGGGCTTTGGCGGAGACGGTGCTCCGGGTCACCAGCGGCCGGTATTTATCTGTGAGCGAGATCAAGGCGGAGTTGCCTCGTGAGGAGCGGGCCGCTTTTCGGCAGGAGTATTTGGACGACCTGGTCCGGCGGGGATCTTTGCGCTTCATGGCGGCCGTAGGTCCGGGGGAGAGCGGCGATATAGAGTGCAGGCGCTGCGGCAGCCGCAGGCGTATCGCATTTTCCTGGTGCGCCCGCTGTGCCATAGCTTGTCCAGAATGCCCCGAATGCCGGGACATGGGCCGCATGCGGGGCTGTGATGCCTTATATACCGCGGCAGAGCCTCCGGCCCCGCCGGCCTTCCGGCAGGACACCACCCTGGCCGCCACACCTGCCGCACCGTCCGGCGTTACACTTGTCACACCTCTCCAGCCGGAGCTGCCGTTTGCCTTGTCCAAAGCCCAGGCTCAGGCAGCCGGGGAGCTGGCGGCGGCCTCTGCCGCCAGGCAATCGCCGGTGCTGGTGTGGGCGGCTTGCGGGGCGGGGAAGACGGAAGTGGCCTTTCATGCCGTAGCGCGGGAACTGGAGAGCGGCGGGCGGGTGCTCGTCACCGCGCCGCGGCGGGATGTGGTGATCGACCTCTACCATCGCTTGGAGGCCGCCTTTCCGGGCTGCCGGATTGGCGGTCTGTGGGGGGGAGGGCGCTTCCTTCCGGCAGCAGGGCCGTCGCCGCAACTGATTGTCGCCACCACGCATCAAGCCATGCGGCTCAGCGCTTCGTTCAGCCTGGTGATTCTCGATGAATGCGATGCTTTTCCATATAATGTCACCCCCATGCTGCAGCGCACCATCGCCCGCCTGAGCGAAGGCGGCGTCTTCATCCAGATGACCGCCACCCCGGCTCTCTCCACCCGGCGGCAGGTAGCGGCTTCCGGGCGCATCATTTATATCCCGGCCCGCCATCATGGACATCCTTTGCCGGTGCCGAGCCTGCACCTGGACAGGTCTCTCGCCTCCTGGCCGGGAGGAGGGGTAGAGGCAGGAGCAGGGGGCGAGGTTGGAAGATGGGGGGGCAGAGGGGGAAGCAGCCGTGAGGGCGCGGCCGGCGATACGGGCCAGGTGCCTAAAGTGCTCGCTGAGGTGATAGGGGAGACTCTGGCCGGCGGCGGGCGGCTTTTGGTGTTCGTGCCCACCAGGGCAATGGTGGCTCCGGTAGCCCGCTCCTTGCAACAAAATTTTAACATCGAGGTGGCCGGGGTGCATTCCGCCTCGCCGGAGCGGGATCTGGTGCGGGAAAAGCTGCGGAGCAGGGAATTAGCCCTGGTGGTATGCACCACCATCTTCGAGCGAGGCCTGACCTTTCCGGGCGTAGATGTGGCCGTGCTTTTCGCCGATAACGAAGCGGTTTTCGACCGGGCGACGCTGGTGCAGATCGCCGGGCGTCCGGGACGCACCACCGCTTTTCCCGAAGGCCGGGTTTACTTCATCGCTGCCCGCAAAAGCCGGTCCATGCTGGGCGCCGTCGAAGATATTCGTTATTTGAACCGCCTCGCCGGGGAACGGAAATTGCTGTTATGATCCCCGGAGCTTTTTCTTTTTTATGGCTTTTGCTATGATATGTGTGTATGGGCCAAGCTCGTGACGGGAACGATCGAAGGAGTTCGATAATGTTCCAGAAGGAGAAGGTGCGACACCGTCTCCAGATCTATCGTCACTTGACCGGTGGCCTGGCTAGGGTGAGAGAAGACTTTGGCGATCTTTTGTTTCCCCCGCCGGCCGGCTGCGGTTATTGCGGAAGCGAGCTTATGCCGCCCCTGATGCCTTGGTGGACACCTGAGAATGCAGTGGACCAAACTTTGTGCCGGCGGTGCCTGGAACAGGTGGTATTTACCTCCGGACCGGGATGCGCCCGCTGCGGCCGACCCGAGCAGGAGGACAGGCTCTGTGTGTTCTGCCGCAACGACATATGCCGAGTGAGCGGCGGAAGCGCTACCGTCTATGAAGGGATCATACCTGAGCTGACGCGGCGCTTGAAATTTAAAGGCGCCAGGCAACTGGCGGCTGCACTGGGCCGGATGGCCGCCATCACCGGCATGAAGGTTGCGGCCGGATGGCCGGTGACGGCTGTTGTCCCGGTGCCCCTGCATCAGGAGCGACTAGCTGAGAGAGGTTATAATCAGGCCCAGCTGATTGCCGGCGAGGTGGCGAGATGGCTGGGGCGCCCGCTCTGGTCCGATATTTTGCTCCGCACGAGGAATACTAAACCTCAGAGCGGTTTGGATATTGCCGATAGAGCGAAGAACATTGAAGGAGCCTTTGTCGCCGTTGATGTTAAAAATTTAAGCAGACGATCAATTCTTTTGGTGGATGATGTGCTGACCACGGGAGCCACTCTGACGGCGGCGGCTGCTGCCCTCTTGGTGGCCGGTGCCGGCAGCGTCAGGTTTGTCACCGCCAGTGTGACGGTGGCCCCACCTCAGCACTGGAAGGGAGATTATTGACCAGAGGCAGTGTAGTGTAATGGGACGGTAATTAGACACCTTACCGACCGGGGGGAAAGAACAGCCGGAAAGATACCGGCCAAAAAACACAGGGCGGCCCATCAGCCCGGCAGCCGGCCACCGGTAGCCAGGGTTGTGTTCAGGGAGGGAGAGCAGCATGCTAGTTCTCACACGCAAGCGTGACGAAAGCATCATCATTGGTGACGATATAAAAATCACGGTAGTGGAAGTGCGCGGCGATCAGGTCAAAATCGGGGTGGAAGCGCCGCGGGTGATTCCTGTGCACAGGGAGGAAGTGTATCGGGAAATTCAGGAGGAAAAGGAAAGAGCAGCCCAAATGCAGGAAGTCGTCGCCGAGGGAGAAAGCCGGCCCGAGATGTAGCAAATAAAAGAGTTTTCAGTCGTCCGGGCGCACTGGAGGCGGCCGGTGCGCCCCTTCGCCATGGCATTTCTTCTTTTCCAGCTTGCACAAATACCGCAGGCGCAGTATAATAGGGTAGCCGTATTGCTCAGGTCTGTGGTTGAAAGTCGAAGCCAGCCGCAGGCAAAGCGACCCACGTAAGGCGACGGATAATCAGTCGCCGAGCATGGTGCGGCTTAGTGTAAGTCCTGCCCACCACTTCCCTTAGGCCTTTCTCCGATCCCCTCAGATTATTGGGTGGTATTGGGTGCCTTGGAAACCGGCAGCGCAGTAGATCTATCTATGTCACAACAACATGAAGATCAAGGAAGTGGTGGAGAGAAGCCCGCCGATTGGCGAGGATTCCCGCAGGTGAGTGTGGGGGCAAAGACCAGGTCAGCTGGGCAATAACGGTTATTCTTTTGCCGGTCGTCCATGCCGGGGAAGTGGGGGATTGGAGAAATGCCATTTACGGACAAGACCCTGAAATGTAAGGACTGCGGTCAGGAATTTGTGTTTACGGCAGGGGAGCAGTCGTTCTACCAGGAAAAGGGCTTCCAGAACGAGCCGAGCCGCTGTCGTGAATGCCGGGATTCCCGCAAAAGGGAACGGGAGTCGGGAGCACCGCGCCAGCTTTATGATGTGACCTGTGCCGATTGCGGCGTCCAGACGCAGGTGCCGTTCCAGCCGCGCGGCGACCGTCCGGTTTATTGCCGGGAGTGCTTCGCCGCCAGGAAGTCTGTATAACGAGCGACCTGACGACCTGCCGTTCCGGAGGTGCGCCGATTTTCGGTAATTGTGATCATAACCGCATCAATAATTGTTCAAAATGAGAAGAGAAAAGGTGGCCTGGTGCAGGTCGCCTTTTCTTTACCGGTAGAGCGTTGTCACCAAGGATTTAGCGCCGATCAGTCCAAGTATATATATAAGAATCCGCCATACGGACTAAGGTAATCGTGAAGGGAGCGGTGGTTATGGCTCAGGATAAGAAGTTGCGGATATCCGTCAGGGGCAAGAATATCGAGGTTACCGAAGCCTTGCGCCTCCATGCGGAAAAGAAGGTGCAAAAGATCGGCAAATTTTTCCGCGGTGGGGGAGCCGTCGATGTCGAGGTGGAGCTAGGCGTGCAGCGGGAGTTGCACATCGCTGAGGTCACGGTGAAGGTGGATGGGCTGATGCTCCGGGGAGAAAGCCGGACCTCGGATATGTATGCCAGCATCGACGCTGCCGTGGACCGCATTGAACGCCAGTTCAATAAATATAAAACCAAAATTTTGCGCCGCCTGCAGGGGACGCCGCGCCTCAGCACCGAGCGGCCGGCTGAACCTGAGGAAGAAGAAGAGAAGGCGCCGGTGGTGGTGCGCTCCAAGCGCTTCGGCGTCAAACCCATGGATGTGGAGGAAGCCATCACCCAGATGGAGTTGCTCGGCCACGACTTCTTCGTATTCCACAATGCCGCCACCCAGCAGTTCAATGTGGTTTACAAAAGGCGGGACGGCAACTACGGTTTGATTGAGCCCGATTAAGCGGTGCTTTTGTCTTTGTGATGCGGTGTCGCCGGCCAACCGGCGGCACCGGTCGACCGGGTAGATAGGCCTTCCCTTGCCGGGCACCGGCCGTTTGGCGTGACGCCCGGCTGTCTTTTAGCGGGATGAATATGATCGGTTCAGTGGAGAAAATGGAGGATAAGGCAACTACCTGGAGAAATATTCCATGTGTATGCCGGAGGTCGGCAGGACGCTATAGGGATATAAGGTGGGAGGACTCAACATATGCCGGAGACGATTCCCGCACCTGAACTGATTGAAGCGGAGCTGCGGCAGTTGCGGGGAGTTATCGCTGTCCGGGTGGTTGTGTCAATGCAAAAAATAGAAGAAGTGCATGTTCTTGCCGATCGTACCAGGCCGGCCAAACAGATTGTGCGCGACATTGAGGCGGCTTGTGCCGCCCGCTTCAATTTGGATATCGACCACCGGAAGATCAGTGTAGCTCAGATAGAAGCCTCGCCTTCACCAGCTTTTTTTCGCTTATGCCTGGAAAGCGTGACCGTGGAGACGGGGCGCGACAATGCCACCGCCGTGGTCTGCATCTCGGCTCAAGGGGAAAAATTTACAGGGAAGGCCACCGGTTTGGCCGCGCTGGTTCCCCTGGGAAAACTAGCCGCCTTGGCGGCGATCAATGCCGTGGATAATTATATGGCCGGGCAGATGAGGTTGGAGTTAACCGATTTTGTCCCTTTCAGGCTGGCCGGCTGGTCGGGTTTTGTGGCGGTGGTGTCGGTGCTGCAGGGAGCCAGGGAAGAAAAAATGATCGGTTGTGCCCTGCTGCACCGCAACGAACCGGAAGCCGGGGTAAAAGCGGTGCTGGATGCCATAAACCAGTATCTCCCGTCTTGAGCCGTTCTTGTCCGCATTTACCCGTCATGTTATAATCAATTTGGTTTAAACTGCACGACTTAGCCGGGCGCGGTAACCAGCCCCGGTTTTTTAAATGCTTGCCGGGAGGGTGAGCGATGCTTGGTTTTCTGAAAAGAATGGTTGATACCAATACAAAAGAAGTGCGCCGCCTGACGGAAAGAGCTCAAGCCATCACGGCTCTGGAACCTGAGATCAAAAAGCTCACCGACGACGAGTTGCGGGCTAAGACCGGCCAGTTTAAGGAAAGGTTGGCCAGAGGTGCCGGTCTGGATGATATACTGGACGAGGCCTTTGCCGTGGTGAGGGAGGCGGCACAGCGCACCATCGGCCAGCGGCATTTCGATGTGCAGCTGATGGGCGGCATCGTCCTGCATGAAGGGCGCATCGCCGAGATGAAGACCGGCGAAGGGAAAACCTTGGTCTCCACCTTGCCGGTTTACCTCAATGCCTTGGCCGGCCGCGGGGTGCATGTGGTCACCGTCAACGACTACCTGGCCCGCAGGGACTCCGAATGGATGGGGCATATCCACAAGTTCCTGGGTCTCTCGGTAGGTTGCATCCTTCATCACCTGGATTACGCCCAGCGGAAGCAAGCCTATGCCTGTGATATCACCTACGGCACCAACAATGAGTTCGGCTTCGACTACCTGCGGGACAATATGGTCCTCCACCCTGAGCAGCGGGTGCAGCGGGAGCTTTATTATGCCATCGTCGACGAGGTGGACTCCATCTTGATCGACGAAGCCCGCACCCCCCTGATCATTTCCGGGGCAGCGGAAGAGTCGACGGAGCATTACTACAAATTTGCCAAGCTGGTGCCCAGGCTGCAGAGGGATGTGGACTACACCGTCGATGAGAAGACCCGCCAGGTGGCCATCACCGAGGAAGGTGTGGAGAAGCTGGAGCGCTGGCTGGGTGTGAACATGTTTGACGAGACGCACTTTGAGCTGACGCATTACATGCAGCAGGCGCTCCGCGCTCACTGCCTTTACCAGCGGGACCGGGATTATGTGGTGAAAGACGGCCAGGTGATCATCGTCGATGAGTTTACCGGCCGGCTGATGTTCGGCCGCCGCTATGGCGACGGGCTGCATCAGGCTATTGAAGCCAAGGAGAATGTGCGCATCGAGCGGGAGACCCAGACTCTGGCCTCCATCACTTTCCAGAACTATTTCCGCATGTATCGGAAGCTGGCGGGCATGACCGGTACGGCGGAGACTGAGGAGGCGGAATTCCGGAAGATCTACGGCATGGACGTGGTGGTGATCCCCACCAATATGCCTATGATCCGTGAGGATCTCCCCGATCTGGTCTATAAGACCGAGAAGGGCAAATTTGAGGCGGTGGTCGAGGAGATCAACAGGCTCTATGAGGAAGGCCGGCCGGTGCTGGTCGGTACCATCTCCATCGAGAAGTCGGAAAGGCTGTCGGAGATGCTGAAGCGGCGGGGCGTGCCGCACCGGGTGCTGAACGCCAAGCACCATGAGATGGAAGCGGAGATCATCGCCCAGGCCGGGAGGTATAAAGCGGTGACCATCGCCACCAACATGGCGGGCCGAGGCACGGACATCGTTCTGGGCGGCAACCCGGAATACCTGGCCAAACAGCGCCTGCGCGCCGAGGGGGTGCCGCCGGAGATCCTGGCCGAGCTGACCGAGCACACCAGGTCGAACAATCCCGAGGTGCTCACCGCCAAGGAAAAATATATGAAATATTATAAGGAAATCAAGGCGGAGACCGACAAGGAACGGGAGAAGGTGCTCGCGCTCGGCGGCCTGATGATCATCGGCACCGAGAGGCATGAGAGCCGGCGCATCGATAACCAGTTGCGCGGGCGCAGCGGCCGCCAGGGCGACCCGGGGGCTTCCCGCTTTTATGTTTCTCTCGAGGATGATCTGATGCGCCTCTTCGGTTCCCAGCGCATCGCCGGGCTGATGGACCGCCTGGGCTGGCAGGACGACCAGCCGATAGAGCACAAGCGTATCACCAAGTCCATCGAGACCGCCCAGCGCAAAGTGGAATCCTATTATTTCGATATCCGCGAGCAGGTGCTCAAATATGACGATGTGCTGAACAAACAGCGGGAAGTAGTCTACGAGCTGCGGCGCAAAGTGCTGATGGGTGAGGATGTGCACCAGCGGGTCCTGGAAATGCTGGGGGATGTGGTGAAGAAGCTGGTGCAGAAGTTCTGTCCCGAAAAGGTCCATGCTGATGAGTGGGACTTAAGCGGCCTGGTGGAGAGCTTCCATGAGCTGATCGCCGCCGACACCGGCCTCACTGCGGCGGACCTGGCCGAAGCCGACCGGACGCAGGTGCAGGAGATTTTGACCGGTAAGGCACGCTCGGCCTATGAAGCCAGGGAGACCACCCTCGGCGCCGAGCATCTGCGGGAGCTGGAGCGGCTCGTCATATTGCACTTCATCGATCTCAGATGGATGGATCACCTGCGCAATATGGACGATCTGCGGGAAGGGATTGGGCTCAGGGCCTATGCCCAGAAAGATCCGTTGCTGGAATACCAGTTTGAGGGCTTTCAGATGTTCCAGGCCATGATGGACTCGCTATATGAGGGAGTTTTACGCTACCTCTTCCGGGTGCAGATCACCCAGGACGGCAAGGACAAAAGCGCCGGCGGGCGACGGGCGGTGCTGGGCGGCAGCCGGGCCGGGCGCCATCCCCTGGCTGCTCAGACCAATCGGAGCGGGGACGGCAGCGGCAGCGGGGGCGGTTTTGCGGCCGGCGGCATGGCCGGGACAGGCACCATGGCCGGGGCCGGTGGTATGGCCGGCAGCCCGGGCGGTGCCGGGAGCGGCGGAGGCGGCGTCAATCAGCCGCGGCGGGCTCCGGCAAAGGTGGGCCGGAATGATCCGTGCCCCTGCGGCTCGGGTAAGAAGTACAAAAAGTGTTGCGGGGCCAACTGAAGATATCATGGCAGCACAGAGGGGGAATAGGCTTGGTTGAACTGAACGACATAAGAGACGGCCTGGACGAGTTGAATAAAAAGATCACCCAGATGGGTGATTATCTTTGACATAGAAGGCACGAAGAAACAACTGGCCGTCCTGGAAGAGAAGATGGGTGCCGGCGATTTCTGGCAAAATCCGGACGAGGCCAAGAAGGTAACCAAGGAAGCGAGCTTCCTGAAAGACAGGCTCACCTCCTGGACGGAGGTGAAGCAGCAGCATGACGACCTGGCCGTCCTATTCGACCTGGCGGTTGAGGAAAACGACGAGAATTCGTTAAGCGAAGTGGCCACGGCGCTCGCCGACCTGCGGAACACAGTGGCCCGGCTGGAGCTTGCCACCTTGCTCAACGGCGAATTCGACAACGCCAACGCCATCATTTCCATTCATCCTGGGGCCGGGGGCACCGAATCCCAGGACTGGGCGGAGATGTTGCTGCGCATGTATACCCGCTGGGCCGAGGAGCACCGCTATGAGGTGGAGATGCTCGACTACCAGCCCGGTGATGAGGCGGGTATCAAGAGCGTCTCTTTCCTGGTGTCCGGTCCTTATGCTTATGGCTATCTCAAGGCCGAGAAAGGAGTGCACCGCCTGGTGCGCATATCGCCCTTCGATGCCTCGGGGCGGCGGCACACTTCCTTTGCCTCCATCGATTGCCTGCCGGAAATCGCCGACGATATAGAAATCGAGATCGACCCGGCAGACCTGAAGATCGATACCTACCGCTCCAGCGGGGCCGGCGGGCAGCATGTCAACAAGACCGAATCGGCTATCAGGATCCTGCATATTCCCACCGGCATCGTGGTCACCTGCCAGTCCGAGCGCTCGCAGCACTCCAACCGGGAGGCGGCCATGAAGATATTGCGGGCCAAACTTTATGAAAAGCAAAGGGAGGAACAGCGGCAAAAATTGGAGGATCTGCGCGGCGAACAGCGGGAGATCGCCTGGGGCAGCCAGATTCGCTCCTATGTCTTTTGCCCCTATACCATGGTGAAAGATCACCGCACCAATGCCGAAACCGGCAACGTGCAGGCGGTGATGGACGGTGATCTGGATATGTTCATCGAGGCCTATCTGCGTTGGCAGGCTTCCCAATAATTTCTATAAACGGCGGGAGGGAAGAGCACCGGTTTATGGCCAAAATATGGAAACTGGTGAAAATAGCTTTGGTGCTGCTTTTGCTTGTGGCCGCCGTTTTGGCCGGGAGCCAGTATTATTTGCCTCTGGTGCTGGAGAGGAGCCTGGAGGAGAGCATTTTGGCAGCGGTGGATGAGGCGGAGTCGGTGCGGGTGGAGATCGAGGCTTTCCCGGCCCTGCTTCTTTTGACCGGGCGCATTCCCTCTCTTTCGCTGGATGTGCGACAGGCGGTGTTCAACGGCCTGAATGTCGAAGCTTTCCTGGTGGACGGCGAGAATATCGTCGTTGATCTGCCCAAGTTGCGCCAGGGTGAGGGACTGGAAATCAAGAAGGCCGATTCCATGCGGGTTTCGGCGGTGGTGGCCGAAGCCGATCTGAATGCCTATTTTGCCAAGGAATCCGGGGACAGCGGGGTGAACATCCAGCTCGGGCCGGAGACGAGCACGGTCAACGGTAATCTGAGCGTGCTCGGGCAGAAAATCCAGCTTTCCGTGAAAGGGCATTTCCAGGTGATCGCGCCGGCGAGCGTGGCCTTCGTCATCGACGACATATTGGTGGCGCAGGCCCGGCTGCCGAGATTCATTACCGACCCGCTGGCCGGCAAATTTGCCGTCACCATCGACTTGGCGGACTCACCTATACCGCTGGAGATCCGCGATATCCGCGTCGCCGATCAGCGCTTATATATCTACGGCCAGAGGCCGGCTCATCTGGTAAACAGCAATAATGCGAAAGGTAGGTCCACGAGAGAGCCGGCCGATTAGGGAGGTGGCCCTTGCTGCACCGGCTGAGCTTCCGTTATCTCTATCTTGTGCTCGCTTTGACCTTACTCGTCGCCCTGCAGCCGCTCGTGGCCAGATGGCAGAGGGAAACAGCAGCCAGGTCGGTGGCCATGGTGGTAGATTATTATGCCTTTGAGCAGTTGGCGACGATCTACGGTTTGGACCGGGCGGAGCTGTGGCCAGAGCTGCGGGGGGCCGGCGTGTGGGGAGCGGCGCTGGGTGAGTTGACCTTGAACAAAGCGGCGGCTAGGGGGTATCTGCAGCTTCTCCAGGGCGGGGAGGTGCAACCTGTCCTGCGGGCCGGCGGCTGTGCCGCTTGCCGGGTAAATGAGGCGGCCGTCTATGTGCTTTGGTGGGAAGGTGGGCCGACGCCGCCTTGGCTCGTGGATTCTCTGCGGCGGCATGTGGCTGCGGGGGTGAAGGAGATCTTTCCTTTACCTGCCGATGCCGCTGCCGCTGCCGGTGCCGCTGCCGCTGCCGGTGCCGGTGCTGCTACCGCTGCCGCTGCCGATGTCGGTGAAGAGGGACTGGTGATCAGGGAAGTATCGCCTGTGCCCGTTGGACTTGCGCTGTCTGCCACACCGTTGGCCCCGGCGGCTGATTTGCCGTCGGCCTCGCCGCTGGCCTCGCCGCCGGCTGCTCTACCGGAGGCGCCTCTCACCACTGCCTTGCTGGCCGGGCTGGGTTTGGGTCTGGCCCCGGAAGATGTGGCGGCCATCCGGGCGGCCGGACTGGTGGTGGTGCCGCGTTTTGCTCACCATCCGACCATCACGGCGGCACAGGTGGCCTTCCGCCTGAAGCAACTGGATGAACTGGACTTGACGGGACCGCTCATCTTTGCCGGAGTGCAGCTCCCAGGTTACCCGGCGACCACCGCCCTCTGGACTGAAGGATTGGCCGGGCGCCCCAATCCGGTCGGCTTGATCGAATTTGCCAGGCAGCCCGGCACCGCTGCCGTAGTCGAAGGTCATGACCTGTTGGCGGTCCGGGTTCATTCCATCACTCCCGCCGAGATGGCGACCATCGATATCGATACAGCCATAGCCCGCTTCTGGCGCGCCGTGCGGGAAAGAAACATCCGCCTGCTCTACATACATCCCATCCCTCCCGAGCATCCGCTGGTGGCGGCGCGGGCGGCGGCCATAGCAGCGGAAGCGGGGACGGATACGAGGCCGGAAACGAGGGTTGAATCGGAGGGGGAAACGGGACCGGACCAGCCTCCGGTGATCATCTCTCCGGCGGCTTATGCGGCGGCGCTGGTGGAGATCAACACCGCCTATATTGCCCGGTTGGCTGCCGAACTCAAGGCGGCAGGTTTCCGGTTGGGTCCTCCCAGCACCTTCCAGCCATACAGCGTACCGCAGGTGGTTTTGCTCCTTTTGACCATCGGGGTGGGGCTGGCCGGAGCTGCTTTGGCAAAGTTATTGCGGGCGCCGCGGTGGGTTTATATACCGGTCGTGTTGCTCGCTGTAGCAGCCGCAGGCCTGGCTCCCCTCCTGGGCTACGATATCTTCATTAAGCAAACTGTCGCTTTGGCCGCCGCCATCATCTTTCCCAGCCTGGCGGTGTTAAGCGTGGTTCCGGGAGAGGCCCGGAAAGCGGGAACCGGAGAGAAGAAGGTGGGAGGAAGCGGAGAGACGGATACCGGCGGGAAGGCGGGGAGATCCCTCTCAGGCCACTGGCTCTTTCTTTACTGCCGGGCGGCCCTATTTTCGCTGGTCGGCGGTCTCATCGTGGCGGCGGTGCTGGCCGATACCCGTTTCCTCTTGCAGCTCTCCCAATTTTTAGGTGTCAAGCTGGCGCATATCGCTCCACCGCTCATCGTCCTTGTGGCCTTTTTCCTACATTGCTGTTCCTTCTCCGCGGCGGTGGACCGGAGGCGGCTTTTTCCCGGTATCAAGGACATGAGAGGCCGGGTGAAGGAGTGGCTTCTGCAGCCCATTCCCCTGTTTTATGCCCTCGGGTTGGGTGCCGTAGTCGTAGGCGGCTTCGTTTACATCCTGCGCACAGGGAATCAGGCGTTGCCGGTCGGCGGATGGGAGCAAGCTTTGCGGCAATGGCTGGAAGAGGTGCTTCTGGTGAGGCCCCGCACCAAAGAGATCCTCTTCGGTCACCCGCTTTTGGTAGCGGCTCTGGCGTCGCGTCCGGCAGTGCGGGCGATGGGGGAACGGGCATCTGCCGCCGGCTGGCTTTTAGCCGGTGCGGCAGTGGGCCAGCTATCCATGGTGAACAGCTTCTCCCATATTCACACGCCGCTTTTGATCAGCTTGTGGCGCACCTTTCTCGGACTGGCCGTAGGGTTGCTGGTGGGCTATCTGGTGGTGAGACCTATTATTACCTGGCTTTGGAGCCTGAGCTCAGGCGGAGACGGGAAAGTCGGGGATGGAAAACAGCATGTTTAACCTGGTGCTCGCCGGCTACTTCGGTTTCGGCAATGCTGGAGATGAAGCTCTGCTTGCCGGGTTGTTATCCGGTATCAATAAAGCGGTGGCAGCCGGTTCCCTGACCGGCTGCCGTATCCGACCGGTGGTGCTTTCAGCCAAGCCGGAAGAGACACGGAAACTGCATGGGGTGGCGGCCGTCGACCGCCACCATCCGGCTGCCATATGGCAGTCTCTGGCGAAGGCGGATGCCTTCTGGCTGGCGGGAGGCGGCCTTCTGCAGCAGGCCACCAGCCGGCGCAGCATTTACTACTATTTGGGCCTGTTGGCCTTGGCCCAAGCCCATGCCTTGCCTACCTGCCTTTTCGCCCAAGGCGTCGGTCCGCTGAAGACTTCCGGCGCCGCCGTTCTTCTGCGCATATTGCTCCCAAGATGCTGTGGCATTTGGGTGAGAGATGATCTATCCCGGAGGGTGTTGCTGGAGGTATTCGGCGAACGGCACCGGAGGGGGCCGCAGATCCAGGTGACCGGCGATCCGGCCTTCCTTCTGCCGCCGGCCATGGAGGGCGGGGAAGAGGAGAGAGAAAAGGCGCCCGGAGAAAGAATAGCTGCCGGAGGGTCGCGCTGGGTGGTGGCCTGCCGTTCCTGGCGGGAGGAACAAGGGTGGAGCGGGCGCTTGGCTGCCGGCTTGGCTGAGGCGGCCAAAACCGGAGGGGCCGCGCTTCAGCTCCTCGCCATGCAGCCGGAGCAGGACCTGCCGTTTAACCGGCAGCTGGCGGCGGCGCTGCAGGATAGGGGCGCTCAAGTTCATCTCCTTCCCCCGCCGCCGGATTTCCGCCGGGTAATAATGCACATTGCCGGGGCGGATTTAGTGATAGCCATGCGCCTTCATGCGCTGATCATGGCGGCCGGAGCCGGGGTGCCGGCCGTGGCGGTGAGCTATGATCCCAAGGTGGATGCCCTGGCGAAAGATCTGGCTATTCCGCTCGTCTCTATTGGGGCACTTAAAGCCGCAGAGGGAGACCATTTGCTGAGTGCCGTGATCTGCCGGGCGGAAGCCGAAGAGCGTTCCGGGGGCGGGACGGCGACGGCAAGGAAGGAGATGGCCGCCAGGCTCCAAAAGCAGGTGGCGGCCGATTTGGTGGAGGCGCTCGCAGTATGCGGAGTGAGAAAGAAAGAATAAGCGGCGAAGCTGCCGCTCGGACGCCTCCAGGGGAGGATGTGGCCTGGGAACGGGATGCACCTATGGGGCGGGAGAGAACTTTTGAGCGGGATGCGGCCCTGGTTCTGGGGGTGGCGGTCCATCGCGTCGATCAGGCAGGAGCAGGCGACTTTGTTGCGCGCCTCGTGGAACGCAGGCGGGAGGCACTCCGCCGGGATGGCGGGGAAGCGGGCTGCTCTGCCATACAAACGGCTCACATTGTCACCGCCAATAGCGAACTGGTGATGAAAGCCGCTGCCGACAGAGAGGTCGGGGAGATACTGGCAGCTGCCGATCTGGTTGTGGCCGACGGCATCGGGGTGGTGTGGGCTGCCGGTTTTCTCGGCACTCCTTTGCCGGGCCGGGTGGCCGGGATAGATCTGGCCTTTGCCCTGATCAGGCTCGCGGCGGCGAGAGGATGGCGGGTGTTTCTCCTCGGCGGGGAGCCGGGAGTGGCGGCAGAGGCGGCGGCTTTTTTGTGCCGCAGGTTCCCAGACCTCCTCGTATCAGGCACACATCATGGCTATTTCTCCCCGGTGGAAGAGGAGCAGGTGCTGCGGCAGATTGCCGATAGCCGCTCCGACCTCTTGCTCGTGGCTATGGGAGCGCCGAGGCAGGAGCGCTGGATCGCCGCTCACCGCCGGCAATTGGGGGCGGCGGTGGCTATTGGGGTGGGCGGCAGCTTCGATATCTGGGCCGGACGGAAGCGGCGGGCGCCGTTATGGCTGCAAAGATGCGGGCTGGAATGGGCTTATCGCCTCGCCCGCGAGCCGGCGAGGATTTGGCGCATGTCCGCTTTGCCCCGCTTTGTTCTTGCCGTGCTGCGGCAGAAATGGCAAATAGGCGGAGGTGGCCGGGGAAAGGATAAGTGATAAGCAAAGATATCCGAAGGGCAGAAGATGAGGCGGCAAAAGATGCACTGGCGGCGGCAAGCGATGGCATATGCAGGAGTGACGCTGGGCGCACTCCTCGTGGCGATCGGATTGGACTGGCTCCTCGTACCCAACAAAATAGCCGCCGGCGGAGTGAGCGGCCTCGCCACTGTGTTGCACCACCTCTTCCGCTGGCCGGTAGGCGTCACCATGCTGGCCATCAACATCCCGCTCTTTGCCGCCGCCCTCAAGGTCAAAGGTCTTGATTTCGGCATCAAGAGCCTTCTCGGCGCTGTTTTGACCAGCATATTCGTGGACCTTTTCGCCCCCTGGGCCGCTCCCGTCACCACCGATCCGGCCTTGGCCTCCTTTTACGGCGGGGTGATCATCGGCGTGGGCGCCGGCCTGACCATCAGAGCCGGCGGTTCCACCGGCGGCACCGATCTGGCCGCACAGCTCCTGCACCGCTATACCAACCTTTCGGTGGGGCGGGCTTTGCTTATTGTGGACGGAGTGGTGATCCTATGCGCCGGCCTGGTCTTCCATGCCGAACTCGCTCTCTGGGCGCTGATCGCCGTCTTTCTCACCACCAAAACCCTGGATCTGGTCCAGGAGGGGCGTAGCGTGGCCAAGATGGCTTTCATCATCTCCGATCATGCCAAGGAGATCGCCGCAAAGGTGCTGCGGGAGATGGACCGGGGCGTCACCGCCTTGCAAGGGCGGGGCATGTATTCCGGTCAGGACCGCGAGGTGCTTTTGGTCATCGTGTCCGGTTCGGAGATCGACTTTTTGCGGCAAGTGGTGCAAATCTGCGATCCGCGGGCCTTTGTGGTGATCACCGACGCCTTTGATGTCTTGGGGGAAGGATTTCGCACTCATTCCGCCCGTTGATCTGCCGGCCCGGATAAAGTATAATAAAGCAATGAACAACTTCACCAGGCAAAAGAAGATTATCAGCATAATCATCGTCGCCGCCTTAGTGGTCGGTGTTTCCTGCTTTTTGTCCAGGCGGACCGGCGCCGGCGCCAACGTCGTCGACAGCCCCTTTGAGGACCTGCGCACCGTCATGGACGTAATCGCCTTAATAAAAATGGAATATGTGGAGCCGGTTTCGGCAGCCGATCTGATGCGGGCCTATCTGGAGAAAGGGACCATCAACGGTATGCTGCAGACCGTGTTGAACGACAGGTACACTCGCTATCTCGATCCGCCGGCATATAAGCAGATGCAAATCGATACCACCGGTACCTTTGCCGGCATCGGCATCACCGTGGGCATGTTGGACGGCCAGGTGACGGTGATCGCCCCCATCCCCAACACCCCCGGCCATCGCCAGGGCTTGCGCAGCGGCGACCGCATCGTGAAGATCGACGACCGTGATACCCAGTATATGGGCCTCGATGAGGCGGTAAGCCTGATGCGGGGGAAAGAGGGCACCTCCGTTACCCTGACCATCGAGCGGGGCAAGAAAGAGAAGAAAGTTTTTGAGGTGACCATCGTCCGGGCGGTGATCGAAGTGCCCAGCATCACCTCGGCCAAGGTGTTGGCCGCCCCGGAGTGGCCCACGGCCTACCCGATCGGGTATATCCGCATGACCCAGTTCAGCGAGCGCACGGCTCAGGAGCTGGACCAGGCCATGAAAACCCTTGAGGAGCAGGGCATTCAGGGTTTGGTGCTCGATCTGCGCTACAACCCCGGCGGCCTTTTCACCACGGCTATCGAGGTGGCCGACAGATTCCTGACCGACGGCCCGATTGTGCATAAGGTGGGGCGCGGCGGACAATCCAGAGAGACCTACAGCGCCAAGCAGCCCGGCACCTACAGGGCGATGCCCCTGGTGGTGCTGGTCAATGAATGGAGCGCCAGCGCCTCCGAGATCGTCTCGGGCGCCTTGCAGGACCAGGGGGTCGCCGTGCTGGTCGGGACCCGCACCTTCGGCAAAGGGCTGGTGCAGTCCATCATCCCCATGCGGAACGGTTCGGCGCTTTCGCTCACCTCGGATCGCTATCAGACGGCAGGAGGCCGCGATATCGATCAGCAGGGCATTGAACCGGATGTGGTAGTCGAGTGGCCCGAGCCCGAAGAAGGAGCTGTCCAGGAAGAGAGCCTGGCGGAAGATGAGGCCGGGGAAGAAGAGAGCGAAGAGATAGTGGATGAGCTTCTCCCTCAGGAAGAAGAGGAGTGGCCTCTGCCCGACGATATCCAGCTTCTCAAAGCGCTAGAGGTGCTGCAGGATAAACAGCCCGCTCCGGCGGCGACACCCGCTGCGGCTTTTGGATGGGAATTGCCGCTCGCCGGATGATGACGACCGCCTTTTCCCGCCTATTTTTGGCAATAGGATATAAGGACCATGACCTTGCTTGACTCCTATTGGCAGACAATCAGACTGCTGGTGCGCAGCTTACCTTATTACCTGCAGCGAGAGGATTTTCTGCTCATCATCGGAGTGGTTTTGTTGCTGGTATACGGGCAATACTCCCGTATTGCCGGCTACGAAAAGCGCCTTTTCGGAGCGGTTTTGCACCCGGCCTGGCCTCAGCTGTGGCGGTCTCTCGGCATGGGACTGATCGGCGGCCTCCTCGCCACGGCAATTTTCATCTTCACCGGCATTCCCTTAAGCGGGGCGGGGCTGTGGTATGTCTGGCTGGTGGCCATACTGCTCGCTCTCTGGCATCCCCGCTTTATCTGTTTTTCCTATGCCGGGGGATTCATTGCTTTAGCCGGCTTGATCTGGCCGCAGGCGGGCATCAACCCGCCGGCCATTATGGCGCTGGTGGCCGTGCTGCATCTGGTGGAAGCTTTGTTGATCAAAATCAACGGCGACTATGGCGCCATGCCGGTTTATGTCCGCTACCGCCCGGACATGCCCGACATGGTGGTCGGCGGCTTTGTCCTGCAGCGCTTTTGGCCGATTCCGCTTATCGCTCTGGTGGCGGTATGGGTAGCGGGGGATCTGCCGGCCGGCGAGCATGCCGTCATGCCCGACTGGTGGCCGCTGATCCGGCCGCAGGCCGTCTCCGCCGCCACCGACCTCAATCCGGTTTTCACCATGATTCCCGTGGTGGCGGCCTTGGGTTACAGCGATCTGGTGCTCACCTGCGAGCCGCGGCACAAAGCCGGGCATACGGCTTTCCTCCTCAGCCTCTTCAGTCTGGTGCTCCTGGGGCTGGCCTATCTCGCCCAGTTCCACCCGCTTTTTGTGGCCCTGGCGGCCCTCTTCTCCATCGCCGGCCATGAAGCGGTGATACACCTGGGACGCCGCCGGGAACTCCTGGGCAAGCCGCTTTACCAGGCGGAGGCGGGAGCGATGGTCATGGATGTGCTGCCCGGATCGCCGGCGGCAGTCATGGGGCTGACCAGGGGCGACATTATCCGCCGCATTAACGGCGAACCCATCCGCAGCAAGGCGGATGTGGCCAGGGCCATCGAGCCGTGGCTCATAGGTATGGAGATGGAAGTGACGGGGGCCTTCGACGGCCGCACCCGCACCCTCTACTATAAGGGTAAGGTACCCCCGCTGGGAGTGCTGCTCGTGCCTGAAGCCGGCGACCTTTATTTTCTCGACCCCTATCAGGAAAGAGGGGGCTTGAGCCTGGTGAGGCGCTGGTGGCGGCGACTGACGGGAGGCTCCCGGCATGCCCGGTAATAACTCGGAGAATCCGGGTGGGCGGCGACAGCTGGGCGGACAGCGGCGCCCGGACCGCTTATCCCTGGCCGGCCTGGCGGTGCTGCTGTTCCTGGCGCTTTTGGCGGGCTGCTACCTCCTGAAAGCCGTTTTTCCCTCCAGGAGTGTCCCTGTCACGGCTCCCCCTGCTGTTGTGCCGCCTTCCGAAACCGTGCCGCCCCTGCCCGAGGAGGAGGAAGAGGAGGCAGTCCTCAACGGGGCGGAGGCAGAGACCACCCCGGACCGGCGGGCGCTGCTGGAAATCATGGAAAGATCCTGGATCGCCCATCAGGAAGGCGACCGTCCCAAGCTGGCCTTGATCATCGACGACTGGGGCTATTACCGGCAAGCCGAAAATGATTTTCTGCAGATGGATCTGCCGCTTTCCATCGCCGTCCTCCCTTATCTCGGCCGCTCCCGCTCCGACGCCCTGGCGGCTCAGGAGGCGGGTTTCGATGTGCTGCTGCATTTGCCGATGGAGCCGGGGGGAGAGGATGAAACCCTGGTCAACGGGCAGAAAGGGATGATCACCACCTCCCAGAGCGATGAGGAGGTGAGAGCGGCCGTGGCCCAGGCTTTGGCCGAGGTGCCAGGGGCTATAGCCGTAAACAACCACATGGGCTCGAAGGCCACGGCCGATCTCCGGGTGATGCGGGCAGTTCTGGCTACCATAAAGGAGAACGGGCTCTTCTTTGTGGACAGCCGGACCACCGCTGCCACCAAAGGGCTGGTGGTAGGCGTGGAGCTGGACATGCCGGTGCTGGAGAGGGCCGTTTTCCTTGACGACCAGGATGATGAGGAATATATCCGCTCCCAGCTGCTCAAGGCCGCCAGGATCGCCATGGCTGGGGGTTATGCCGTGGCCATCGGTCATGTCAGGGCGGCGACGGCCCGGGCCATTGCCGGAACGGTGGAGGAAATCAAGGATATGGGCGTTGCTCTGGTGCGCGTTTCGGAGTTGGTGTCTTCTGATAAAATAATTCTGCCGGAGTGGAAAAAGGAGCAGGAGATGGAATAGAGAAAGCGAATACCAAAGACGCTTCGGGAATAAGTGTTCGGCGCATTGGTGTTCGCCTGATGGTATTTCATGGAAGGTGTGGGCAAGGCATGATGAGCAAAGCAGCCGGTGCCGCGTCCGGGCGGGCGCGCAAGCCGCCGGCTCAACCGTTCGAGGTGGTATCCGACTACCGACCGGCAGGCGACCAGCCTCAAGCCATCGATGAACTGGTGGCGGCCGTGGAAGCCGGCGAGCGCTTCATCACCCTCCTAGGCGCCACCGGCACCGGGAAAACCTATACCATGGCCAAGGTGATCGAACGGCTGCAGCGCCCCGCCTTGGTCATCGCGCACAACAAGATTCTCGCCGCCCAGCTCTGCAGCGAGTTCAGATCCTTTTTCCCCAAAAACGCCGTACATTATTTCGTCAGCTATTACGATTATTACCAGCCGGAGGCTTATGTGCCCCAGACCGATTTATATATCGAAAAAGACGCCTCCATCAACGAAGAGATCGATCGCCTGCGTCACGCCGCCACCAGTTCTCTATTTGAGCGCCGGGACGTCCTGATCGTCGCCAGCGTTTCCTGCATCTATGGGCTGGGCTCGCCGGCCGCCTACCTGGACATGACGGTCAGTCTGTCGGTGGGGGAGTGCCGGGACAGGGACGACATCCTGCGCCGGTTGGTGGCCATGCAGTATAAACGCAACGACATCGGCTTCAAGCGGGGTACTTTCCGGGTGCGGGGCGATGTGATCGAGGTGATTCCCATCTACGAAGAGAACGTCATCCGCATCGATCTCTTCGGCGATGAGGTGGAGCGTCTCCTCATGCTCGACCCGCTCACCGGCGAGGTGCTGGATGTTTTGGACAGCATCACCATCTATCCGGCTACGCACTATATGACCCCGGAGGAGCAGATGACCAAAGCTTTGGCCAGCATCGAAGCCGAACTGGAGGAGCAGCTGGCCATCCTGCGCCGCCAGGGCAAGCTGCTGGAGGCGCAGCGGCTCGAGCAGCGCACCCGCTACGACCTGGAGATGATGCGGGAGGTGGGCTACTGCCAGGGTATCGAGAACTATTCCCGCCACCTCGACCAGCGCCAGGCGGGAGAGCCGCCGGCCACCCTGCTCGATTATTTCCCCCAGGACTACCTGATCATTGTGGACGAATCCCACCAGACCCTGCCGCAGGTGCGGGGGATGTATCACGGGGACCGCTCCCGCAAGGAGACGCTGGTGGAATATGGTTTCCGCCTGCCTTCGGCGCTCGACAACCGCCCCCTCACCTGGGATGAATTCTATGAACGCATGCACCAGGCGGTATTCACCTCGGCCACCCCCGGCCCCTTTGAGCGGCAGGTCAGCTCCCGGGTGGTGGAGCAGATCATCAGGCCGACCGGCCTGGTCGATCCGGAGGTGGAAGTGCGGCCGGTAAGCGGGCAGATCGACGACCTGATAGCCGAGATCCGCCAGGTGGTTGCCAGGGGCGAGCGGGTGCTGATCACCACCCTCACCCGCAAGATGGCCGAAGACCTGACCGACTACCTGGCCGACGTGGGCATAAAGGTGCGCTACATGCACTATGAGATAGAAGCCCTGGAGCGAGTGGAGATCATCCGCAACCTGCGCCTGGGCAAGTTCGATGTGCTGGTGGGCATCAACCTCCTCCGGGAGGGTCTGGATCTGCCGGAGGTGTCCCTGGTGGCCATCCTCGATGCCGACAAGGAAGGCTTCCTGCGCTCGGAAACCTCGCTCATCCAGACCATCGGCCGGGCGGCCCGGAACGTGCACGGCAAGGTGATCATGTATGCCGACCAGATCACCGATTCCATGAGGCGGGCCATTGACGAGACGAACCGCCGGCGCGCCGTGCAGTTGGCTTTCAACCAAAAGCATGGCATCACGCCGGAAACGGTGCGCAAGGCCATACACGACTCCCTGCGGGTGGCCTCCGAGGAAGAAGCGGAAGCCAAGGCCAGGGACAAGAAGGCTCAGGCGAAAGCGGCGGCCGCCCGTCGGGTGGCGGCTTTGGATGCCAAGACGGTGGCCGCCCAGATCAAGAAACTGGAGGCCGCGATGATGGCGGCGGCGGAGAAGCTGGAGTTCGAGAAAGCCGCCGAGCTGCGGGATGAGATTGCCGAGCTGCGGGAACTGCTCGTGGAGTTATAATAATAATATTTATATTAAATTTAAAGGGATGAAGCTCTTGAGCAACGGTGTCATCCGCGTGAAAGGGGCGCGGCAACACAACCTGAAAAATATCGATCTGGAGATCCCCCGCGGCAAACTGGTGGTCTTCACCGGCTTGTCGGGTTCGGGGAAATCGTCTCTGGCGTTTGATACCATCTATGCCGAAGGGCAGCGGCGTTACGTGGAATCCTTGTCCGCCTATGCCCGGCAGTTTCTGGGCCAGATGGACAAGCCGGATGTGGACTTCATCGAAGGCCTCTCGCCGGCCATCTCCATCGACCAGAAGACCACCAGCCGCAATCCCCGCTCCACCGTGGGCACGGTGACCGAAATCTATGATTACCTCCGCCTGTTATATGCCCGCATCGGCCGGCCGCACTGCCCCACCTGCGGCAAGCCCATCCGGCAGCAGTCGGTGGAGCAGATCGTCGACCAGGTGCTGGCCTTGGGCGAAGGGACCAGGATCCAGATCCTGGCGCCGGTGGTCAGAGGGCGGAAAGGGGAATACAAAAAGCTCCTGGAGGAGATCAGGAAGGACGGCTTCGCCCGCGTCAAGATTGACGGGGAGATCTATGAGGTGGGGGACACTCCCGAGCTCGACAAGAACAAAAAGCACGACATTGCGGTGGTGGTGGACCGCATCGTGGTGCGCTCCGAGATCGTCGCCCGCATCACCGACTCGATGGAGACCGCCCTGAAGCGGGGCGAAGGGGTGGTGATCATCGACGTGATCGGCCGGGAAGAGCTGATCTTTTCCGAAGCCTTTGCCTGTGTGGACTGCGGTTTCAGCTTTGAGGAGCTGACGCCGCGCATGTTCTCCTTCAACAGCCCCTTCGGTGCCTGTCCCAAGTGCAGCGGCCTGGGAGAACGCCTGGAGATCGATCCGGAGCTGGTGCTGGACAAAAGCCTCTCCATCAGCGCAGGGGGCATCATCCCCTGGCGCAACAGTGCCAGCAAATGGCTGTCGAGCATGCTCAACGGCCTGTGCCGTGATTATAATATCGACCCCAAGGCGCCGCTGGCCGAGTTGTCCGCCGAGCAGCTCAACGCCATCCTCTACGGCACCAAGGGACGGCAGATCAATTTCCCCTATACCAACAAAAGTGGCCGCACCCGCATCTTCACCTCCACCTTCCCCGGAGTGGTGAACCAGCTGCAGCGGCATTATCAGGAGACCTCGAGCGATTATATTAGAAACCAGATCGAACAGTTTATGAGCACCCGCCCCTGCCCGGAGTGCCGGGGCAAGCGCCTCAAGCCGGAGAGCCTGGCCGTGACCGTCGGCGGCCTCAACATCATGCAGCTCACCGCCAAATCCGTGGACGAGGCCCGGAGTTTCTTCCAGGATCTGGCGCTCACCGAGCGGGAGGAACTCATCGCCCGCCAGCTCAAGAAGGAGATTCTGGCCCGGCTCGACTTCCTGACCAATGTCGGTTTGGGCTATCTTACCCTGGACCGGTCGGCCGGCAGCCTCTCGGGCGGCGAGGCGCAGCGCATCCGCCTGGCCACCCAGATCGGCTCCAGCCTGGTGGGGGTGCTATATATCCTCGACGAACCGAGCATCGGCCTGCACCAGAGGGACAATCACCGCCTCTTGGATACGCTCAAGTCCCTGCGTGACCTGGGTAACACGGTGATCGTGGTAGAGCACGACGAGGAGACCATCAGAGCGGCGGACTTCCTGGTGGATATCGGTCCGGGGGCCGGGGTGCACGGCGGCGAGGTGGTGGCTGCCGGAACCATCGAGGATGTCATTGCCGCCCCGCGTTCTGTAACCGGCCAATTCCTGAGCGGCAAGCGCGCCATCCCCGTGCCGGCGGTGCGGCGGCCGACCAATGATAAATGGCTGACCATCAAAGGAGCCCGGGAACATAATCTGAAAAACATCGACGTGGCCATCCCCCTCGGGGTGTTCGTCTGTGTGACGGGCGTCTCCGGTTCGGGCAAGAGCACCCTGATCAACGAGATCCTCTACAAGCGGCTCGCCAGGGAGCTCAACCGGGCCAACACCCATGCCGGCGCTCACGACGCTATAGAGGGGCTGGAATATCTCTCCAAGGTGATCGATATCGACCAGTCGCCCATCGGCCGCACCCCCCGCTCCAACCCGGCCACCTATACCGGCGCCTTTGACGGCATCCGCCAGCTTTTTGCGGAGACGGTCGAAGCCAAGATGCGCGGTTATGGCCCGGGCCGCTTCAGCTTCAACATCAAGGGTGGCCGCTGCGAGGCCTGCCAGGGCGACGGCATCATCAAGATCGAGATGCATTTCCTGCCCGATGTCTATGTGCCCTGCGAGGTGTGCAAGGGGCGACGCTATAACCGCGAGACCCTCGAGGTGAAATATAAGGGCCACTCCATTGCCGATGTCCTGAATATGACGGTGGAGGAAGCCTGCGAGCTTTTCCGGCATATCCCGCGCATCAGCCGCAAACTCGAGACCCTTTTCGATGTGGGTTTGGGTTACATCACCCTCGGACAGTCGGCCACCACCCTCTCAGGCGGCGAAGCCCAGCGGGTGAAGCTCGCCACTGAACTGGCCAGGCGCAGCAACGGTAAAACCTTATATATCCTCGATGAGCCCACCACCGGCCTGCATATGGCCGATGTGGAGAAGCTCCTTTCCGTCCTGCACCGGCTGGTGGAGTCGGGCGACACGGTGGTGGTAATCGAGCATAACCTGGATGTGGTGAAGACGGCCGACTATATCATCGACCTGGGGCCGGAGGGCGGCCATGAGGGCGGTCGGGTGGTGGCGACCGGTACACCCGAGGAAGTGGCCCAGGTGCCGGCGTCCTATACAGGACAATTTCTCAGGCGCATCCTGGAAGCTGAAGCTCATCGGTCCAGGGAGGCGATAGCCGTCAAATGAAGGCTCCGGACCAGCTCCCAGAGACCCTGCAGGAAAAACTGAAGCACATTCCCAACCGCCCCGGCGTCTACCTGATGAAAAACGAAGCCGGCGAAGTGATCTATGTCGGCAAAGCGGTCTCCCTGCGCCAGCGGGTGCGCAGCTATTTCCAGAAAAGCCGGGATGCCGGCGCCAAAGTGGCGGCGATGGTCAACCACGTCGCCGATTTTGATTACATCGTCACCGCCTCCGAGCTGGAAGCCCTGATCTTGGAGTGCAACCTGATCAAAGAGCACGAGCCCTGGTATAACATCCGCCTGAAAGACGACAAAAGTTATCCTTACATCATGCTGAGCAACGAACCCTTTCCCCGCCTGTCGGTGGTGCGCCGTCCCAAGGCGGAGGACCGGGTCTTCGGCCCATATACCGATGTGAAGGCGGTGCGCGGCACCCTGGATCTCCTGCGCAAGTTGTTTCCCTTACGCACCTGCACCCTGGATCTCTCTAAAAATAGGCAGCATCGTCCCTGCCTGCTGTATCACATCGGGCGCTGCGGGGCGCCGTGCGCCGGCCTGCAGGATGAGGCAGATTACCAGGAGACGGTGGACCAGGTGGTGCTCTTCCTGCAAGGCCGGCAGTCGGAGATCATCTCCATGCTGCGGGCCCGCATGACCAAGGCCGCCGCCGCCCTGGAGTTCGAGAAAGCCGCCCGCCTGCGCGATCAGATCGCCGCCATCGAAAAGGTGATCGAACGCCAGAAAATCGTCTCCGAAGCCAAAGTCGACCAGGATGTGCTGGGTTTGGCTGTCGCCGCCGATCTGGCCTGCATGCAGGTCCTTATGGTGCGGAGCGGCAAGATGGTGGGGAACGATCACTTTTTCCTGGATGTGGGCGAGGAGGACGACCAGGGCCGCATCATCGCCGCCTTTATCCAGCAATATTATGCGGAAGCCAGGATGATTCCGAAGGAGATACTGCTGCCCGGCGAGGTGGAGTCCCCGGCGGTGCTCGAGAAATGGCTCGGCCGGATCAAGGCGGGGCTGGAGCAGGGTGCCCGGCCGCCGGCGGTGGTCGGGGCTGCGCAGGGTGGGGCTGATGTGGGAGAAGTGAAAGATGAGGGAGATATGGGAGCTGAGAGAGATGTTGGAGCTGAGAGCGATGTAGGAGATGAGGGGGAGGAGAGCGGCGCCACAGGGAAGAGGCGCGACGGCCGCCGGGTGTATCTCCTGGTGCCTAAAAGAGGCTACAAGCGCCAGCTGGTGGAGATGGCCATAGAGAATGCCCGCCTGGTGTTGAAGGAGCGGGTGGAGCGGGAGAACCTGCGCCGCAGCCGGAACCAGGCCGGGCTGGTGGAATTGCAGGAACTGCTGGGCCTCCCGGCCCCGCCGGCGGTTATAGAAGCCTATGATATCTCCAACTTCCAGGGCGACGAAGTGGTGGCTTCCATGGTCACCATGGTGGACGGGGAGCCGGACAGCTCGGGTTATCGCCGCTTCCGCATCCGCGGCTTTGCCGGCCAGGACGATTTTGCCGCCATGAAGGAAGTGGTGCGGCGCCGCTTTACCAGGGGCCTGAAGGAGCAGGCGGAACTGGCGGCCCTGCCGGAAGAGGAGCGGACGGCGGCGCTGCCCAATATGCGCTTTGCCCGCTTTCCCGATCTTATCTTGATCGACGGCGGTAAAGGGCAGCTTAACTCAGCGCTGGAGGCTTTGGCGGAAGTCGGCCGGCCGGATATCGCCGCCGTTGGGCTCGCCAAACGCCTGGAAGAGGTGGTGCTCCCCGGGCAGGACGAGACCCTGCGCCTGCCGGGCAATTCTCAAGCCCTGCAGCTCCTGATGCGCATTCGGGATGAAGCCCATCGCTTTGCCGTCACCTACCACCGCCAGCTGCGGGCCAAGAAGACCGCCGCTTCGGTGCTGGACGAAATTGAGGGAATAGGTCCCAAGCGCAAGCGCCTTTTGCTCAAGCATTTCGGCTCGCTGCGGGCGGTGCGCGCCGCCACCCTGGAAGAGCTGAAAGCTGTACCGGGTCTGCCGGCCGAGGTGGCGGAACGTATAGCCAAACAGCTGGGGAATAAGGAAGGCGGATCTCCTTCACCTTAATATCCGTCAGCTCACTTTAAACTCTCTGATGATAGCCTTTCATTATTGCTGCCTGCCATTAAAAATATTAAGCTGTGACATTAATATTTATCATAAATCCCTTGACAAAGACGCGCCGGCGGCGCAAAATGTTGATGTCAATATATGCCGGCTCAGCCAGCGCATGGAGGGAGGCAAAGCCGGCACGGCCGCGGCTCGTTATTGAAGGACGGAAAGGAGTTGGGGGATGTATGAGAAAACGACCTGCTCCGGGCACTTGTCCCGTATGCGGAGAGAGGATGCATTTGACCAGACTGGCTTGCGAAACCTGCGGCAGCAGCCTGGAAGGGCGGTTTGAACTATGCCGGTTTTGCCGCCTCACACCCGAACAACAGCAGTTTGTGGAAGTGTTCCTGGTGAACAGGGGGAACATCAGGGAGATGGAAAGGGTGCTGGGCATTTCCTATCCCACCGTGCGCAGCCGGCTGGATGCCATCATCGAGACTCTGGGTTACACGGTGAACCGGGAAGATCAGGTCGACCAGGAGAAGCGCCGGGCGATCTTGGAGGCTTTGGAGAAGGGCGAGTTGAGTGTTTCGGAAGCGTTGCAGCGTCTGAAAAGCTGAAACTTGGTTTTTGGCATGGAGGTGCGAGGGATGAAAGAAGAGCAGCTGATGATCTTACGGATGGTGGAGGAGGGCAAGATATCGGCTGAGGAGGCGGCCGCACTTCTTGATGCTCTGTTTCGGGAAGAAGACCAGCCGGGGGCGAAAGCGGTAGAGGCCACTGAAGCGGTGAAAGCGGCAGGAGCGACGAAGGTGGCGGAGCCCAAGGAAACCGTGGAGCCGGAGGAGCCCGGGGAACCCGGGGAGCCTGGAGAACCGGAGGAGCCTGTGGAGCCCGGGGAAGACGAAGCTGGCCGCATGTATGAAGAGATAGGCGAGCGGGCCGCTCAAATCGGCGTCACCTTCGGCGAACAGTTGGGGGCGCATATGGGCCGCCTGGGAGAACGCCTGAGCCGGGAGCTTTCCGCCCAGTTGGCTCACCTGGATAAGGCTTTGCGTCCTCTGGAAAAGTGGAAAGATATAACCTTCAGAATAGAAAAAATCAAAGATGTCGATCTGGGGAGCGGCGGGCTGCTGCGGCAGGAAGTGGTGGATGAATACACCGGCGAGTTTGCTCCCGGCGCGGAGTTGGTGAGAATCAACCTGCGCACCCGCAATGGACAATTGACGGCCAGATCGTGGGAGGAGCGCGGTTATAAAGTAATCATCCGCAAAAAAGTGGTGGTGGAATCGGCGGGCGAGACGCCGGAGGAGTTGGCGGAGAAGGCCAAAAAGGCCGTCACTTATAGTTTCGGCGACAACTACCTGGAGGTGCGGGCCAACGAAAGCAGAGTGGTGCCGATGGTGGCCGTTGAGGTCCTGGTGCCGGATAAACATAAATACCTCCTGGAGATGCACACCATCAATGGAGGAATCATCTGCCGGGGATTGCGGCTCAGTCAGGCTTATATCAGCACCACCAACGGCGGCGTCAATACCGAGGAGCTGTCCGGTGCCGAGATGAGGGCGGAGTCCGTCAACGGCAGCGTCCAACTGGTCGATGCCGCTTTCAACACGGTGCGCATCACCACCACCAACGGTTCCATCCGCTGGAGCGGCAGCACCGGAAAGGCGACCTTGGCGACGACGAACGGCTCCATAACTGTGAATCTGACATCTCCACCTGTGAGCGGCGTCGGCAGTCGGCCCGGCGACGACCTGGATGCCGAAGCCAAGTATAACCTCACCACCACCAACGGCAGCATCAAAGTGGAAATCGATGCAGGTATGGAAAGCCTGCCGGTGCAGTTCGATGCCGCCACTTCCCATGGCAGCATTCGCCCCATCGGCGCCTGGCAGATCACCCATGAACATAAATCCATTGGTTCCAGAACGATGAGCGGTAGAGCCGGCACCGGTAAAGGTAATGGAGAAAAACCTTTGCTGTTGACGGCCCGGACCACCAACGGCTCAATCAAATTGATACGCCCCTGATCTATAGACCTTATGAGAATGCCCTGTGAGGTAGCGGAAGAGCTACGCCAGAAAAATATGGGGAGGAATTTTAAATGAAGGACGAAAAGCTCCAGATCCTGCGCATGCTGGAGGAAGGCAAAATCAATGCCGATGAGGCCTTCCAGCTCTTGTCCACCCTGGAGGAGAAAAAAGTGGTTCCGGCGCCGGCGAAAACGACGAAATTCCTGCGCATCGTGGTGAATGAAGGAGAAAGCGGGACCAAGGTGAATGTCAACATTCCCATATCTTTAATTAAAATAGCGCAACGGTTTATCCCCAAGAAGGTTTTGGAAGAACATCCGGAAATAAACCTGGATGAGATCCTGATGGAGATCGAGAAAGGTGCCGAGGGCAAGCTGGTGGAAGTGAGAGATGGCCAAACCGAAGTGGATATTATCGTGGAATGACGGGATAAGCGTGCGACCTGACGAGGGTGGAGAGCGGGCGGTATGATGGGATGGCCGGGATGGCCGCCGGTAGTCTTACTGGTCTTCCTTTTCGCTCTCCCTGCCTGCCGGAATTTATCATTAGGCATTATTTCGCCGGAGAGGTGCTTAGCATGCCGCAGCCAATAATCAGACGCCGCTGGTGGCGGCCTGCCAATAGCAAATTTTTCCTTGTTTACATAAAAGTGGAAGACATCCGCTTTCCCATCATCATCCCGTTCCCCCTGATCATCCTGGAAGAGCTCCTGACCGGACTGATGATCGTGACCTGGTTGGGAAAAGGCTTTTTGCGGCCGGGAGCGGTAAATTTTTTGGCCGGAGCCAAAGGTTGGGGTGGGCGCCATAAGGCTGCCGGCCGGGGGAATAGGCCATACGGCTGGAGTGGGCTGAACGGGGTGAACATGCTGAATTATGTCGATCTTTGGCAGTGGCCGGCCGCCGCCCGCCAGGCTATAAGAACCTTGCGCCGCCAAGGTTCATATGATCTGGTGCATGTAAAGTCGGACGAAGCTGTGGTGCGCATCAGTTTAATCTAAGGGAAAGGAAGAGGACGGAAGCGATGTCGGGTATATTGACCAGATGGCTGATCAATACGGTGGCTTTGCTGATTGTGGCCTTTTTGATCGACGGCATCAAAGTGAGCGGTTTTGGAGCCGCCTTGATCGCCGCGGCGGTGCTGGGAGTGGTGAACGCCTTTATCCGGCCTGTGATCATGCTTTTTACCCTGCCGTTTAACGTTTTGACACTCGGTCTTTTGACCTTTGTGATCAACGGTTTTATGCTGCAGTTGACCTCGGCGGTGGTGAGCGGATTTGAAGTGAAAGGCTTGTGGGCTGCCATAATCGGCAGCCTGATCCTGAGCCTGGTCAGTTCTTTGCTCAGCTGGGTGATAGCCGTCTGATGGTAAGTCAATCGGGGAGAGACAAATGATGCCTATACGACTGATAGCTATAGATATGGACGGTACCCTGCTCACCGATGACCTGCAGATTCCTTCTTCGGCCAAGGCGGCCATCGCCGCCGCCCGGGCCAGAGGGGTGCGGGTGGTGCCGGCGACGGGGCGCATGTTCGTCTCCGCCTTGCCATATGCCAGGCAGATAGGGGCCGAAGGCCCGATCATCGCCTATAACGGCGCCAAGGTAGTCGATCTGGACGGTAGGGTGCGCAAACACCACCCGGTACCTCCGGAGGAAGCTTTGGCTTTGGTGGATCTGGCCGAGAAACATGATTTGTGCCTGCATCTTTATTTCGAGGACCAGACATATGTACGCCGCTTCGATGAGGGAGCGCAGTATTATGCGTCCTTGGCCGGGGTGGAGCCGGTGGTCATGCCCGACCTGCGCCCGGTAGCCCGCCGGGGCACCACGAAAGCCCTCATCGTGGACGATCCGGCGGCGGTGGAGCGGTGGTGCGGCGAATTATCCCGCCGGTTCGCCGGGCGGCTTTTGGTGACGCGCTCCCTTCCCCGCTTTGTGGAGTTCATGGCCGCAGGAGTCTGTAAAGGCGTCGCTTTGGCCGAACTGGCGGCCGAACTCGGCCTGGCTCCGGAAGAAGTGATGGCCATCGGCGACAGTTATAACGATATAGACATGCTCACCTATGCCGGTGTCGGGGTAGCCCTCGGCAACGCCCAGCCGGCGGTGAAAGAGATGGCCGACTGGGTGAGCAGTGCCAATACCGATCACGGGGTAGCCAGAGCCATAGAAAAGTTTGTGTTGGCTTCATAGATGTGTTTAGGGCGCGGGAGTTTTATTATTTTGTTACCGGATACCGTATACGGTATGCGCATATGGAACCATAAAAACTGGAGAAAAAGAGAGATAATGGAAGATATACAGTGTTTGGTAGAACTGGAATATAATAAACCGCTTGATATAGCAGGACAGAGCCAAATATGCAAAGAAATAGGCAACCGGGACGACAGCAATGTCACATCCCTGTGGCATATGGCCTTGCTCTTCAGCAGTCGGGCCCGCGGCCGGGAAAGGAGGTGTTATCCCCCATCTGCCGGACGGAGGCCCTGAAGAGAAGAAGGTCGCCGGACGGAGCAAGCGACTAAGCCGGGGCGCATCAGGAAAAGGAATGAAAGGCGAGGAAACATGGACACTCCCTTTTATCGGCTGGTGCACCCCCACCTGGCAACAGATGCAGATGAAGCAAAAAATGCCGCAGCCCCAAGGCGCAGCTGCGCCTGACGGGGCAAAGACACAGGAAAATGAACACCATCAAGGGGGATAACAAGCCACATGAAAAAATTGGTATCGCTTTTGACCGCAGTTTTGGCTCTGGCTCTGATCGGCACCATGCCTGCCGTCGCCGCCGGAGTCCTGAAGACGGACGGCAAACTTGCCGGGGAATACAAAATACAGAACGGTAACCTGCCGGCTGCAGCCAACTTGACCACCGAGGTCAATCTGGCGGTGGAGGCTGAGGAGGAAGGCTGGCGGGCCGAGGCGGAGTTGGGTAACCTCATCGGCGGCGCGACCGCTTTGGGTGAGTATCAGATCGAGTTCCGCGATCCCAGGCTCAACCTCAGCTTCTGGGGTCTGGGCCGGGAATACCAGGAAGAGGATCTCACCGATCCATTTGAGTTCATAACCTCCGCACACAAATATATGGGCAATTTGAAGGCCCGGGCTATTGCCGGTCCGCTCACGGTGGATTTTGAGGACGACGGCGAGTTCTTCGTGTTCGGCGAGAAAGAGATCGCCGGGCAGACCCTCGGTATCGCCGCCCACCACAAATTGCCCTTGAGCAACGGCTTCACCGCTTTAGGCTACGACCGCATCAACCTGGCCGGTGTAGAGCTGACTGCCGGTGTGGGTGTCAACACCAAAGCCACCGCTCCCTCAGATCTGGCCTATGCGGTGAAAGCCGAGGTGCCGGTACCTGTGGTGCCGGAACTGAAAGCTATCGCCCAGTTTAAGATCCAGCCGGCCGGCTTCAACGGCGCCGATGAAAAGGAAATCAAGCTGGAAGGCGTGCATGAGACGGACTTGCTGAAAGTGAACGGTTCATTCGCCAACGCCATGTCCAATACCACCGGAGCATTCAAACAGAATGTAGTGGAAGCCACAGCAGAGTGGCGTGGGGCCAAAGGCGAGCTGGACTGGGACGAGCAGTTTGAGAGCGATGAATACTTCAAGAACACGGCTCCTGCCGTCCGGGCGCAGCTCAACCGCACCACCACTCCGGGCGACGTGGTCGCTACCAAAATAGCCGTGACCGGCACCTCGCCCATCATTCCCGGACAGGTCTGGGTGCTCGGCAGCCTGGTTAATGAACCGGAAGCCAAGCGCACGGAGATCAAGGGCGACGGTTATATCAAGATGAGTGAAAAGATCATCCTGGAACCGGGTGTACGCTATGAGAAGGCTCCGGTCGAAACCATGGAGCTGATCGGCAAGGCCACCTATCAGATGAATGAAAACGGTAAAGTATGGGCCAAATATGCCCAGAAAAACACCGGAGGCACGAGGAACGACGAGATCAGCGCCGGATACGAAGTGCTGTTTTAATCGGACAGCGGTTTTCAGCCGGCGTTTGCTCCGGACCCAATAATAAAATAAATATAGAAAATAACAGAAATAGTGGTGAGAGCACCTGCACCGGTCGGCGCAGGTGCTCTTTCTTCTTTTCAGCTTTCAGCTTCCCTCAGCCGTCAGTTTCCCTCCGCTTATCTTTAATCTATGTTTTTATTGGTTTTATAGTTAAAAATTGCAATTGGCCGGAAGGAATTGGCGTTATCATGATGAAATATCGTATAACTTCTGCAGCCGGATATGGGTACGAGGGGAATAAAAATAAAGTATGTAAGGTAATCCTTACATCCCTTGACGGGAAGCGATAAATTTACCAAAAAAGGCAGCGAACCAGCAGGAAAACGAGGATATTAGTAAAAACATACAAGGTGCATAGAGGGCGAAGGCTATAAGTCCGGATTAACTGGCGGTAGGGAAAGGAGGTGCACCCCGAGGTTTACCGCGAGTGCAGTGAATCACCGGACATAGCGGGGGGCTGGATGCCGGTAACGAAAGCGTCTGCTGTTCACTAATGGTAACAAGGTCACTTTAGTGAAGATATGGCGCTGTGTCCGGCCGGCAGTAAACATACGCATGCTCCTCTTAATAAATGAAAAAACTAAGGGGGTTCTATAAATGAAGAAGCTAGTATTAGCTCTATGTCTAGTGCTGACATTGAGTGTGGCGGCATATGCCGACACCACAGTTGAGGTGGGTATTACCGGACAGGTCAAGTGGGATGCCAACGTAGCTCAGAAAGACGATCCCGGCTATGGGAGCCAACCGGTCCTCAAGGTAACAAGCAAGGGAACCGGCTGGACGGCCTCTTTTGATACCTTCTACAACCGCTTCAAGCTCCAGGGCAGCGAAGGCCCGTTGAGCGTAGCGGTATGGGGAGGCTTTGGTCCCAGCGGTTTGGGCGTGGCGAGCTATGAGCGTGTATCGCCCGTAGTCCGTCCGGACAGCACGTTCAACTGGATCCAGGGCGCTCAGGATTCCAATGCGAGCAACTGGAGATTCCGCACCGTATATAACCATAGCCTGGCCAAGTTGACCCTGGACTACGATAATCAAAGCGACCAAGCCATCCTGGCGGCTGAGAAGACCATCTCCGGCTTCGCTTCCGGTATTGGTGTCCAGCGTTCTACCAACCCGACCAAGGACGAGTCCGTCTTCGCCGCTTGGACCAGCGGCAAGATCGCCGGTGCGACGGTGGTCGGCGTAGGTGCCATCCAGGCGGTCAACGGCGACACCAAGGATCGTACCAGCGTCGGTGTCAAAGCCACCTATACCATTCAGCCGATCAACGTCACGGCCATGGGTTACTTCATGGTGCGCGGCAAGAGCTTCGGCAATGTCACCACCGGTTATATCGAAGGTTCCAAGAACATCATCAACAACCTTGGCAACCTCTATGGTTACTTCAAGTATGATAAAAATGCTACCACTGATGTCGTCACCACCAACATCTATGGTCGTCTGCGCCTGCGCGGCGATACCGGATCCGCGTTCAACTGGAACCTGGTAGACGGTTACACCAGGGATCGCAGCTGGCTCAAGGTGAAGACCTACTCCAGCCAGTTCTACGTCCAGAGAACCCAGGCGGGTGATAAAGTCAGCCTGTTCAGGTTCTATGGCTTAGGCGTGGTTAAGTTGGATGTGGCCAAAGGTCTGTGGGTCCGTCCCGAGATCTACATCGAGCCCATCGCCAATGCTAACAAGGACAAGAGAACACTCGTCAATGGCAATGCTTATCTGCAGCTGACCGACCGGGTCTTTGCCGAGGCGACCGGACAGTATCAGAATAGGAGCCAGGATGACAATCCTTCCAATAACTTCAGCGTTTCCATCGGCTTCTCCGCCGATCCGGTAACCGTGCATCTGGAGCCCACCAAGCGGGTAACGTTGAAGGTCGAGTCTTCGACCAGCACCGCCAATGTGACCACCAATTCGGCTACGCTGAACTACCTCCTGGTCTTCTAATCGTCAAGATTTAGAAACAGAGGATAGAAACTTCAAAATAGAACCGCTGTAGCCTGTGCTGCAGCGGTTCTATTTGTTTAGCGCTCTTCGACCATAACTACTTATCCTTGTAGCAGCACCGGTGCTCATAGCCGGTGCTTTTCTTTTTTTAGCCCTTGGCAGCAGTTGGGATAGTTAATAGTAATATCCAGGCACAGCATGCGCAGAAAAGAAGGAAAACAGGGAAATGCAAAGAAACAATGATATACAAGAATGCATTACAGGCGGAAAGCTTGGCTGTACTGGCGGTGGAGAAAGGAGGTGTTCCCCACAAGTTGGCCGCAAGGGCAGTGATCGCCAAGCTGAAGCGGGGAGCACGGTATTAAGGAAAATGAAGGTTGGGGCAGCAGTCGGTGTGGTCTGGAAGGAAACTTGGACACTTTCAGCGGCAGCCGGTGCCGCCACAGCCGACCATAAGACATTTACCTGCTCCTCCTATAGATGAAGCAACAACTTAGGGGGTTTATTGATGAAGAAGTTAGCATTAGCATTATGCTTGGTGTTGACCTGCAGTTTCCTGGCGTATGCCGAGACTGAGGTGAAAGTCGGGGTAGCCGGCGAGACCACCTGGACACCGGGCGCCATCGTGAAGACCGACGGACAAGGTTTAGTGCTGAAAGTGAACAGCAAGGGAGAAGGATGGACGGCAACGTATGACTCCATGACCCAGCGCTATAAGATCCGGGCCGGTGAAGGTCCCTTGCGCGTTGATCTCTGGGGTGCGGACAATGGGAATAAAATCCCGGAGCGTTTGTCCTATTTGCGGTCGGATTCCAACCTGAACTATATTCAGGGTAGTCAGGATTCCGCCGACAACAACTGGAAGATGCGCGTGAGCTACGACCATGACCTGGCCGACCTGGTCCTGGATTACGACAATGCCACCAACCAGGCTATCTTGGCGGCGCAGAAGAAAATCGCCGGCTTTGATTCCGCAGTGGCTATCCAGCGTTCCACCGATCCGACCAAAGATGAATCCATCATCGGCGGTTGGACAAGCGGTAAAATCGGTCCGGTGGGCGTAGTCGGCGTGGCCGCCGTGAAAGCCAACAACGGCGATACCACCGACGCCATGAGCATCGGTGCCAAAGCGACGTACACCATCAAGCCGCTAGATATCAACACCATGGCTTATGTCTCCAAGCGCGGCAAGAATTTCGGCGATGTCACCACCCTTTACGCCGAAGCTTCGAAGAACATCATCAACGGTCTGGGTAATCTCTATGCTAAGGTGCAAAACGACACCAAAGCTTCCGACGGTACCGTCACCAACACCGTATATGGACGCGTCCGCCTGCGTGGCGACAGCGGCAGCAGCTATGACTGGGATCTGGTCGACACCTACACCAGGCAGCTCGACTGGTTGAAGACCAAGACTTATGCCGGTCAGGTTTATGCCCAGAACACCACGACCAACGGGCAGACCACTCTGCAGCGGCTGTATGGTATTGCCACCGTCAAGATGGATGTCGGCAACGGCCTGTGGGTCAGACCCGAAGTCTATATTGAGCCGGTAAACTCCATCGACAAGAATACCGGTAAAGCGGTGACCAGAACGCTCGTCAACGGCAATGCTTACCTGAAGCTCACCGACCGGGTCTCCTTGGAGTCCAATGTCTCCTTTGAAAACAGGAACACCTTCACCAAGGGTCCGAGGACTGCGTATGGCGCCGCCGTCGGTTTCCAGATGGATCCCACGGATGCCCACATCCAGTCCGACAAGCAGGTTAAGCTGGCCTATAACTCCAGCACCGTGGACGAAGTGACCAACAACACCGCCACTTTGAGCTATATGCTGGTCTTCTGATAAGAAGATATTGCAGTTAGCCAAACAGATGGCCAAAGGGATTGCGAGGCTCTGGCCATAAGGCCATAGTCCTCCTGAAGTAAACCGCCGCCGCCGCAGCTGCTGCTGCGGCGGTTGGCGTTTGGGTGGATAGGCATAGCCGGCTGAGTTGTGTGGCGGCCGATTTGGGTCAAATGGAAATGGGGTGGGTGCTCATTTGCCTGTTGACGGGGGAATAGGAGTAGTGGTATAGTAAAACTAACGTACTGATTGTCTTTGGGGAACAGATACAAAGATATTAAAAATAAATATAACCAAATAACTAACCTACATAAGCGGGGCGAAAGAGTGAGCGGAGCAAACCGGTCAGGCTGTCGGCAGCTTCTCATGCTCATAAAGATCTTTTGGGTAGTGCTTGTTATGTCCGCTGTCGTGGTGTGGCGGGCGAAAGCGGCAGAGGTGCATGGCACGCTGGCACTGGAGGGCAGCTACAATCGCTTTACCGGGTGGCGATTTGCGGAAAGCGAAGCGAAGGTGACTTATAAGCCGGCTTGGTGGCGGAATGCCGAGTTGGCCATAACCTTCAAAGACAGCCGGGCAGCTCTGGGCTATAAGTGGCTCCTGGAAGATAAGGTTTGGCGCATCGCCACCTGGCAGGGGGTCTGTCGGGAGAGCGGTTGGCGGGATCCTTTTTCTTTGGTGTCGCTCAGCGGCGTTCCGGTGGCCCCTTGGCGCCTGCGCCTGGAGCACAAAACTTGGGGTCTTGGGAGCGATCTGGCCCCCTCGCATCATGCTCTGCACTGGCGGAAGAGTATGGGAAAAATGCGTATCGGCCTGCTTTTTACAGGTAGCGGTGCTGCGGCGGCGTCCTTACCTGACGACGATGAAGATGATGATGGGGAAAGTGATGAGCAAATCGGCGGCGATGGCGATGATGAAGATGCCGATGATAACGGCAGTGTTGCCGCCGGAAGCTTATTCGGCGTAATATATGCCCGCTATGATAACGGCGGTTGGTATGGTGCTTTTTCGCTCGCCGGGAGCCGGGCGGGCGGGAGAGAAGCCGGGAGCGACGGCCAAACGCGGGGCGCTTATGCTTTTGAGCTCAGGCATAGAAGTGATCGCTTCTATATTTCCCTGGCGGATAAATATAAAGAAGCCGGCTTCAAAAATCCTGATAAACCCCTCAGCCGGGTAAGCAAATTCCGGGTAGGCTGGAGGATTGGAAATTTCACCCTCTTCCTGGAGGAGAGGATAGAGGAGGAAGGTAAGCGGAAAAGATGGCAGGAACTGGCTTTGGGTGTGCGTCCCAAGGCCAGGGCCGGCCCCCTGTCTACCTTGATCACGGAGCGCCTGGTGGCCGCCGGGGGACCACTCTCCTGGTTGGTGCGCTGGGAAAGGTTGGTAGCGCCATCTTCCCGGTGGACCATGCAGGTGGAAGTGCGCGGCCCCTGGCGATCCGGCAGCCAGGGTGATAGCCAAGGCGGCAGCCAGGGTGGCAGCCAAGGTGGTAGCCAAGGTGGTAGCCAAGGCGGCAGCCAAGGTGGTAGTCAGGGTGGCAGTCTGGGCGGCAGTCTGGGCGGCGGCTGGGGCTGGCGGCTGGTTTTGGCCGAAAACAGGGATACCTGGCTCAACTGGTATGTCACCTTGCCGGGCGGGAAGAGGGTGCTCACCAAATATTCGGTAATGGCCTGGAAGACGGCCATTCTCTACCAGTTGGTGCTCCCCGGAGGCCGGCAAGTGGGAGGTGAGTTGGCCGGCGGCGCCGAATACCGGGACCGTGACCCACCGGCAGTCCCACCTGCTCTTATGATCAGCGGTACCTGGTGGTCATGGAAGGTGAAGGCCGCCAAAAAACTGAATGACCGGATAACGCTCGCTTGGGAATATGAGCACCTATATGCCGATGATCTGCCGGCCGGGGCGGTCTGGCGCGAAAGTGGGCAAAAATGGCATTTGCTGTGGCAGTTTTAATCTCCGGACAGCGAATGGATTTTTTCGTCAGAAGCAGGGATTAAACCGATTTTCACCAAATCATCCATTAAAGCAGGAAGGCGGCGGGTGATGGCGAAATATCGGTATGTGCCCCGGTGTGTGCGTTGCACCGAGCACCGGGCGGATTGCCGGCCTGCCGTTTTAGAGACGGAGATCAAGGCAGTAGAGCCCTGAACAGGACTCAGGTTCAGGGGTGCCAAGAATGAGTCTCGGCTGTAAGGCCGAAAGGAGGAGGAGCCACGCTGTGGCACAAGTAATTCTTCAACATGTTACCAAGAGATTTGGTAACGTCATCGCTGTCAACGACGCTACTCTTGAAGTCAGGGACCGGGAATTTATGGTTTTGGTAGGTCCGTCAGGTTGCGGTAAGTCTACCACCTTGCGCATGGTAGCCGGGTTGGAGGATGTCACCGAAGGGAATATTTATATCGGTGAGACTCTGGTAAACAACATCCCGCCCAAAGACCGGGACATTGCCATGGTGTTCCAGAACTATGCTCTATACCCGCATATGGACGTATACAACAACATGGCTTTCGGTCTGAAGCTGCGCAAGTTCCCCAGAGCGGAAATCGATCGCCGGGTGCGTGAGCATGCCCGCCTGTTGGGCATCGAAAACTTGCTCGACCGCAAGCCGACCCAGCTCTCCGGCGGCCAGAAGCAGCGCGTGGCCGTAGGTCGGGCTATTGTGCGTGAGCCCAAGGTGTTCTTGATGGACGAGCCTCTGTCCAACCTGGACGCTTTGCTCCGGGTGCAGATGCGCGCCGAGCTTTCCAAGATTCATGCCCGCTTGCAGACCACTGCTATTTACGTGACCCACGACCAGACAGAAGCCATGACCATGGGCGACAGGATCTGCGTGCTGAAAGACGGCGTCATTCAGCAGGTGGGACCGCCGCTGGAGATCTATGATCATCCGGTTAATGTCTTCGTCGCCGGCTTCATCGGCAACCCGCCCATGAACTTCGTCAACGGCTTCCTGAAGAAGGAAGGCGACAACTACATCTTCGATGCCAACGGCGCCTTCAGGGTGACCATCCATCCGGACCGGGCGCGGCAGATCAAGAATATCGGCGCCTATGTCGACAAGGAAGTGATCCTGGGCATCAGGCCTGAGGATATCGACGATGCCAAAATTCATCCCGGCGACGAGAGCAATACGGTAATTGCCATGGTCGACGTGGTCGAGCCGATGGGTGCCGAAAGCCTGATCTACCTGTCGAAAGGCGAAGCCCAGCTGGTGGCCAAAGTCGACCCGCACAGTGATGCCGAGGACGGAGTGGAGCATCCGGTGCGCCTGAACATGAAGAAGGTCCATATCTTCGACAAGGATACCGAGCAAGTCGTGGTGTGAGTGTGAGGCCGCCCGGGTGAGTCTACCGGCCGCTTGAGCGACCAATTTGCGACAGTTCACCAAAAGGAGCTGGGTTGTGGCCCGGCTCCTTTTAGCAAAGGGCACACCGTGAAATAATAGTGGAATACTATTGGTAGTGTTGATGACGATGATGATGAAGGGGTCGATAGGAAAATGACGGGCAAGGCTGACAAGGCTAATCTCGACAACCTGGAATGGCTGGCGGAGCGGGATCCGAGCGGTATGCTCTCCCTGGTGGAGGGTCTGCCTGCCCAATGCCGGGAAGCCGAGCGCATTGCCCGCAGCCACCCTCTTCCTGACTGGCCCCGGCCGGAACATGTGGTGGTGCTCGGTATGGGCGGATCAGCTATCGGGGGGGATCTGATCCGGGCTCTCGCCGAGTCTGAAGCCGGTGTGCCGGTGCTGGTGAACAGAGATTACAGCCTGCCCCGCTTTGTGGGGCCGGGCAGTCTGGTGATTGCTTCCAGCTATTCGGGGAACACCGAGGAGACCCTAAGCGCCTATAGGCAAGCCAGGGAGCGGGGTGCCAAAATAGTGGCCATATGTACCGGTGGCGAGCTGGCCAGGTTGGCGGCGGCTGACGGCTTTCCCATGATCCGCATTCCCGGCGGGTTGATGCCCAGGGCGGCCATCGGCTATTCCTTTGTGCCTCTGCTGGTCCTCTTTGAAAGGCTGGGCTTCCTGCCCGGTCAGAGAGAAGCTCTGGCCGAGATGTATCAGGTGCTGGAGGAGCAGGCCGGACAATTCGGACGCTCGAGCCCCGTGTCCGCCAACCCCGTATCCGCCAATCCGGTCAAGGAGTTGGCCTGGAAGCTCGTCGGGTGCATACCTTTGGTGATCGGCTCGCAGGGCTGGAAAGGCACGGTGGCCTACAGATGGAAATGCCAGATCAACGAGAATGCCAAAGCGCCGGCCTTTTGGAATGTATTTCCCGAAATGAACCATAACGAAACAGTCGGCTTTGAAGCCCCGGAAGAGCTGGTCCGCAGGATACATGTAATATTATTGCGTGATGAGGAGGATCCGCCGCAGATCGCCAGGCGGGTTGATGTGACGAAGGAACTCCTGTCCGGGCGGGTGGCCGGAATCACGGAGTTTTACACCCGGGGGAAATCGGCGGTGGCCAAGCTGTTTTCGCTGGTATATCCCGGTGATTTCACCAGCGTCTATTTAGCCTGCCTGCATGGAGTGGATCCCACACCGATCAAAGCCATCGATCGGCTGAAAGCAGAGCTGTCCAAAGTGAAGGGGTAATCTGTATGCCGTACAGAAACGGGGGGTAGCTCTTGAGGAAACGGCGACGTATCACGATTTATCTGCCTGAGAGTTTGCTGTATGAGATCGGACTGGTGATGCGCCAGACCAAGACCTGTCGCTGCCGCAGCGAGTTCATTCGCATGGGAATGGAACATTATGTGCAGGAGCAAAAAGAGGTGCACCGCCGGCTCGTCCTCCAGAATCGCCTGGCGGTGGGATATCAGATGATGGGGGCTCTCAATCTGGAATTGGCTGCGGAAGCAGACGACGATGCCGGCTGGCAGGATTACGAACAGGCTTTAGCGGAGGTAGAGTGATATTTGTTGGAGGTGCGCAGAGGCGATATCGTTTACGCAAATTTAAACCCGGTGATCGGTTCCGAGCAGGGAGGGACCAGGCCGGTGCTGGTGTTGCAAAACGACATCGGCAATCGCTTTAGCCCTACCACGATTGTGGCGGCCATCACATCCAAAATCAGGAAGGCGAAGCTACCCACCCACGTTGAGCTGAAGGCGGGGCACTATGGGCTGGAAAAGGACTCGGTGGTCCTTCTGGAGCAGCTCAGGACGATTGACAAGCGGCGGCTGAAGGAAAGCATCGCCCATTTGGATGAGAAAACCATGGAAAAGGTGAATCATGGTCTGGCTATAAGCGTGGGGCTGATCGAAATTTAAGATAAATAAGTATAGTCATTCCCAGGCCAGGGCCGCCGGCACAGCGATGTGCCGGCACTGCAGTTATTATTAGTAATTTATGGTAAGGTATTATTGTGTCCGAAGGCAGAGTGAAAATGAAAGTGGAAGGGGAAGGGGCGACGCCTTGCATCCAGTAGTATTATTGTCTGCCGGGGTAGACAGCGACGGGCAGAGATATGGTGGGCCGTTGATATATATTGAAGCGATAGTCAGAGCCGGAGGGGCGGCTTTGGTGGTACCGCCGGGGCAAAAAAGAGAAGTGATCGCCGACCTGTGCGAGCTGGCCGACGCCGTTTTGCTTCCGGGCGGTGTCGATGTGGATCCGAATTTATATAATGAAGAGCCCCTGAAGGTCAACGGGCGGATAGATCCTTATGCGGATGAAGTGGACATGCTGCTGGCCCGGCATGCCTTGACCACGGGAAAGCCGCTTTTGGCCATCTGCCGCGGCTGTCAGGTGATGAATGTAGCTGCCGGCGGCAGCCTGATCCAGGATATATATGCACAGAAATATACCGAAAAGCAGCATACGCAAAATGCCCCTCGTTGGTACGCCACCCATCTGATTGATATTGTGAAGGGAAGTCTGTTACATAATGTGCTTGGGGTGGAGCGCCTGCCGGTAAACAGTTTCCATCATCAGGCGGTGCGTAGCCCCGGGAAAGGGTTGGTGGTGGCGGCCCGGGCTGAAGATGGGATAATTGAGGCGATTGAGTGCCCGGAGCACCCCTTTGCCATTGGGGTGCAATGGCACCCTGAAGCGATGGCGGGGAGGAACGCCGTGCAGCAGCAGCTTTTCGACCGGTTTGTGGCGGCGGCGACGGCGGAGAAGGAGAAGAGGATGAGGGAGAGGGAGAGAGTGCTGGGGAAGGCGAGCGATAGGGGGGAGGCGGCCATATGAGCGAAGTGGCGGTTCATGTCGTCCGGGGCGGCCTGGTGGAAAGCCGCCATCATCTCTCCCTGGCGATCTGCACGCCGTCCGGAGAGTTGCTGGCTTCCTGCGGCAATCCTGAACGCCTCACCTTCTGGCGGTCGGCAGCCAAACCGGTACAGCTATTGCCGCTCGTGGCGGCGGGAGGAGCAGAGCACTTCGGCTTTACCGCCCATGAGCTCGCCGTGATGGCCGGGTCGCATAGCGGTGAGAAACCTCATGTGGAGGCTGTCCAGTCCATACTGCGCAAGATCGGTTTGGATCAGGAACATCTGCGCTGCGGCATTCATACGCCCAGCAGCCGGGCGGCGGCGGAAGAGCTGGCGAGAAGCGGCCGGGCGCCAAGCCAGCTGCATTGCAATTGCTCCGGCAAACATGCCGCCATGCTGGCGCTGGCTGTTTTGAAAGGCTGGCCGACGGCCGGTTACATAGAGATGAATCACCCGGTGCAACAGGAAATGTTGGCGGTGGTGGCGGCGGTGACCGGGGTGCCGGCCGAGGTCATACCTGTGGCGGTGGACGGCTGCGGCGTGGTCACCTTTATGATCAGCCTGAGGGCTATGGCCCAGGCCTATGCCAGGCTCGCCACAGGGGAGGAACTGCCAAGAGCTCCAGGGTGGCGGGAGGCGGCGGCGCGGGTCTCGGAGGCCATGCGGACGCACCCCCATATGGTGGCGGGTACGGGGCAGTTGGTTACCTCCCTGATGGCGGCTACCGGCGGGCGGCTCGTGGTAAAAAGCGGGGCGGAAGGTTTGATATGCGTGGGACTTCCCGAGCGAGCCTGGGGGTTGGCGCTGAGGATCGAGGACGGCAGCAGCCGGGCGGTGGGTCCGGCGGTGATTGAATTGCTGCGCCGCCTGGGAGCGGTGAGCGATGAGGAGGCCGGCTCACTGGCAGATTGGCATCGGCCGGAGATCCGCAATTTTTCCGGCAGGGTGGTAGGCTTGATCGAGGCGGTGTTTCCCGAACCGCTGGCCGCTGCTTTGGCCAGGCTGCGGGCCGGGTTGTAAGGAGGCAGGCGTGATGCCGACGTTGATGCTGGTAGACGATGACGTGTCGGTGCGGGAGGTTTTGCGGGATTATATACAGCTCTACTGCCCACAGTTTATAATAACTGCCGAGGCCGGCGATGGAGAGGAAGCAGTTCTCCTGGCGGAGCGCCACAAACCGGACGTGATATTGATGGATGTGCGCATGCCGGTCCTGGATGGTATCGAAGCCACCCGCCGCATCAAGCAGGAGTTGGGCCTCGCCAGTTCGGTCATCACCTTTACCAGCTATGCCTACCCGGAGCTTGAGAGCGAGGCAAAAAAGGTGGGCGCTTTGCATCACCTGCGTAAGCCGTTCACCCTCGATGAGTTACAGAATGTGTTGACGTCAGTGGTGAAAGTATAATGGATAATTGTTCCGGCACCTCTAGCTGCTCTCGGTATCGCAGCGAAAATGCTGAGATGACTGCCGCTATCGGCCGGAGGCTGGGGGAAGCAGCCGGAAGCGGCGATATTTTTGTCCTGCAAGGTGATTTGGGAGCAGGGAAGACCCAGTTTATCAAGGGATTGGCGGAAGGATTGGGTCTGGACGGCCGCCTGGTGAGCAGTCCTACCTTTACCATCATGCAGCGTTACTCGGGAGGCCGCCTGCCGCTGCAGCACTTCGACCTCTACCGCCTGGAATCCGTCGCCGAACTTGAAGGCCTGGGCTTTGCCGAACTGGTGGATGATTGGCCGGGCGTGACGGCCATCGAATGGGGAGACCGCTTCCGCGAAGCCATGCCGCCTTGGGCAATTTGGGTCAACATTGAGCATGTCCGCCGGCCTGGCCAGGAAGATGCCGGGAGCATTCGTGTTATTTCTATTTGCCGGCCTGTGGAGGGACAAGCTCAGGAAGAGCGGGATGATGATGATGATAAGTGAGGAGAGGAGAGGACCTGTGCAGTTGGGTTTCAGGAGAGGCGACGGCGCTTGAGGCTATTGGCACTGGACACCTCGACTTCTACCGGCGGGGCGGCACTTTGGGAAAATGGCCATATCCAGGATGAAATCCTCTTGGAAGTGGCGGCCACCCATTCCGAGCGGCTCCTGCCGGCGGTGGCATCGTTGATGAGCGCCGCCGGCTGGGAGGGAAGTTCATTGGCGGCTATTGCCGTTGCCGTCGGCCCAGGTTCCTTTACCGGATTGCGCATCGGGGTGACGACGGCGAAAGCTTTAGCCTACGGCTGGAGTCTGCCTTTGATCGGGGTAAGCACCCTCGAGGCCATGGCCTGGCAGATCGCCGGGCGGAGCGGCATTGTGGCGCCGATCATCAATGCCCGGAGGGAGCGGGTATATGCCGCTGCCTATGATGTGAGCGCCTGCCCCGCTGCCCTGCCGAAAACGCTCCTGGCACCTATAAACCAGCGTGCCGACCGCTTCTTTCAGTCTCTAATCGACTTGGCCCTGGCCTCCCGGCAATCGGATGGGGCGCCGGCCGGCCAGCCGATAATAATCATCGGTGAAGATATATCGTTATTTAAGGAGCAGATAGACAAGGTGTTGCGGGAGCGGTGGCAGCCGTTGCCCGCCCCGTTGCATGTGCTCAGGCCGGGGAGCGTGGCTTCCCTGGGCGCCAAGAGGTTCGCACAAGGCGAGCAGCATGATCTATTCTCCCTGACACCGCACTATGTCAGGAAAGCGGAGGCCGAGATAAAGTGGGAGAGAGCGCACCAGCCATCACCATAGATCCCATGCGGCTGAAAGATATCGCTGGTGTATTAAAAATAGAGAAAGCCTCATTCACCATACCCTGGTCGAAGCAGGCCTTCTATTCCGAGTTGCTGGAGAACGACAGAGCCTATTATTTGGTGGCCAAGGCGGGGGACCAGGTGTTAGGCTACATCGGTATCTGGTTGGTAGCCGACGAGGGGCACATTACCAACGTGGCCGTACATCCTGACTATAGGCATAGAGGTATCGGGCGCCGGTTGATGCTGGCCATCGAAGAGCTGGCCAGAGCCCGCCGGGTGAAGCGGCTGACGCTGGAGGTGCGGGTGTCCAACACCATCGCCCAGAATCTATATAAACAGCTCAATTTTGTCAGCGCCGGCATCAGGCCCAGGTATTACCGGGATAATGATGAGGATGCCGTCATCATGTGGAAAGACCTGACAATAGATAATGAGTTTAGTTACCCGGGGAAATGAACGGGTGGAGAGAAGAGCAACCTGAGGCGCGGCGTGCAACCTGGTGCGCAATCTGCTGAGTAGTGTTGAGTGGTGGGCAATCTGATGAGCGGTGGGCAATATGATGAGCGGTGGGCAATATGATGAGCGGCGAGTTATTGCTGGGAATTGAAACAAGCTGTGATGAGACAGCGGCAGCGGTGGTGGCGGAGGGGCGCACCATACTTTCCAATGTAGTGGCCTCGCAAATTGACCTGCACCAGAAATGGGGCGGGGTGGTGCCTGAAGTGGCGAGCAGGCAGCATGTGGAAGCCATCATGCCGGTGATCGACAAAGCACTGAAAGATGCCGGAACGACGCCGGACAAGCTGGCCGCGATAGCGGTCACCTGCGGTCCCGGTCTGGTGGGAAGCCTGCTGGTCGGATTGTCGGCGGCCAAAGCCCTGGCGTTTAGCGCCGGGAAGCCGCTGATCGGTGTCAACCATATTGAAGGCCACATTTACGCCAATTTTCTGGCGCACCGGGAAGTGACGGCGCCTTTGGTCTGCCTGACCGTGTCGGGCGGGCATACCAATCTGCTATATATGCCGGAGCCGGGTGTATATAAGGTGATGGGGCGGACCCGTGACGATGCGGCCGGAGAAGCATTAGATAAAGTCGGGCGGGTGATGGGGCTCCCATATCCGGCCGGAGCGCATATCGACCGGCTGGCCAGGGAGGGGAAGCCGGGAGCGGTGCAGCTGCCGCGAGGGCTGCTCGAGGGTCTGGATTTCAGCTTCAGCGGGCTGAAGACCGCCGCCATCAATTACCTGCATAATGCCGCCCAGCGGCATGAGGAAGTGAATATGGCCGATTTTGCCGCCGGCCTGCAGGAGGCGGTGGTCGATGTGCTGGTGGCGAAGACCATGCATGCCGCCGAACAGGTCGGGGTGGATATCATCATCATGTCGGGCGGGGTGGCCGCCAATACCCGCCTGCGCCGGCGTTTGCGTGAGGAAGCTGAAAGCGCCGGCAAACGCCTTTTTTACCCCCCGGTGGAGCTTTGCACCGACAACGCCGCCATGATCGCCAGCGCCGGCTATTTTCGCTACCGGCGCGGGGAATACGCTGATCTAACCTTAAACGCCGAACCCTCCCTGCGGCTGGAATAATCCGGAAATCCCTCCTAACCTCCTAATCTCCTAATCTCCTGACCTCCTAACCTCCTGACCTCCTGACTTCCTGTCCCCCTACCCTTCTGCCCTCCAGCCCTGCCCTACCCACCTCCCCGGAGCTGAGAATATATAAATTATTCTAACCGTCTTCTTCCTTAAAGAAGGAATAGGCTACCGTCTGTGGAAAAACCAACAAAGTCCACCCAAACGGTCAGTGATCAGAGTCGAAGGCTGTCTCATCGGGAAACATGGGGCCTTTTATCTGGACTGGGCTTGAGAATATAGGGAATAACGCAAGTTTCAATATTTTATGAGGGGGAACGGAGATGCCGTCTCGCGCTGAACGTATGTCTCTCTTGGGAACGGAAAATGCCTTCGAGGTGTTGGCCGAGGTGAAGAAGCTTGAGGCCGCCGGGCGCCATATCATCAGTTTCGCCATCGGCGAGCCTGATTTCGATACGCCGGTCAATATTAAGGAGGCGGGCATAAAGGCCATCCGGGAGGGATACACCCATTACAACCCGTCGGCCGGGATTATGGAGCTGCGGCAAGCTATTGCCCGTTATATAGCCAAGACCCGCCATATCCATGTCGATCCGGAAGAAGTGGTGGTGACCCCGGGGGCTAAGCCGATCATATTTCATGGGATCCTGGCGACTGTAAATCCGGGCGAAGAGGTAATCTATCCCAATCCGGGTTTCCCCATCTATGAATCGGTGATCAGGTTTGTGGGAGCCAAGCCGGTGCCCCTCGCTTTGCGGGAGGACCGCGAGTTCTCCTTCGATGTGGATGAGCTGCGCAGCAAGATCAATCCCAATACCAAGTTGATCATCCTCAACTCGCCGCAAAACCCGACGGGAGGCTGCCTGTCGCAGAGCGATCTGGAAGCGGTGGCGGAGATGGCCCTGCGCTATGATTGCTGGGTGCTCTCCGATGAGGTATACTCCCGGATGGTGTTTGACGGGGAATTCTACAGCATCGCCACCATTCCGGACATGAAGGAGCGGACCATCATCCTCGACGGCTTCTCCAAGACCTACGCCATGACCGGATGGCGCATCGGCTTCGGGGTGATGCCCAAGTCGTTGGCTATCGATGTAGCTCGCCTCGAGACCAACTGTGAGTCGTGTACGGCCACTTTCACCCAGATAGCCGGAATTGAAGCTTTGGAAGGCCCCCAGGACGCTTCGGCCGCCATGGTCGCCGAATTCAAAGAGCGGCGGCGCCTGATTGTGGACGGTCTGAACGATATCCCCGGCTTCAAATGCCTGATGCCTAAGGGAGCGTTTTATGTATTTCCCAATGTCTCCGAGGCCTGTCGGCGTTTGGGGTTGAGGGGAGCGAAACAGTTACAAGAAAAGCTTCTTTATGAAGGCAATGTAGCTGTGCTACCGCGCTCCTCCTTCGGTTCCAGAAACGAGGGCGAGACCGAGGAATATCTGCGGTTTTCTTACGCCACCTCCAGGGAAGCCATCGTCGAGGGCTTGCAGCGGATTAAAGAAGTGGTAGCGAAGTAGAGCTGGGTATGGTATAGATTGGTAAAGTAAGGGGTCATACGGGGAAGGAGTAGTTTATATGGCGCTAGAGAAGAATCCTATCAGCCTTGTGCATTTTATGGCTTATCCTGGTCCGGGTAATACCCGCTCCGTGCAGAGAGGGGAAGCCAGGGCTGAGTACCTATTGCACACTTTGGAAGAGGTGCTGAATGATCCATATTTCCAGGGTGTGGAAATAACCTATATAAAGAATGATCAAATACGGGCCAAAGTGGCCGATCTGCTGAAAGCGTCGGGCAAAAGGGTGATATTCGGTGCCCAGCCCGTGCAGCTGATCAATGAGGACGGCCTCATTCCGCCCGGCGATATCTCTTGTCCCGACGAGGTCGGCCGGCGTCAAGCCGTGCAGCGGCTGAAAAAATGCCTGGAGCAGGCATATGAGTTAGGCGCGGTGGATTTCGGTTTGATAAGTGGCGCCGATCCTGGGGCGGCATCGGGTTTGGACAGGCGGGAAGCAGCCAAAACCCAACTTCTCAGATCTCTGCACGAATTGTGTGTGTATGCCGGAGAGCTGGCCCAAAAGCAGGGACGTACGCCCATCCGCATCACCTTGGAGCTTTTCGACCGCTCTACCGAACCGGGGCACAAGAACCAGCTGATCGGTCCGGCCAGGGAAGCGGTGGAGCTGGCTCGGATTATGCAGGATGCCTACGGCCATCGCAATTTCGGCTTGCTATATGATCTGAGTCATATGCCTCTCATCAAGGGGCGGAGCTTCAATGCCGAGACGCCTGAAGTGCTGCGGGAGTTGGCTCCCTTCCTCAATCATGTGCATATCGGTACCTGTGTTACCAATCCGGAGGACAAGCTATACGGCGACTCCCATCCTCGCCTGGACTATCCCGGCAGCGCCGTTACCCAGGAAATGCTGGCCGACTTCCTCAAAATGCTGGTGGATATCGGTTATGAGGGCGGCATCGGCTTTGAAGTGGTGCCATATGGGGACGAGCTTTCTTCGGCCGTGGTGCGCAGCACGCAAACCATCTTCGACATCGCCCGCAACCGGATCGATGTCAACTATTGCCTGGGAACCTTTTATTTCCAGCCTCGCCGCTTCTTCAACGAGACGTGGTTCGACATGCTGAACGAGTTGCGGGTTAGCCGGCCGAATGCCGTCGCCGAGGCTGCCGCCGCCCGCCGTCGCCGTTCCACCCTCACCGAGGACGGCAAACTGGTGATTGTGGCCGCCGACCATCCGGCCCGGCGGGTGACCCGCGTGGGGAGCGATCCCACCGCCATGGGCGACCGGATGAGTTATCTCGGGCGCATCGTCCGCACTCTCCTCGGTAAAGGCGTGGACGGGGTGATGGCCACACCCGATATTATTGAAGAACTCCTGCTGATCGATGTCCTGCTCAAGGAGAAAGGCCGCAAGGAAGGCATTCTTGACGGCAAGCTGGTGATCGGTTCCATGAACCGCAGCGGTCTGGCCGGCGTGGAATATGAGATGGACGACCGCCTCACCGCCATGACTGTGGAGCATTTGAAGCAGCTTAATTGCGACGGCGGCAAACTCTTGCTGCGCATTGATCCGGGGCGTCATTCCCGCTATTCTATCGCCACCATGGCCTATTGCGCCCAGGCGGTGAGCGACTGCCGCAAAGCCGGCTTGCCGGTATTTGTGGAGCCTTTGCCGGTGGAAGAGACGCCTGAGGGGTATAAAGTGGTGATGACGCCGGATGCCTTGATCCAGACCATCGGTGTGGCCACCTCGCTGGGCGGTTCAGCTCATCACATGTGGATCAAGGTACCGTATGTAAATGACTACCACCGGGTGGTAAAAGCGACCACCTTGCCCATTTTGATGTTGGGCGGGGCGTCCAAAGAAAATCCCTTGCCCACCATCAGGGAGTTTGAGCAAGGTATGGGCGAAGGTGCCAATGTGCGGGGCGTGATGGTCGGCCGGAATGTCCTCTACTGCGGCAAGGACGATCCCTTGGCCGTGGTGGAAGCGATCGCCATGATCGTGCACCAGGGCGCCGGCATGGATGAAGCTGTCCGCCATCTCGCCGCAGCCCGGGGCCGTTCCTACGACTGGTTTGAGACCCTCATTTAGTCGCTTCTCAGGAAGGTCACTTCTCAGGAAGGTCGCTTCTTAGGCAGGTTACTTCAGGAGGTTAGATTTTGTTTGCTGAAGAGCGCCGGAGAATGATAGCCGCTGATCTGCAGGTGCGGGGTCGGGTGCTGGCCGGCGAGCTGGCCAAGCGGTATGGTGTGACGGAAGAGACCATCCGGCGTGACCTTAAGTGGCTGGAAGCAGCGGGAAAAGCTGTCAGAACCCATGGGGGAGCGCTTTGGCGCGGCGAAGCCGGGCTGCTCCCCCCGCTCGCCATCCGGCAAGGCAAATCATACGCAGCCAAACGGGCCATCGGTGCTTACGCCGCCGGTTTAGTTAACGACGGCCAGGCGATATTTATCGATTCGGGCAGCACGGCCCTGGAATTGGCCCGGTCCTTGCGCCAGAAGAAGAACCTGCATGTGGTGACCAATTCCCTGCTGGTGGCCAATGAGCTGGCCACCGGCGAGGGGATAGAGGTACATATGCCCGGGGGCACACTCCGGGCCGATGAGATGTGCCTGGTAGGCCCGGAAGCGGTGGCCGGACTGGCTCATTATCGGGCCGATTTGGCCTTCATCAGCTGCGCCGGGGTAGATCCCAAAAGTGGTGTGGCCGTGTACAACTCCTTTCAGGCCGAAGTCAAGCGGGCGATGTTGCGCCATGCGGCCAGGCGGGTGCTGCTGGTGGATTCTACCAAGCTCGGACAGGTCGCCTTAGTACAAGTGGCGAAATGCGATGAATTCGACCTCATGATAACCGACTCAGGAGCCGGAGAGGACAAAACGATTCTCTTCCGCCAGGCAGGCGTGGAAGTAGCGATCGCCTAACCGGCAGGCTTCGCTTTCGCTTTCGCTTCACCTTTTATCTTGGTTTATTCGTTCTTCGCCTTCAGTATCTTCTCACGGTAATTCGTCATCTGCTTCTCCAGATAATTAACAAGCAAATTGTAGCCGGTGAGATCCCGCAAAGGCGCCCATGGAATAGCCTGCTTTATCTTCTCCGTTATTCTGGCCAGGCTCAAGTCCTCCCACCTGAAGATAAGGAGCGTTATATTTCTTTCATTGCAGATCTTCTGCTTGGTCTTATCCAGCCTCTTCTGCTTGGCTACTGCCGATTGATTATATAGATCGGTCGCCCGATAATGCTGCTCTCCGTTGAACTCGCAGGCCACATTCTGCTTTTCATAATAGCGGTCGAAGTGCATCTGCTCATGAGTATATGGATTCTTTAAAAAATCGGGTGTGGCATTGTCGACGCCGTTATCCCACTCCAGGATCAGATTTAGGGCCTCCCGCATCAGAGCTTCGCCACGGAATTTGGCCCGGTAGAGATTGTGCTCTGCCTTCAGCATCTTGATCCTTACCGGGTTGCTGATATAAAACAGCTTATCTTTCGTCTTTTTCATGGTGCGGATGTCGATCCACTCTTCATCGCGCAGTTTGAACAAAGCTCGGCGTACCGTCTTAACATTCAAGTAGAGCATCTTGGCAATACTGGTATATGTATAGGTGGCTTCACGGGAGCTGCGCTTATATTTCGGCAAGGTTTGCAAGGTGCCATATATCAATCTGGCCTGCGCACCTAGACGCGTATCATTGACCAAATCAACCGGTATATAAACCTTCTTGCAATAATTGTAACGCGGCGTGAAAATCGTGGCGGCTAAAGCCTGGCGGCGCTCCCGAGCCTGAGCCTGGATTTGGGCCTGGATCTGAGCTAACTGTGCCTGGAACTGCTCCTCGTTCAGTACCTGAGCCTGATTTATTTCCTGAGCTTGAGCCTGTGTTTGGAGGCCTTGATTGCCGACCTGTGGTGGGAATGGCGGGAGCTGCGTCTGTGCTTGATGCCAGGCATTGACCTGACCTTGGATGGGAGGTTGGCTTTTCATTTGGGGATCATTTTGTATCGGGTAGAATGCTTGAGGGGGAGTGGGATGAGAAGGAGTATGGATTGACTGCGTATGGGTTGACTGCACCGGCGGTTTGATCCAGATCTCCGGCTGCACCAACCACTTGTGGATATAGAGCTGGGAAAGAGCACAGCATACAGTAGGCTTGGACAACCCGATTCGCTCAGCTATCCTTGCCGGGCAATAGAGCTGATCAGGATCAATGCGGGCATCGTTGACATCCAAGGCTAAAGCCATCCAAACCAATTTGGCCGAATTGGACAAATCTGGCTCCAGCAGGAGGTCTTTTGGCACCCACACCACTTTATTAATATTGATGATTTTGCTTGCCATAAAGCAACCACGCTCCGATTCCCCGGCATGGCTGCGCGCAAGCGTTCTCATTCTGCTTCTCCACTCTGGCTGTGAATCCTGCCGGCGTGAAATAAAAATTATAAAGGTCGTATATAAAACAGATGCAATATTAATTGGAATATAATTACAGCACGTAATGTAATAATTACATGATGTAACAGGCTGTCGATGATGGCCACTATATAAAAACCTCCAGTTCAGACCGTATCAGTCCACGGATATGACCATCGTTTCCCTGCTCTCTGTATAAAAGTATGAATCGGTTTGGGCGTACCGATGAGAGGTTAGAGTTAAACTGGATAACGATTCGGAATAGTGGCATTACGAGGTGGGAAATAACAATAGGCCGGATCTGGCAAAAGGCCAGCTCAGAAAATCCGGGCTTCGGGGTGAAGGTATTTGTTTTCTCCCCCTCAGAAGTCAGACTAATCCGGATGGTTCGGATGAGTGCCGGACGACAAATACGGCCGGGGATTGGGAATAGTGGCATTACGAGGCGGGAAAAAACAATAGGCCGGATCTGGCGAAAGGCCAGCTCAGGAAATCCGGGTTTCGGGGAGAGGGTATTTGTTTTCTCCCCCTCAGAAGTCAGGCAAATCAGGAAGGTGTGGATGAGTGCCAGGTGGCAAAAATGGCAGACGATTGGGAATAGAGGCATTGCGGGGCGAAAAAAAACAATGGGCCGGATCTGGCAAAAGGCCAGCTCAGGAAGACCGGGTCTGTGGGTGAGGGTATTTGTTTTCTTCTCTTTGGATGTCAGGCAAATCAGAAAATGGTGCATAAATGATGGGGAGCGGGAGGCACAAGTGGATATAGACCAAGCGAGAATTCGGGTATGTATTTTCTAGCATGGGTTTTATGGTGGGAAAGAATGCTAAACTGTTAGAAAGAATGCACAGCTGCGGACCGGCTAAAGGTTCCGGTCAGAGGTTAAGGCGGAAAGTGGAGTAGATGCAGCTCTGGCTGTGGTTTCAGTTTTCGGCATCCTGGCTGGATGGACGGCGCCATTCATAGCGGTAACTGGGCAAGAGATCCTTCACGAAGGAATCTACCGCTTGCTCCAGGACGCCGGCTCTCACCTGGGGAACGGCAGTCCGTCTTAATTTGGGTAGGAGAGATTCCGGAGGTGGGGAGTCGTAGTGCCAGGTCAGTACTTCCAATTCGCTTTCTTCGTTGCTTTCGCTAACCTTTTTGGACCAGATTATTTCTCCCGTACCGGCATTGATGATTCTGACCTGGACCGTCAAGTGGATGTTGGTATTCAGGCTTGAATACCAGTTGGGAGATCTTCCTTCAGAAGTGGACCCGATGCGGTAGGGAACCTGTACATATATATCTTCCATATAATAGGTCACTTCGCCGGTGATCAAAACATCGCAGGAGAGAGCTTTACCTAATCTAACCGCTGTTTCGGGACTGGTAGCCTCAACTGGGGTGATACCTAATTTAGCTAGGACGGCGGCGGTTGAAGCTCTGTCCTGGACGGTAAAATACCCTGAGGAGGCGGCTACCTGGCCGAGCAAATCAGCGAATTCTATAGCAATCCCCGGATCATTGGTGGCGTTCACAAAATCGAGGATGGCGATGTTATTTATGTCGCCTATGGGAGCTAACGGAGGGACGAGTACTCTGACTCGCTCTCCCATACATCCGGAGAGAAGCACCGCTAAACCACCTATTAAGCATAAGTAGAGGAAAAGCTGCCGGCGGTGTCCTGTAGAATTAAATGATCCGAAATACTCGGCCCAAAAATGCTCGGCCATGCGTTTTGCTTTATGCATGATTGCCTGCTGCCTCCGGATATTTATTACCCAGCAAACCTGCGCATATTACGATCCAACGATCCGGCAATCGGTAAAGTAAGTTCGAAGTGAAGTTCGGCGGATAGCTTCGGCGGGGAAACGGCGATATCCTGCTTTTTATGGGCATTTGTGCTTATTGTTGTGAAGGCGGAGGCTACCAAAAACAGGGAAAAGAAAAAAGAGAACGAATAATATATGGCTTGTTGGTGGTCTGCATTGACATTGGCATTGGCATTGCCAACGCCAATGCCAATCGCAACCGCAATCGCAACAACAAGCTGCCTAAATACCACTTAAACTACTCATTTAGTAAAACATGTCTGGGGGGAAGTGTGTATGTCTAAAGAGCGCAAGATCATCATTAAGGCTGACCAGGTGGTAAAAGAGGCTGTTCTCAACAACTCCAAAACGGCCGATGCTATCTGGGAAAAGCTGCCCATCACCGGTCGGGCTAACCGCTGGGGTGATGAAATTTACTTTTCCATACCTGTGCGCATAGGTCCGGAAAACGGGAAAGAAGTTGTTGAGGTGGGCGATCTGGGATATTGGCCTCCTGGTAATGCCTTCTGTATATTCTGGGGACCCACACCGGCCAGTGTAGGCAACGAAATCCGTCCTGCCAGTCCGGTGAATGTATTCGGCCGCATCGTAAAGGGAGCCACTGATTTCAAGGCGGTACGTTCGGGCTGCCAGATCGAAATAAGAAAGGCTGAGGAATAGAACTTTGATCGATGTAGCCTTAGTCCCTGGTGAAATTGTGGAGAAGAAGGTTTCGGCATCACAGGTGGTGGTGGTAATCGATGTGTTGCGCGCCAGCACTACCATCATCACCGCCCTTGAGGCTGGAGCGAGCAGTGTAATACCGGTGGTGGAAACGGAAGAGGCTATAAGTTTGAGCGCCTCTTTGGGAGAACAAACTGTATTGGGGGGCGAGCGGCAAGGCCGGCGCCTCTTGGGTTTTCATTTGGGTAATTCACCGCTGGAATATACGCCGGAGATTGTGCGGGGGCGGGTGGTGGTCATGACCACCACCAATGGTACCTTTGCTTTAAAGAAGGTGAAAGGGGCGCACGCTATTGCCGTAGCTGCTTTCCGCAATGCGGCGGCGGTGGCGGCGATGCTGAGAGCGCATCTATCCCAAGGCCGGCAGGTGTTATTGGTATGCGCCGGTACAGAACGCCGGTTTACGCTTGAAGATGCCTGCTTAGCCGGATTGCTGGTTGAATTGGTTACCGGTGGCAGTGAGCCCGGGGCGAGTGCATTGGTGAGTGGAAAGGAGTGCGAGAGGGCGGACGAAAAGGAGAGCGAGTGTGAGACGGAGAGCGAGTGTGAGATGGAGAGCGGAATAAGAGAAATATCCACCAGAGAAATATCCGCCTCGACGACCGGCCTCACCGACAGCGCCTGGGCGGCCTTGTCCTTATGGCGGGCGGTGGAGCGTAATCCCTATAATGCCGTCACCAGATCCAGGCATGGGCAACGCCTCATCGAGATGGGATTTGGGGCCGATGTGGAGTTTTGTGCTCGCTTGTCGGATTGCGACGTGATACCCATACTGCAGGACGGCCGCCTGATCAAATTAGGTGGATAGGATGGATGTATAAGCTGATCAATATGGCGGAAAACTTGTCCAGAACCTCTTGCATTTGGCAATTAGGTTTACTATGATAGTGGTTGAGTTAGCACTCACCTGAGAGGAGTGCTAACAGCAAGGGACAACAGCAAGGGACAACAGCAAATGAGGGGCATACAGGCCGGTAGCTAAGTCAGGTCAGGTCAGGCGTCCGCTGGGGACGTTCGCTCATGAAGGCCTGGATAGCCCTCACTGGTTGCTGCTAAGCTAATAAGACAAAAAAGTTTAAACATAAACCAGTGCAAATACAAACAATTCTGTTATTATCATGATTCATTGCTGAAGGAGGATGCTCAAGTGAATCTGAAGCCGCTGGCCGATCGGATTGTAGTTGAACCAATTGAGGGTGATGAAAAGACGGCAGGAGGTATCATTCTGCCCGATAATGCCAAAGAGAAACCGCAGCAAGGAAAGGTCTTGGCTACCGGTAAAGGCAGATTGGCTAAGAACGGTGAGATTATGCCTTTGTCGGTGAAAGTTGAAGACAGGGTTCTTTTCCCGAGCTATTGCGGCACCGAAGTGAAGATCGGTGGCAAAAAGTATTTGATAATGTCGGAAAGCGACATCCTGGCCATTATCCAGTGACAATGACCGGGCGCCCTCGACCTCATGGTGAATGGCGGATGTAATGGCCTTATTACCTATGCCAATTACCTCAACAGGAAAGGTGATGATAGAGTTTGAGTAAAATGCTTTCATTCAGCGAAGAAGCACGCCGGTCGTTGGAGCGAGGAGTAAACCAGTTAGCTGATTCGGTGAAGGTGACGTTGGGTCCAAAAGGGCGCAATGTGGTTTTGGAGAAAAAGTGGGGATCGCCTACCATTACCAATGACGGCGTCACCATCGCCAGGGAAGTGGAGTTGGAGGATCCTTTTGAAAATATGGGTGCCCAGCTGCTGAAAGAGGTAGCCACCAAGACCAACGATGTGGCCGGCGACGGTACGACCACGGCGACGGTGTTGGCTCAGGCTATGGTGCGGGAAGGCTTGAAAAATGTGGCGGCAGGGGCGAACCCGGCAGCACTGAAGCGTGGGATGGACAAAGCGGCGGCTGTGGTCGTTGAAGAGCTGAAGAAGATCAGCCGGAGTGTGGAGTCCCGGGAGGCTGTGAGCCAGGTGGCGGCCATATCTTCTGCCGATGCCGCCATTGGCGAACTGGTTGCCGAAGCGATGGATAAGGTGGGCAAGGAAGGCGTAATCACCGTCGAGGAGTCCAAGACCCTAGGCACCGAGCTCGAAGTGGTGGAAGGTATGCAGTTCGACAGAGGTTACCTCTCCGCCTATTTCGTCACCGACAGCGAGCGTATGGAGGCGGTGCTGGAGGATCCTTATATTCTCATCACCGACCGCAAGATCAGCGCCGTAGCCGACATTGTGCCCCTGCTTGAGCGCATCATGCAGGTTAAGCGGCCTCTGTTGATTATTGCCGAGGATGTCGAAGGCGATGCTTTAGCCACTTTGGTGGTAAATAACATAAGGAAGATTATCAGCGTGGCGGCCGTGAAAGCTCCCGGCTTCGGCGACCGGCGCAAAGCCATGCTGGCCGATATTGCCATCCTGACCGGCGGCGAGGTCATCTCTGAGGAAAAAGGCACCAAATTTGAAAACGTGCGCCTGGAAATGCTGGGCAGAGCCGGCCGGGTGCGCATAGATAAAGATAACACCACGATTATCAACGGGAAAGGCAGCCCGGCGAGCATTGAGGCCCGCAAAGCACAGATCCGCAAAGAGATTGAGGAGACGGACTCTGATTATGACCGGGAGAAGCTGCAGGAGCGGCTGGCCAAACTATCAGGCGGTGTGGCTGTGGTCAGAGTGGGTGCGGCCACCGAAACCGAATTGAAAGAGAAAAAGCATCGCATCGAAGATGCTCTCTCTGCCACCCGGGCGGCTGTGGAGGAAGGAATTGTGCCGGGCGGCGGCGTGGCCCTGCTAAACGCTTCCAAGGCATTGGCCGGGCTGGAGTTGTCCGGTGATGAGAAGACCGGAGTGCAAATTGTCCAGCAAGCCTTGAGTGAACCGATCAAAATCATCGCCGCCAATGCTGGGTTTGAAGGGGCGGTAGTGGCCAACAAGGTGTGGAACGAAGCCCCCGGAATCGGTTTTGATGCCCTGTCTGGTAACTATGTCGATATGGTGGCGTCCGGTATCATCGACCCGACCAAGGTTACCCGCAGCGCACTGGAGAATGCCGTCAGCATCGCCGGCATGATTCTCATGACGGAGACCTTGGTGGCTGAGGAACCGGAAGAAGAGGAAGCCATGCCGCCCAGCGGCGGCCCGAGGGGCATGGGCGGTATGGGCGGTATGGACGGCATGGATGGCATGATGTAGCCGGAGCCGGCCTAATCGAAGAATCGGGAAAGAAAAAGCGGCGGGTGTGCGGTGAAGAACCGTCATCCGCCGTTTTCTGCTTATCTGCTTATCTGCTTATCTGCGTACCTGCTTATCTGTGTACCTGCTCATCAGCGCATCTACTCATCACTCATCTACTTATAGGCATATGGTACTTTATATCCACGAAGCCGATGGCGGTCACTTTGTTGTATCCTTTTCTGTTCTTGGCATTCTGCACCGGACCCACCCCGAAGCGGGCCGAGAGCTCGACATTGGGGAGGAGTTGGTAGGTGGCGGAGGTATAGATCAGCTGTGCCGATTCCACCACCCCGGTCAGGAAGGAATTGTCTTTGGTCTTTTCGTAGCCGTCTTTTTCCCAGGTGTCGCCTATGCGGCCCTCGCCATGGCGCCGGATGATCAAACCGACATCGGTAAAGCCAAAGATGGGGCGGGCAAATTGGTAGTTTAGATGCAGTTCGTCGCCGTCCGGGCCATATGGAAAGCCGAGGAGAAAGTCATGATGCACATAATGACCGATGTCTTTTTGAAATGAATAGGTGTAATTATTCACCCGGACATATTGCAGGTTCAGTTTTCCAAAACGCCAAAGCGGCAGTTCCGCCCGGGCCAGGCCGGCTACCTGAAATATTTGATATGTACCGAACCAATGCGGCATGTCGTCCACCATCAGCTCGGCACCGATCAGCGCTCCGCCTTTGGTGCGGTACATGCCTTGCACGAAAGCGTAGACATTTACATCATTATTATTTATAAACCCGGCGTCCAGTCCCACCCATTGGGTCCAGTAATAAGGCCAGGGCAGAAAGGAGACCAGGTTTACGGCAAATTTGCGATTACATACCGCCGTTTCGCCGATGGCGGCGGTGGCTCCGCCGACGGTCAAGGTCAGGCGATGGGCCAATAGATAACGATCATCTCCTGAAAGCCGGCCGATGATCTTGTCGACGGTGGCCGGACCACGCCTGAAGGAGTATTGCAGTTGGTCGTAGCCGGGGGCGTGTGGCGACAAAACGACGGTATCTCCCTGCCAGAGACTCCAGTTGTTGGCCAAGCGTCCGACTGAGACTTTTAACTTGGCGTTGTAGGCCAATTCGGTGGCTGTGGAAAGGTAGGCGGCCGAGATGCCGTTATATTCGTTAAGCTTGGCAAAGCGGCGGCTGACCTTCAGCGCCAGGCGCCAGGGAGGATCAGGGAGGGAGGTGGAGAGGGTGGAGGAGGCTGAGCCCGGTGACGGAGCGATCTGGAAGGTTACATCCTGGCGCATGGAGTCCATGAAGGTGTCGGGCGAGAGCACCTTGATGGAAACCTCGCTCTCGATGCCGCCGGCCTCACTTGCACCGCCGGCACTGGCTAAGGCGCAGGGCTTGGCGGCCATGGGGATGGGCATAATCATATGTAAATGCGATAGGAGTATGGGGGTGCAGATGATGCAGATCAGGTACTTTACATATGGGCGTTTCACGTTGGGCTGAGCCTCCTGCGTCGGCGGATTGTGGATCGTAAATAATAGATCGGATCAGATAAGTATTCGGTATGGAGATATGAGATCCTGTAGCCAGTAGCCTGTAGCAGGTAGCCAGAAGCCAGTAGCCGGTAGCGTTGGGGGAGGTGGCATGGGAGTTGGCATGGGAGTTGGCATGTGAGGTGCATGGGAGGGGACATGTGAGGTGGCATGGGAGGGCGACAAGTTTCGGTTAAGCTAATTTTTACTTTGATAGCGCGATACGCGGTGCGACACCTGCAGGATAATCGGGGCCTCTTAAAGAACCGGACAAAAGCAAAAAAGCGATATCAGGCGATTCAGCCGATTCAGCCGGTTGGGCTGGGACGGCAAAGTGAGGTTGGTGATATATGTCTATCGCTGACGATGTGAAGAAAATATTGCTCAGTGAAGAACAAATAAAGGCGAAGGTAGCGGAGTTGGGAGCGAAAATTACCGCCGATTATGCCGGCCGCTCCCCGGTAATAATCTGCATCCTGAAAGGTGCGGCTCTTTTCACCAGTGACCTGATCAGGCATATTGAGCTTCCGGTAGCTGTGGATTTCATGGCTATCAGCAGCTATGGCATGGAAACCAAGAGTTCGGGAGTGGTGCGCATTCTGAAAGACCTGGACTCTTCGGTGGAAGGCCGGCATGTGCTGGTGGTTGAGGATATTATCGACAGCGGGTTGACGCTGAAATATCTGGAGGAAAACCTGCGCTCCCGCCGTCCGGCATCGCTGGCTATCTGTGCCCTGCTCGATAAGGCTACCAGGCGTAAAATTGATATCAAACTCGACTACTGCGGCTTCGTCATTCCCGATGAGTTTGTGGTGGGTTATGGGTTGGATTATGCCGAGAAATATCGCAATTTGCCCTTTATCGGGGTGCTCAAACCGGAAATTTACGGCGGCTGATGGGAACTGGCGGCTGATGGGAACTGGCGGCTGATGGGAACTGAAGGTTGATGGCGGCTGATGGGAGCCAGGCGACTGGTAGGGGAGACTTTAGGAGGTTATATATGACGACGGAAAATGTGTCCATTCCCGCACATGATTGGATTGCGGTGATTGATTTTGGTGCTCAATATAGCCAGTTGATTGCCCGGCGGGTGAGGGAGTGCCAGGTATATTGCGAACTCTGGCCGCATACCACCGCTCTGGCCGATCTGTTGGCCCGCAAGCCGAAGGGGATCATCTTGTCCGGAGGGCCGGCCAGTGTATATGCGCCCGGGGCACCGGCTGTCGATCCTGCCGTGTTCGAGTGCGGCTTGCCGGTGCTGGGCATCTGTTACGGTATGCAGCTCATGGCCAAGAGCCTGGGCGGGCAGGTGGAAGAAGCGGAAAAGCGGGAATATGGCCGGACACTTTTGCATATTACCGGGGCGGATGAGTTGTTTGCCGGTTTGCCGACCGAAGGCATCACCTGCTGGATGAGTCATGGAGATGTGGTGCGGGAGGTGCCGTCGGGATTTGTCGTGACCGCCCGCACCGACAATGCACCGGTGGCCGCCATGAAACATGCCGAGAGACGGCTATATGCCGTGCAATTTCATCCGGAAGTGGTGCACACCACGCAGGGACGGGATATTATCAGGAATTTTGCCGTCGGTATCTGCGGTTGCCGGGCTGATTGGACGGTAGGTAATTATATCCGCCATACTGTGGAGGAAATCCGGCAGCAGGTAGGGAGGGGGAAGGCTATCTGCGCCCTTTCCGGCGGGGTGGATTCGGCCGTGGCGGCGACGCTGGTGCAACAGGCTATCGGCGACCAGCTGACCTGTATTTTCGTCAATCACGGTTTTATGCGCCAGAATGAGCCGGAAAAACTGCGGGAGATATTCACTGCCCGTATGGGCAAGCAATTCATCATGGTCGATGCTGCCGACCGCTTCCTGGATAAGCTGGAAGGGGTGGGCGATCCGGAAACCAAGCGCAAGCTGATTGGGGAGGAATTTATCCGCGTCTTCGAGCAAGAGGCGGCCCGGCTGGGAGATAACGTGCGCTACCTGGTGCAGGGTACGATATATCCCGATGTGATTGAAAGCGGCACGGGAGCGGCCAACTTGATCAAAAGCCATCACAATGTGGGCGGCCTGCCGGCGCAAATGAAACTGGACCTGATAGAGCCGCTGCGCTATCTGTTTAAGGATGAAGTGCGCCGGCTGGGTCTGGAACTTGGCTTGCCGGAAAGCATGATCTGGCGCCAACCGTTCCCGGGTCCCGGCTTGGCTATCCGCACGGTGGGAACCATCACCAGGGAGCGAGTGGAGCTGGTGAGAAAAGCCGATGCCATAGTCACCGAAGAGGTGGAAAAAGCCGGCCTGGCCCGGGAAATCTGGCAATATTTCGCCGTGCTTACCGATACCCGCTCGGTGGGTGTAATGGGTGACGGGCGTACTTACGGATATGTGGTGGCTATCAGAGCCATCACCAGCATCGATGCCATGACGGCCGATTGGGCGAGGCTTCCTTATGAACTCCTGGATCGCATAGCCGGTCGCATAATGAGCGAAGTGAAGGGGATCAGCCGGGTGGTGTATGATATCAGCTCCAAACCGCCGGCCACCATCTGTTGGGAGTAAAGGTTATGCGGCCACGGGAATCCTGGATGGGTCTGTCCCGGCTGGGACTGGTCTGCGGTTTATTGCTGTTGTCCCTGGCGACCCTATTGTTCCTGCCGGCAGCGGCATCAGGTTTATCTGTTTCAGGCCTATCTGTTACCGGTTCGTCTGGTTCCGCTTTATCGCCTGGGCATGTGCCGGTGCAAGAGCCGGTGCAGGAGCAGGCACAAGAGCAGATGCAGGTGCAGGTGGTGGGCATGGAGTGTCCGCCGTTGGTGTTCAATCGTCCAACTACCTGTCGCCTGATTCTGCACAATAATAACAATAATAAGGAGATTTTGGAGAACGGAGGCTTTTGGGTAGCGGTCACCGTGCCCCCACCTCAGGTAAATAAGCTGGGGATCGAGGCTTATCCGCCGGCGGCGCCGGGGGAAGAGACGACAGTGTGGCAGTTACTGCCGGGAGCAACCTTGCAGATCGACGTGCCGCTTACACCCACCAAAGCCGAGTGGGTGTATCAGGCCTTTGATATATGGGTGGCGCCGGTTATCGAGGTGGTGGCGGAAGAGGGGGAAGAGGGGGCGGTGGAGGAGACGGTGGAGGAGGAAAGGGATCGCAACTCCGCTCTCCTCCCGGAGTGGCAGTTTAGCCGGCGCCTTTATATGCAGCAAAGAGTGTGGCAGAAATTGGCGGCGGTGTATGTAGACACTGCACACGGTAATTACGGCGAATATTCCGTCAACTCCGGCACGAGTGATCCTGTGGCGGCGTCCCTTCCGACATACTTTACCACGCTGCAGCAGGAGGGTTTGGAAATAGTGGCCTCTGCCGAGCCCTGGGTGAAAGGGTGGCCGGCATATGGAGTTGTCTGGGCGGAATTGTCCCCTGAGGCGAGCAGGCACTTTCAGACTGAGGAATTGGCGGCGGCGGCCGGCTGGGTGGCTAGGGGAGGTAATTTGATCATCTCTGTTAAGGGGCTGGTGCAGACACCGGAGACTGGGTTTTCAGCCGGGGTGTCATTTGCTCTGGAAGGAATCAATCGCCTCTTGGTCGGCTTGGGGTCCGGCAACCGCTTTATACCTTTATCGATCCCTCTGGAGAGAGGGACGAAGGCGGCGACGGCGGCGGAGGAGGAAGCGGCGACGGCAGAAGAGGAGGTGGTGGTGGCGACCGCGGAAGAGGAGGAGGCGACGGCAGCGGGAGTGGAGGCAGAAGCTGGAGTGGAGGCAGAAGCTGGAGCGGAGGCAGAAGCTGGAGCGGAAGAGGGTGAGGGCTTGATAGCAGCTATACCGCCGCTCCGGGCCGACAGTGAAGGGAAGGAGTATCAGTTTCGGCCTCTCTTTCTGGAAAATCCGGTGGCGCTGCTGGGTGCTGGAGTGGACACAGTTATTTTGCAAAGAGCAGGCTCCCGCCGCTGGGCTTCACCTGAGAAGGGCCCCATCTCTGTTGGCGGTGAGCCGATGCCTGGCGGCGGCTCGGAGGGCGCTGGTGCCATTGCCGAAAAAGCCGAGATCCTGGCGATGATGGAACAGATCGGCCGGGGAAGGCTCGTTTTGCTGGGGGCCAATCCGCTGGCAGCAAGGGGTCTGGAAGCGGATGAATACCGGGAAAACGTGCTTTTCATCGCCGCTATGCTTCACTGGCTGGCAGAGCAAGGCTTGGCGCGCTGATCGCTGATATTTGATATTAATGATATGATGATAAAATAATAAGAGGACATGTTGCTATTATATATAACTGTTTTACGAAAAGGAGCCTAGGCATTTCATGGCACAAAAGCAATTGATGCAGATCATCGAGGCGCACCGGGATATGGATCAGGCCTGGATGCGGGCTAATCTGACCAGGCCGGCCCTGGATGAGGTGGCGGTGGCCCCGGCTATTGAGGAGTCCATCCAGCGCATATTCGGCAGGAAGATGACGCCGGCGGAGGTAGTGGAACAAATCGTCACCGATGTGGCCAAGCGGGGCGATGCGGCCGTGTTGGAGTATACCTGGCGCATTGATAAGGTGAAGCTCACGCCGGAAACGCTCTTTGTGACGGAAGAGGAGATCGAGAAGGCGTATGCGGTGGTGACGGCTGAGGAGAGCGAGGCCGTGAAGACGGCCATTGCTCAGGTGCGGTATTTCCATGAATGCCAGCGGCGCCAGTCGTTTTTTGTCAATACGGTGGGCGGTTCATATCTGATGCAGCGCATAGAGCCTTTAGCTGCTGTGGGTTGCTGTGTGCCCGGGTGGCGGGCGCCGCTGGTCTCCACTGCGGTGATGTGTGCGGTACCGGCGGCCGTCGCCGGGGTGAAAAACATTATCGCCAGTGTCTCCCCACCGCCGGCAAGTGGCGGTCGCATTGATGAGCGGCTGCTTTTTGCCTTGAAAGAGGCGGGTGTGCATCGCATTCTGCGGGCCGGAGGCGCCCAGGCGGTTGCTGCCTTGGCTTATGGTACCGAGACGGTGCCCAAAGTGGATAAGATTACCGGTCCGGGCGGGGTATTTATCCAGTTGGCGAAAAAGAGGGTGTTCGGCCGGGTAGGCATAGATTCTTTGGCTGGCCCCAGTGAGATAGTGGTGATAGCCGATGAGGAGGCCGACCCGTCGTTTGTGGCTGCCGACCTGCTTTCCCAGGCCGAACACGATCCTGAAGCTGCGGCCATCCTTTTGACTCCCAGCGAGAAGCTCTTGCATGAGGTGCTCCGGGAGATGGAGCGGCAGTTATCCGTCCTGAAAAGAGCGGATACCGCCAGGGAGTCTCTGTCCCGGTGGGGGCGGGCGGTGATCTGTCCTGATTTATCCGCGGCTGTGGAGCTGTGCAATACCATTGCTCCCGAACATGTGGAGCTGATGGTGGCGGATCCTTGGCGCTGGCTGGCGGAGATCAGGCATGCCGGAGCGGTCTTTTTGGGACCTTTCTCGACCGAGCCGATTGGCGATTATGTGGCCGGGACCAATCATATATTGCCCACCAACGGGACGGCCCGCTTTTCCTCTCCGCTCGGGGTTGACGACTACATCCGTCGCTCCAGTGTCATAGCGATTACGGCCGAAGGATTAAAGGAGTTGGGGCCAGCAGCGGTCAAGATAGGGGATATGGAAGGTTTGGACGCTCATGCCGCGGCGGTGAAGGTACGCCTGGAGCGTTTGGCCGGAAATGGAAACGGAAACGGAAACGAAGGGAAGTAGCACCATGGAAAAACAGTCGGCGGGCACAGGTGCCCGGGCCCGGGCGGCGCTGGTGAAGCGCAAGACCAATGAGACCGACATCCAGCTGGCTTTAACCATTGACGGAGAAGGCCGTGCTGAGGTGTCCTCGGGGATCGGCTTCTTTGATCATATGCTCGCCGCCTTGGCCAAGCATTCTCTAATGGATTTGGAGATCTGCTGCCGGGGGGATCTCTATGTCGACGGCCATCATACGGTGGAAGATGTAGGGATCTGCCTGGGGCAGGCTTTGGCGCAGGCGGTAGGGGATAAAAAAGGTATGGCAAGATACGGTGAAGCCACTATTCCGCTGGACGAAGCCTTGGTGCAGTGTGTGGTGGATTTTTCCGGACGACCTTACTTTGCCTACCGCCAATTCCGCTATGAGACCGTCAATGTGGGAGATTTTCCCACCGAGCTCGCCGAGGAGTTTTTCCGTGCCGTAGCCGTGCATGCCGGCATCACCCTGCATCTGCGCCTTATTGACGGGCATAATTCCCATCATATCATCGAGGCGGCGTTTAAGGCCTTCGCCAGGGCATTGCGGGCGGCTTTGCGGCTCGATGAGCGGGTGGCGGGAGTGCCTTCCACTAAAGGAGTTCTCTAGGCAAATGTAGTATAATGATTTTACGTTCCGCCTGTAGCAGCAATTATGCAGGGCTAAATTTTAGTGCGACGCATATATATGGCATATGTGAGTTTATTAGCTTGTGTATGGTTTGCTTGATGTGCCACTGTTCGCTCGCCCGGAGATCCTATGGGGGTTGCTGAATTGACCACCATAATAAATATGCGGCGACCAATTAGACTGGCGCTCCTGGTGTGGGCCATATCAGCCGCTTTTGGCGTGGCGGCGTATATGGGATGCCTTGGGGCGACCGCTGCTACCCCCATCATTCCGCCGCCGCTGCCGATCCCAAAGCCGACCACTCTGCCACCAACCGCTCAGCCGCTTACCGACTGGCAGATGGCGCAGATGGAGCAGATGGTGGCGGGCGGCAGCATTGCCGAGAATATAGGCCCGCCGGTGCAACCTCCGCTACCGGCGCAGCCGCAGCCTCTGGTTCTTGGCGCTCAGGTTACCACATCGGTGCCGTCGTCAAGCTCGGCCTCTGCCTCCGCTCCCGCCCCCGCCTCAGCTGGCCCTTCACCATCCGCGATGATGGCTGCTGCCGTCCTGTCGATCGCTGCGCCGGCACCGCCGGAGCAGGCAGCGAAGGCACCGTCCTCCACCTCGTCTTCGGGGTCGTCTTCTGCCCCGGCGGGCGAGGCGCCGGCGGAGTTACCCGCACCGTCCCCGCCGCCCCCGCCGCCGAGGCTCACGGCCAAAGCTGCCGTATTGATGGATGCCGACAGCGGCAAGGTGCTTTATTCCCTCAATCCATATGAGAAAAGATCGCCGGCCAGCCTGACTAAAATCGTCACGGCCCTCACCGCCGTGTCCCGGGTGCCGGTGAATGATACCACCCTGGTGAAAGTGAGTGCTAATGCTGCGGCGGAACCCTCCGTCAGAATCGGGCTTTGTACCGGCGACCGCATCAGTGTTCAGGACCTCTTGGCCGCTTTGCTCCTGGCGAGCGGGAATGATGCCGCCACGGCTCTGGCGGAGCATATAGGGGGCTCGGAAAAAGCTTTTGCGCAGATGATGAACAAAAAGGCGAAGGAGTTGGGAGCTCTCGACAGCAACTTCGCCAATGCCCACGGTCTGGATGCCGCGGGGTACTACAGCACGGCCTATGATATGGCCTTGCTCTCCCGGGCCCTGCTAGATCATGCCGGGCTGGCCGAGTTGGTGAAACAGTCCAGGGCTATTATTTCTTTACAAGGCAAGCAAAAAGAGATCGCCAATATTAATTCGTTTTTATGGAGATATAATGGTGCATTAGGTACCAAAACAGGATATACTCAAAAAGCGGGCTATTCTATATCGGCCGCCGCCGTGCGCAACGGTCACCGGTTGATTGTGGTGCTCCTCGGCTGTCCCAGCAGCGAGCAGCGTTGGGCCGATGCCCAGGCCCTGATGGATTATGGCATGAACAACTACGCCGCCTTAGCCGCCCAGGCTGCCCGGCAGATCATCTACACCGTGCAGCGGGGCGATACCTTAAGCTCCATAGCCAAGCGTTATCATAAAAGCCTGGCCGAGCTCTTGGCCGCCAATCCGGGGTTGCAGAAGAATCCGGACAGGTTGATCGCCGGCCAGCGCATAGTCATTCCCTGATCTAGTTGAGGTGGATAACTGGCAGCGGCAGACAGCCATGCCATTATGAACAAGAAGGAAAGAGGGTGATTTATACGAACCAATAAGTATTAATATTATTTTATCGATGGGGAATCCGACTGCAGTCAATAGGGTAAATTTAAAGAAGGGAAGAGGAAATGGACGACCCTAGTAGTACGTGGCGTATTTTCACAGCCATCGGTTTAATCGCCCTGAATGCCTTTTTTGTGGCTTCGGAGATGGCGATTGCCAGAGCCAAACCGCACCGCATCAGAGAGTATGTTGCCAAAAACAACCGTCGTTTTGCAGAACTTGCGCTCGATATCATCCAGAACAAGCACATCGACTCATATTTATCGGCTTGCCAACTAGGAATCACGGCCACGGTCATCGCCTTTGGATGGATTTGCATCCCGGCGGTGGAGGTGCTGCTTGAGCCGCTCTTTATCTGGCTGGGCATTGGTGAGAGCATAGGATTGGCTCTAGCTTCGGCCATAGGTTTTGCTATAGCCGTCATCCTTTTGGTCGTTCTCGGCGAGCTGATCCCGAAACGGTATACGGCGCAGCGGGCCGAGGCCGTGTTGCTCCGGTGCAGCCGGCCCATGCAGGTCTTCTACATGCTGATGTATCCTTTTGTCTGGCTGGTAAACAAGGTTTCCCAGGTCAGCCGGGGAGCGCTGGGCTACCGGAACGGGGCATCGGTGTATGAGGCCATGCATACCGAAGAGGATATCCGCATGATCATATCCGCCGGTGAAGAGCAGGGTATCCTGGCCAAGCATGAAGCCGAACTGGTGAAGAAGATCCTGGATTATAGCGACCGGATCGCCGGGGAGGTCATGACGCCCCGCAACGATGTGACGGTGCTATTTACCGATCAGACCCTGGAGGAAGCCGTGCAGTTCGTGCTCACCAAGGGATATACCCGCTATCCCCTGTGCAAGGAAGATCGGGATCATGTGGTGGGCATCGTGCATATCAGGGACCTCTTTGCCGCCAGATGCTCGGGGGCGGCGAAAAAATTGGAGGACATCGCCAGGGAACCGCTGGTGATTCCCGAAACCTTACCTTTGCCGCAGGTGCGGATGAAGTTTCAGGAGAGCAACCAGCAGATGGCTATCCTGGTCGATGAGTACGGGACTTTTTCCGGTCTGGTCACCCTGGAAGACATGATCGAGGAAGTGTTCGGTGATTTTCGCGACGAGTTTGATGAAGTGGAGCCCGCCATGGTGCGGCAGACGGAGAACGGCCTGGAACTCGATGCCGGCATGCTGGTGGAAGAAGCTTTCGAAACTCTCGGCATTGACCAGGAATACCTGGTGGAAGGGATAAATACCATCGGCGGCTTGGTCTTCAGTATGCTGGCCGAGAAGCCTGAACTTGGCGACCAGGTGCAGGTGGACGGCTACCAGCTGGAAGTGGCGGCGGTGGACGGCTTGCGTATCACCTGGATCAGGGCGAAGCGCCTTGATAATAAAGATGAATCAGGTGAGCCGGGCGAGTCCGGCGAGCCTGAGGAGGCCAAGGAGGAGACGGCCGGCAAGGCGCCGGCTGCGGGAGCTGCGCCGGCTGCGGGAGCTGCGCCGGCTGCGGGAGTTGCGCCGGCTGCGGGAGCTGCAGGGACGGCTGAAGTTGCTGGAGCTGCGGGAAATGCGGGAGGAGCGCCCGGTACGGGTAAAAGCAAGGTTAAGAACAGGAGCGCATCGGGCCCGGATATAGATATGGCCGATGCCTTAGCCAATAAGGAGGCGGCAATTTCGTAACAGATGATGAAGAATAGCCTGGCGAATTTGAATGCAGCACAATTGGCCGCCGTGACATACGATAAAGGACCTCTGTTGGTGATCGCCGGAGCGGGAAGCGGAAAGACCAGAGTGCTCACATATCGCATCGCCTATCTCATCGGCGAGAGAAAAGTCGATCCGGCGAGGATCCTGGCGGTCACCTTCACCAATAAGGCGGCGCAGGAGATGAAGGAGCGGCTGAGCGGCCTCGTCGGCCCCCTGGTGGAACGCCTGTGGGTCGGCACATTTCACGCCATCTGCGTGCAGATCCTGCGCCGGCACGCCGATCGCCTCGGTTACCCGCGCAGCTTCACCATTTTTGACACTGCCGATCAGCAGGCGGCCATGCGCCAGGTGATCAGTGAGCTCAATCTGGACTCCAAGAAGTATGAACCCAAGGCGGTGCTGGCTGCGGTGAGCGCCGCCAAAAATGAGCTCATCGACTGTCGGACTTATGCCGAGCGGGCCGGGAACCTCTGGGAGAAGCAGGTGGCCAAAGCCTACCAGGCTTATCAGGAAAAGTTGAAGCAAAACAAGGCTATGGACTTCGACGACCTGATCATGCAGACGGTGACCCTTTTTGAGAGCTGCGCCGATGTCTTGCAGGAATACCGGGAGCGCTTTGCCCACATTCTGGTGGATGAATACCAGGATACCAACCATGCGCAATACCGCCTGGTCAGCATTTTGGCCGCCGGTGGGCCGCAGCTGTGCGTGGTGGGTGATGCCGACCAGTCGATCTACCGCTTCAGGGGGGCGGATATCCGCAACATCCTCAACTTCGAGCGGGATTTTCCCGCCGCCAAAGTGATCAAGCTGGAGCAGAATTACCGCTCGACAAAGAATATACTGAATGCGGCCAATCAGGTGATCAAGAACAATATCGCCCGCCCGAAGAAAACCCTTTACACGGAAAACCAGGAGGGCGATCTCATCCACCTGGCTTTGTGCAACGACGAGCGTGATGAAGCCGCTTATGTGGCCAACGAGATCCGCCGCCTCACAAGGGAAGGATTTTCCCATGCGGAAATATCCATACTCTACCGCACACATGCCCAATCCCGGCCCCTGGAGGAAGAATTCATCAACCGGGGCCTGCCTTACCGCCTGATCTCCGGCGTGCGCTATTATGAGCGCAAGGAAATTAAGGACCTCTTAGCCTACCTGCGGGTGGTGGCCAATCCGGAAGACATCTTCAGCTTGCGTCGCATCATCAATGTGCCCAAGCGGGGCATAGGGCCGGCGACATTGTCCAGGCTCGAGGATTATGCCGCCAGAGCCGGGATCACCCTATATGAGGCACTGGGGAAGGCCGATCAGGTGGACAACCTGCAGGCCGGCATAGCCGGCAAGGTGATGAAGCTCCACGGTTTCCTGGAGAAGGCCAGGGCCATGAAGAAGACGGCCGATCTGACGCAAATCGTGCAATATATCCTGGAAGAGAGCGGCTACCTTGCCGAGCTGAGAGCCGAGCGCAGCGTGGAAGCCGATGCCCGCATTGAAAACCTCAAGGAGTTTCTCTCGGTAACGGAGCAGTTTCAGAAGGATAATGCGGAGCCAGGCGCTGCCGCGGGCTCTGACCCTGGTTTTATATACAATTTTGATCCGGCGGCGGCTGCGGCCGGCTCGGACAGTGATATCCTGGATGCCTTCCTGGAGCATGTGACTCTGGTGTCGGATGTCGATGCCTATGATGAGACGGCTGATGCCGTATGCCTGATGACTTTGCATTCGGCCAAGGGGTTGGAGTTCGACGTAGTATTTCTGGTGGGTATGGAAGAAGGGGTATTCCCGCATTCCCGGGCTTTATATGACGTGGATGAGCTGGAAGAGGAGCGGCGGCTCGCTTATGTGGGCATGACCCGGGCGAAGAAGAAGCTCTACTTGACCTATACCCGGCAGCGCCTGCTCTACGGCAGCTACAATTACAGCCGCCTTTCCCGCTTTGTCGAGGAGATCCCCGAGCAATACCTCCAAACGGTGGATACGGGCAAGGATTACCTGAAGCAGGCTATACATGCCAGGCTGGTGGCGGCGGGGGGCGGCACCATGGACGGCGGATCGATAGGCGGACAAAAGGCTCGTGGCCGAGCGGCCGACAGCCGGGTGGCCGGCGGTGCCGCAGCCTATAGCGCCGGGACAACGTTGAGAAAACAGCCTAAAGAAAGAGAGGCGCGGTCGCGGCCGTCGTCGCCGGCCACCGGGAAGGCTTTTGTGGTCGGCGAGAGAGTCCGGCATGAGAAGTTCGGCTTGGGGACGGTGGTTACCGCCCAGGGGTCGGGAAACGATCAGATATTGACCATAGCCTTTCCCGGGGCAGGCGTGAAGAAACTCATGGCCGGAATGGCGCCGCTGGAGCGGGTGGCCGCCGGTGAAAAAGATACTTAGGCTAAGATAGATGATTTCCCTTTAGGGTGCATCAGTTCCGGGGGTAAACCACCCGAGGAGGCGCTGCCAAAGGGTGGGCCGGCCGAGCGGGGCGGCGGCGATGAGCGGGATATCCGCTGCTTTCACCCCGTCCACAAAGACTTCGCAAATTCCGAGCCTCTGCCGGCGGTGCACAGGCAGTTTGATATTCTCCAGCTGGAGGCGAGTGCTGATCACGCCCGGCAGGCTCGTTTTGACGATCACCTTTATGTCGCTTTCCGGTACCAGGGTGAGCGGCTCCCGGCTCCCCGCCGGGCGGATCACAGCCAGTGCCTCGCCCTCTTTGGCCACCGTGACCAGCCGGAAGCGATCGAAACCATATTCCAGGAGCTTCACGCTGTCGTTCCAGCGATTCCTGCTGCCCAAGACGACGGTGATGAGTTGCCTCCCGTCTCTCGTGGCGGCGGCGGCAAGGCAATTCCCGGCTTGGCCGGTGGTGCCGGTTTTGATGCCTTCCGCCCCGGCATAACTCCAGAGCAGCCGATTGGTGTTTTTCCAGACCACGCCGCCTTCTTCGTATGTATAGTGAATGGTGCCGACTATCTCGGCAAACTTATTGTACAAAAGCGCCACCCGTGATATCATAGCCAAATCAAAGGCGGTGGAATAGTGGCCGGGGGCATCCAGACCATGGGGATTGGCGAAGTGAGTGCGGCCGGCGCCTAGTTCCCTGGCCCGGGTGTTCATCATTTCCAGGAAATTGTCGATATTGCCGCCGATATGCTCGGCCACGGCGTATGCCGCATCGTTGCCCGAGCGCAGGAGCATGGCGTATAGCAGGTCTTCCAGCAGGATCTTCTGACCGGTGTGCAGGTAGGCAGAGGAGCCGCGTATGGAAGCGGCTTTTTTCGATACCGTCACTGTATCGCTCAACCGACCTTGTTCGAGCGCCAGGAGAGCGGTCATCACCTTGGTTATGCTGGCGGGAGCTCTGGGACGGTGTTCTTCGCGGCCGTAGAGCACGGTGCCGGTGGTGTTTTCAAATAGTATGGCGGCGGCGGCAGTGATGGATGGCCCGGAGGTGTGATCGGGTACATAAGCTACATCTACATCCGGTTTTATGGGGAGCCAAACCGGCTCGGCTACGCCGGTGTCGGCTTGAACCCCGACGCCGGCTACCCCGACGCCGGCTACCCCGACGCCGGCTACCC